>CAZFRW010000001.1:0-78855 GCA_964521515.1 uncultured Thermococci archaeon
AAGGGAGCATATTCGTTTTAAAATTCAAAAGCGAGGGTATCAATGAAATCTGCTAGCCTGCATCAATACAACGAATCTGACCTTGTCAAGGGATGGTATAATCTTGCAATAGAAAATGCCCCAGACATGGTTTTTATCCATAACGCCGAGGGAAAAATAACCTACATCAATGAAACTGGCATCAAGGAAAGTGGATACTCTGAAGAAGAGCTATTACAAATGGACCCTAACCAGCTTATCCCACCCGAATATTATGGTAGGATGGCAGAGATCCAGGCGAAAAGACTCAATGGGGATATGGGTGTATTTTTCTATGAGATAGAGTATATTAAAAAGAACGGAGAGAGGCTCCAAGTCAAAGTTAGTTCATCACCTATCATCAAAGATGGGAAGCTTGATGGGATCATACACCTCGTTAGGAATATCTCTGATATAAAAAGAACAGAGGTCCTGCTTGAGGCGCAGTCACAGCTTGCATCAAAGCTTTGTCAAATTCACGATTTAGATGAAGCTTTGAGAGAAGCATTAAAGACGGCCTTATTGGCAGATGTTGATTGTAGTTGCGCCTATATATTCGAAAAAGAGACTAATGAATATTTACTTAGGGTGTATATTAATCTATCAAAGGAATTTTTAGACGGAGTTTCTAGAATCTCAAAAAAGCTGGATGGGATTGGAGATCTAAGGCATGGGAAGCCTTTATACCTCAAAGAACCTGAATATAAGGACAAAATAAGTAAAGAAAGGGTACACATCCTAACCGACAAAGAGAAATTGAAATCTTTTTTTTTAATCCCTGTGTTTTACAAAAATGAACTTAGGGGATTGCTAGGATTTGGAAATCACAAATCTACTGATATCTCAGACATTTCAAAAAAGTTCTTAGTCCTCTTGGCGCATAAGGTAGCTGGAACCATCTCAAGGATAAGAGCTGAAGAAGAGTCAAAGAACAGTGAGATAAAATATAAAGAGATAGTAGAATCAGCCAATAGCATCATCTTTGTGTTTGATAACAAGGGCAAGATTCTCTCAATGAATGAATATGGATTATCATTTTTTGGATACGAAAAAGATGAGTTGATCGGAAAGAACGTTTATGATACAATAACACCAGAAATTGAGTCAAATGGAAGAGACCTTAGAAATCTTGTCAATAACATCCATACAAACATCAAAGAGTTCGGTGTGCATATTAATGAAAACATCAAGAAGAACGGTGAAAAAGTTTGGGTATACTGGGGGAACAAGCCGATTTACGATGATAAAGGAAACCTTGCTGCAATCCTAGCAGTAGGAAACGATATAACGGAAAAGCGAGAGCTTGAAGAAAAGATAAAGTACTCTGAGATTAAATTTAAGGCGCTGTTTGAGAATGCGAACGAATCCATAATTATTCTTAACAATGATTTCCATATAGAAGATGTAAATAAGGCAACTATAAAGATGCTGGGATACACAAAAGAAAAACTTCTCGACAATATGAACATATTTGACCTTTCGTCGCCGCTTGAAACGAACAGGTTGCAACATATTCTGTTTAGAGATTTCATAGGTGAAGGCCTATTATTTGAAACATACTTCTTGAAAGGAAATGGCAAGGTATTCCCAGTAGAAGTGAGTTTTAGTAGGATTGAAGTTAAGGGCGAAAAATCAACAATCTGTATCGTAAGAGACATTAGTGAGCAGAGGAAAAAAGAGGAAGATCTAAAGAAACAACTGTTGAAATACGATCTTGATGACGGTAACTTATATCTTTCAAAGGAGCCCTCAAACGGAATTCCTTTTGAGGCATTTAGAGAGCTTGTCAATATAGGTTACAAGGGAGTTATAATATCAAGGGAAGAAAGTGGATACTTCGATTTTAAAGACACTAATTTTGAGTTCTACTGGCTTTCAAAAAGAGAAGGTGCGGAGAGACTTCCAACGGATTTAACAAAATTAAAGGATTTTATTTCCAATATAAATAGTAAGACTGTCATATTGTTAGATAGCATAGACTACCTCTTAATTAACAATGGATTTAAGGAGTTATATACTTTTATCAATGAACTAAGAGAGATTGTTTATTTTGGTAAGACTATTCTCATTCTTTCAGTTGATAAAAACACTATTGACTTAAAACAGATTAAGCTTTTAGAGAAGGAAACAAAATCCATTAATCCAAAAGCATCTGACACCATAGATCATAAGTTTCTTGAGATATTATATTATATTCTGAATCAGAACAAAATTGGGGTAAATCCCTCTTACTCAAGCATAGGAAAGGAACTTACAATGACAAGACCAACTGTCAGGAAGAACATAAAATATCTTGAGTCTAATAAATATGTGATTGTTCACAGAAAAGGGAGAAATAAAAATATAGAACTCACTGAAAAAGGAAAAATAATTTTATAATTCCTTTCCCTATTTTCCATATTTTTTTCTATATCCTTATATATCGGGAAAAGGCTAATTTATACAACTATAAATCAAATTGAGGTGAATTAAATTGAAAAAAATAAAATCGATAATTATAGGAATTTTATTAATAGTATCAATATTGACGATAGTAAATCCAGTAAGTGCATACTCTATCCAAGGTGCAATTGACGCAGCTCCAGTTGGGGGGACTGTGATTGTTCCAGCAGGAACTTATACTGAAACTATTACTATTACTAAAGCTATAACCTTACAAGGCGCAGATAAATCAACAACAATTATTATGCCCGCTGCAGATGGCACTGAGTGGATATCTATTCAAGCATCTGACGTGCATATAAAAAATCTTACCTTCGATGGCACTGGATACAACATATATCAAGCCATTACAACTAGGGGTAGTGGAAGTATTACAAACTGTATCATTAAAAATATACGCGAAAAACAATATAGAGGCATAGGTATAAGGGTATGGCATGAAACTACCGGTCAAGAGTGGGAAATATCTGGCAACAAATTTATCAATATAGAAAGGATAGGTGTATATGTAGGTGGTCAAGGTAACATAGCTAGAATTTCTAATAATATTTTAGAAGGTTCTGGAGTAGGAGATTGGCTACAATATGGTGTAGAAGTAGGAAGAAGCGGTCTAGCTTACATTGAAAATAATCATATATCAAAGTATCAGGGAGATGAGACAGATTGGGGATCTGCAGGAATACTAGTTACCGCTGCATATGGGCCAAAGTCCACAGCTTATATTACAGGTAACACAATAACTAAAAACACCACTGGCGTAGCCGTTGGATACGTAAACAAGACAAAACTTACAGATGATAGTATAGTAACACTAAAATGTAATAAGATATACGACAATATATATGGAATCGAAAAAGTAGGGGGCCCCACCGTAATAGAATTGCCGTGTTCCGAGAAACTTCCAGTTAATAAGTTCTTAACAATACTAAGAGATAACAGATGTAAGAATCATCCAGATTTAGAAGGATGCAACGTTATTTAATTTAGATTATTTTTTTATTCTATTTTTTACTTATTTTTATTTAATAACAGAAACTCTTATATTTGATTTTCAAAATTACCTTTTGTGATTAAAATGAGAAGGAAAACAATTTCAATACTCCTTTTATTGGCTTTATCCTTTAGTTTTGTGCCCGGAGCAATAGCACAAGGAAACGTTGCTCTAGTTGCAAACAGCATAGATCTAGGGATGAGCCCAGATCTTGTTTCTTTACTTAAGAAGAACAACCTGATGGTTGATTATTTTGGAGTGAAAGATACTGGTTACTCTACATATGACTATATAATAATACTTGGAGGGCCAGATGCTGAAGAGCACACTGGTGACCTAGCCAAAAGAATACTCTCAGAAAATGACCAGAATGCACTTAGAAACGCTAACTATAAGGTTTTTTATGAAACAAGTGACTTCTTCAAGATGAAACAGAAGGTGTTCGTCCTTGCAGGCTCGGACAGAGACTACACAAAGGTAGCGGTCGATCAGCATATCTCTCAGGTCATCTCTAAAATAACAAATCAGCCAATTACAGCATCAACTTACAAAACACTTTCGTCTTCTCAGCTAAAGCAGATGATTGATGGCAAGGAAGATATCTACCTAATCGATGTCAGAACTGAAGAGCAGTATGCAGAAAGCCACATACCTATTGCAGTCAACATCCCTTACAATAAGCTAGGTGTCATGATAACTCAGATACCAAAGGATAAGAAAGTTGTACTGTACTGTAACACTGGTCAAAAGTCCGCAAGCGGCGCACAGTTTTTAGCTGATAGAAACTTTAATAACATATACGCATTAACAGATGGCTACTCAGATTACACTAATCTAACTAGATAATATTAAATTTTATTTTAAAATTTTTAATTAAAAAAGTATTAAAAAATATTAGTTTCTTTGTTCGACGTCTATTTTTACGGTAGTTGGTAGCTTCATAGCCGCTTTTCTCATAGCGATTCTTGCTTCTTCAACGTCTTCTTTGTCAACCCAGATGGACATTATTCTCTGCCCTCTTCCCACTCTCGCAGCACTACCTATTGGCTTTCCAAAGGAAAGTCTCATTCCGTTACCGTATCTGTCGGCCTTTTTACCAGAAGCCATTGCGTTCTCTCTAATTATCTGGAAAGGTATAGTTCGTATCTTGTAGTAAAATTTGCTTTTTCCAAGAACTTTCATGAGGTATCTGTTTGCAGCAATCCTTGATGCTTCCATAGCATTTGTCCTTATCTGGCAAGCATTCTTACTTTCCATATAAACTTCATAGGGAAACTTCTTTCCAAGCTCTCCCATATCAAAGTGGACTACCTTAATTCCAGGAACTGCCCTTACATATTCTCTTCTTGTGTAATTAGGCCTGTTTATCATTCTGTCAATTCTTGAAGGTCTAAGTCCTGCCATAATAATCACCTTAATGACTGTAGAGCACCTTTCCTAACGCAGTTTATAAGGCTTTCTAAGTGGTAACCTTTTTAAAATAGAGTGCAAAGAGGCTTCATGAGATTCTTACCCGACGGCAAGGTTGACGGCTCCATACTTTCAAAAAGGGTATTCCCCTATCTTGGAAGTGTACAGAAGGAAGTCATTGTTGGGCCAAACGTTGGGATTGATGCCGCAGTAATTGACGTTTCAAAGTTTCCAGGTAAAATGGTCGTATCCCAGGATCCAATTACTGGTGCTGGAAAGAATGCAGGTTTTCATGTAGTAAATGTCTGCGCAAACGATGTTGCCTCAATGGGCGCAAAGCCGATGTTTTTCCTTTCCACAATAATCATGCCAAAGGGCACAACAGAAGAAGAGCTAGAAAAAATCTCAAAAGACATAGAGCGGGCAGCAAAGGAGATAGAGGTATCAATAATCGGCGGACACACAGAGATATCCTCTAAAGTGTCAGACCTTATACTATCAGGCACTATGATTGGATTTGCAGATAGGTATGTTTCAACAAGCGGTGCAAATGAGGGTGACGACATACTACTTACAAAAGGCGCCGGCATTGAGGGCACTGCAATTTTGGCAGAATCAAAGTATGAGTACCTGTCCAAGTTTCTTGACGAAGGACTATTAGAAAGCGCAATGGGAATGATAAAAGAGCTTTCAGTTGTCAAAGAGGCTTTAATCGCATCTTCTCTTGGGGCGGTAGCGTTACACGACCCAACTGAAGGGGGGGTCTTGGGGGGATTACATGAAATGGCAGACGCATCAAACAAAGGGTTTGAGTTCTACCAAGATAATGTCAATTTGTATCACGAAACTAAATTGATATGCGGCGTCCTAAAAATAAATCCTTTCGCACTTATATCATCTGGCGCTTTAATGATCGTGTCTCCAAAAGAGAGAACAGAACAGATAATGAAGGCTCTTGAAAAAGAGAATATCAAATCAACTGTAATAGGAAAGATTACCAAAGAAAAGAGAAGTCACGAAAGAATCTCTCAAGACGAGCTATGGCGCATTCTTGATACTAACATTTAAATACTATTTTTTGCTACCTTCATAGGTGTAGCAGATGGGTATAGAAGACCTTGAAAAAGATAGTAGAGTAATTTCTTTTAAGCAAAATTTGGCTATACAAGAACTTGTTGATGAACTTCGAGATAAGGATACCGATCCGATAAAATTCAGAAAAGGATTGAACAAGCTTGGGAGATATATGGGGTACGAGTTATCCAAGACATTTGACTATCAAGTGATTGATATAGATACCCCTGTTTGCCCGACAAAGGGAATCAGGATATCCGATAAGGATAACATAGTCATGATAAATATCCTAAGGGCGGCAATTCCTTTCATAGAAGGGTTTTACAAGGTATTTCCAAAGGCAAGGGCCGGCATAATAAGTGCATGGAGAGGTCCCGCACCTGAATCTAGGATAAGCGTTGAGTACGTAAAAGTGCCAAAAACAACTAAAAACGACATCATTATGATAGGAGATCCAATGCTTGCAACAGGCCACACAATATGCAGAATAATCGATGAAGTAAAGGGCAGAGGGGATTTCAAGAGGATTATTGTCGTTGCAGTGATAAGCGCCCCTGAAGGTATTCGGGAAATACTAGCAAAGCACAAAGACGTAGAAGTTGTCACAGCAGTAATTGATGAAAAACTCAATAAAAAGAACTACATTGTTCCAGGGCTTGGAGATGCCGGGGACAGATGTTTTGGAGAGCCAATTAAAAAATAATTTTATTTTTCTTTCTTATTTAATAAAATAAAAATAATTTTTTTATTCACCTTCAAAATCTACAATTGTGAAAACGCCGTAGTTCTCTAGACGTTTCATACCGCCAAGCTCTGGAAGTCCCACTATGAAGGCTGTCTCAACTACATTCCCACCAAGCTTTTCTATGAGCTTACACGCTGCCAATGCAGTGCCGCCTGTAGCTATCAGGTCGTCAACTAGTAACACATTATCCCCCTTCATTATAGCATCAAGGTGGACCTCTATAGAGTCTTTTCCATATTCAAGCTCATACTCATGTTTTTCAGTCTTGTGTGGGAGTTTGCCCTTTTTTCTTATCAAAATAAAACCTGCGCCAAGCTTATACGCAACAGCGCCACCAATGATGAACCCTCTAGCCTCAATACCAACAACAAGCTTAATCTTCTTATCCTTGTACTTTTCATAAATAATATCTATGGTATCCTTTAATCCGTCTTTATCCTTTAATAAAGTTGTAATATCCCTGAACATCACTCCATCCTTTGGGAAATTCGGTATTGTTCTTATCTTAGTTCTAATGCTATCTACTCTCTTATCCGTACAATCACCTTCTATATTTTTGGAATAGTTTCAACTATAAGTTTCTTTACATTCTCCGAGTTCTTCTTATAAATTTCCAGTACCATCTCAAAAGTCACAGCCTCTTCATTTTCCTTCCAGCAGTCATAGTCTGTTGACATCGCTACCGTAGCATATTCCATTTCAAGCTCTTTTGCAAGGAATACCTCGGGGACCGTTGACATGTTTATCACATCGGCACCGAGCATCCTAAACATATGGGACTCCGCCCTAGTTGAAAACCTTGGGCCCTCAATTGTAACAACAGTTCCTTTAGAATGGTAATTTAACTTAAGTTTTTTAGCACTATCAATTAAGTGATTTCTCAAAGTTTCTGAAAACGGGTCGGCAGTTGGTGTGTGTATAACCTTTTTCTCATCAAAAAAAGTGTACTCTCTTTTCTTTGTAAAATCAATAACCTGGTCTGGGAAAACAAGGTGTCCTGGGTGAATCTCTTCTCTTAATGAGCCTACGGCCGTTGTTGCCAGTATATGGGTACAACCGATATTTTTTAATGCCAGTACATTCGCCCGGTAATTTACTCCTGACGGGTAAATCGAATGGTTCCTACCATGCCTTGCTAGGATTACCACATCCTTGCCCTTTATTGTCCCTGTCATAAAAGAACTTGAAGGTTTCCCATACTTTGTCCTCATAACAATCTCTTCATAGTCTTTCAAGAGTTCTGGGTCGTCAAGCCCACTTCCACCTATAATGCCTATCTTTGTCATGTTATCACAAATTCTATACACTTTAATTATATAAAATTTCTTACAGCGAAAAATATTTAAGGTTTAATATAATCCTTTGCTCTATGAAGAAAAAAGAACTATTAAGTAAGGAAATAGAACATATAGATATTAAAAGTTTTGACTCGACAGAGATAATTGACGCTTTTTCAAAGATGGCCTTCCAGGCTAAAAATCTTGCAAGAGCCTCACATATACTTGAAAAGATGACTGAGGATAAGGACTGCTCAATAATCTTGTGTCTTGCCGGATCCATTTTTAGCGCAGGTCTAAAAAAAGTCGTATATGATATGGTAAAGCACAACATGGTCGATGCAATTGTTTCTACAGGTGCAATAATTGTCGACCAGGAGTTCTTTGAAGCTCTAGGATTTAAGCACTACCAGGGGACACCTTTTATCGATGATGAAATCCTAAGAAAGCAGAGCATTGATAGGATTTATGACACATATATAGACGAAGATGATCTTAGGGTATGTGACATGACTATCGGAAAAATAGCAGATTCACTTGAGCCAAGACCATACTCTTCAAGAGAGTTTATCGTTGCAATGGGAAAGTATCTTGATGAGCACGGAGCCAAAGTTAAAGACTCTATAGTGCTTGAGGCATACAAGAAGGGAGTTCCTATATTTGTTCCAGCATTTTCTGACTGCAGCGCCGGGTTTGGTCTTGTTTACCACCAGAACAATAGGGGAAACAAGCCCAAGGTTTCAATTGACAGCGCAAAGGATTTCTTTGAACTTACAAAGATTAAGATGGCTTCAGAAGACACTGGCCTTTTCATGATAGGCGGAGGCGTTCCAAAAAACTTTGCTCAGGATGTACCAGTTGCAGCCGATGTGCTTGGGAAAGAGGTCAACATGCATAAATACGCAATCCAGATAACAGTAGCCGACGAGAGGGACGGGGCACTTTCAGGCTCTACTCTAAAGGAAGCACACTCATGGGGTAAGGTTGAAAGTGGCAGTGAACAGATGGTCTATGCAGAAGCTACAGTTGCCATGCCCTTGATAGTAAGCTATGCTTATCACAAAGGCGGCTGGAAGAAGAGAAAGGAAAACAGATACAACGATCTTCTAAAATAATCTTTTAATTTTTTATTAAAAAATTTTTTCTATTAATATGATAAATTAGAAAAGAGTTATTTTATAAAAAAATATTTATTGTTTTTTCTGGATGATTTCGTCGGCCTGCATTTCTATATCGTTCATTCTAGCACTGATATTCTGGAGTGTTGCCTCGTTTTGGCCTAGGCTTTTTTCGACCTCTTTTAGGGTCTCATCAAGCTTTGAAATTGTCTCGTCAATACTCCTTTCCATTGTGACATCCCTTGCTAGGGTAGTTATCACAGTATTGACATCGGTGATAGTCCCTTTTACAAAGTTCCCAGCGCCTATTGGTATCAGGATTTCATTTCCTTTCTTTACGCCCTTTAGGCCTTCAAGTGTTATCTTTGAAAGAGCAAGCTCGTTTCTATGGGAAGATAGCAATGACAGATTGTTTGAGAGTACTTTTGACTGCTCATTTAGGTAGTTTAGTTCAGAACTAAGCTTCCTTAAGGCTTCTTCCTCGCCTGCCATTTACATATCCCCTTTTTTTTCTTCTATACTCTTTATTTCGATGTTTCTTCTTTTACATCCGTAAATTGATCCAAATTTGGCATAGATGTCCTCTAAAACATCCGTTTCCTTTGTGCCACTAAATTCTTTAACAAAATGTTTTGTGCTAGTTCTTAGTTTAATAATACCTTCAACTGTATAGGTTTTCATCATAAGATTCACCTCATACGCCCATTATGTCTTCAACATAACTTAATTCAATACCTGTTGTTGTTTCTCCAACAACTGCCCCTTTATCATTTACTATAATACAGGCCCCAATATAGGAAACTCCCCTATTTAGAGTTGACATCCTTACATCGACCTTTAACAGGTCTTTTATAAGGGAAATGTCTTCTTCCTTTGCTTCTTTGTGGACAAGGCATCCCATGTTGTTTGTCCTTGCTACACTGCCAACATATTTGTGATTTCCTATGGAAGCGATAGTTGTTTCAACACCTAGTGCATCTTCAATTAGCTTCTGCTCGTCTGTCAATATTGGGCTTATTATCGCTCCTTTGTCATTTGAAAGGATAAGATTTCCAACTGCAGTTTCCTTAGTGTTTAGGATGCAGTTATTTATCCCCATATCCTCTATTAATTGAAGCTCTTCGTCCTCAATTACATAAGGAAGTATAATCCCATTATTGTTACCTGCAATATAAATGCCCGCTAGATCAGTTGCGGCAATTGTGCTCATTATAAGTTCAGTTCCAAGAGCTTCCTTTATAATTCCGGCATGCTCCCCAACATCTTCTCTTACGATAGTTACATTGTTATTAGTAAAACTGAATATACCAACAAACGGATTGCCACTGATCTTCAACTGTCTTATCATTAACTTTACTCCGCAAGATAAGCAGTAACAACATCTCTCTTTTCTTCTTCCCCTTCTTCGCCCTTTACTATCTTAATTTTAATCTTTGAAGGAGAACTCTCAATGCCTTTTTCCCAGAGTTTCTCATTTAAGGATTTGTCAATCTTTACATTCTCACATTTTGAATGTTTAACAACAAACTCTCTCAAGGCTCTTGTTGCTCTTGCAGCTCTCTGTCCTTTTGGGGCTTCTTTAACTTTCCTTAAGGGTACCACATATAATCTCTCTTCATTATTGTCCAAAGTTCTCACCTCTACTTCTTAAGAGAAGTTCTTCGCCAATTTCTTCTTTTTGGATGTGATCTAATTTTTAATTTAGTTTTGGCCCATACCCAAACAGGGACTCTTCTGTTTTGATTCATGGCCTTACCTAGTCTCTTCTTTTTTCCGAGTCCTTTGTTTCTCGACATGATAATCCTCCAATAATAGCGAGTTTATTAGGCTTTTAAATATCTATTTATATGTCTTTTGTTTACGATTCAGACGATAAATATTCTGTTTAAAAAGCTTTCAATCAGAATAATGCCACTATTAAATTAACTCTAAAATAAGAATTTGTAAATATAAAAAATAAAAGGACTTTTCCTATAGTGATTAGAAATAACCTTTTACAAAAAAACTCTACTACTTAATATCTTCTTGGATTCTTCTTTTGGTAGCAATCCCTACAGTAAACAGGTCTTGTGCCATCTGGTTTAAATGGTACTTCAGTTTCCTGTCCACAAGCTGCACATGTTACTTTGTGCATTTCACGAGGTGGTCTGTTGTAGCCGCCTCGGTTTTCGCCATACATTTTTATTACTCCTTTATATATTTGACCCTTTTACAGGCCCTAAACATAGTATATGTAATTAGTTTATAAAGTTGTCGATTTTAGCTGATAGTTTTTATATCCAATTATCACTTTATTAAGATAATCTACAGTATTTTTTATATAATTAATACAAATTACGCGTTCTATTGCTACAAACATATAGAGTTATAATTTCCTAGTCTACATTTTATTACTTATTAAATTTTACAAAATATTTATATATTGGATTTAGAAAATGCAAAATACAGATATAACTAGGGGTTCTATTTTGGAAGACATTACCAACTGTTTTAAGTGCGGGACAAAACTTCCCGAGGAATCTAACTACTGTTTCAAATGCGGCTTTAAAATAAAAGATTTTCAAATCGACAACATATTTTCTGACGACAATTCAAAAGATGATGCTCATTACTACGAAAAGGCATCAGAGAAGTTTTTTTTTGTAGGGCTTTCATTTTTCAAAAGTGGGGCATATCTAGAGGCCATTTCTAACTTTACAAAGGCAATTGAATTAAAAAATGATTTTGCTGAAGCCCACTACCACAGAGGTCAGGCATATATCAAAGAAAGCAAATACGATGACGCAATCAGTGACTTTACAAAAGCGATAGAAATTGATCCTACGTTTAAAGATGCATATTTCCAGCGCGGCAATACATTCTTTGAGCAGGGATCCAAAGAGAGGGCAAGAGAGGACTATGAAAAGATAATAGAGCTTGATATTGAAATATCCTCCCATATATTTGATAAATTACACAATTTCATGGAGTCCTGGGTAAATAATATTACGAAGAACAATAAAACTAACCCTTCGATAGAAAATGATTTTGTAAATGACTCATAATTTTTAGATATTGTATCTTCTTATCTTTTCTATAGATTTTCTGCTTTTCTTTTTAGGGGAATCGGCCGGATACCCAACAGCTATAATAAGTGAAACTGATTTATTTCCCGGGATTTTTAAAATCTGCTTAACATTCTTTTCGTTAAAATAGCCTAAGATACATGTCCCAAGCTCTTCTTCTGTCGCCTTAAGGCAGAAGTGTGAGGATACAATTCCAGCGTCCATGAGACTATAATCTCTTCCTTGGGTAAATCTTCCAAGAAAGCTTGTCATAACTGGATTCTCATTTACTACAACAACAAGGGCGGGCGCGGCAAGTGTGAATTTGTTGAATGAAGCTACCGCGTCAAATGTCTCTTTTGCAATTTTCTCTTTCAGTTCTGGATCATCTACTACTATGAAACTCCATGGTTGGGCATTTACTGCAGAAGGTGCAAGTCTTGAAGCTTCAAGACACCTCTCAATCTTTTCCCTTTCAACTGCTTTGTCAAGGTATTTCCTGCAGCTGTACCTTTTTTCGCAAAGTTCTAAAAAATCCAATTATTCACCTTTATGGAGTTTTCTGTATTCCACATACGAGTAAACAACAAGGTATGCAGATACGACTAGGATCGGCCCTATCATAAGGAGAAATGCTATATCTTTGAAGAATACTCCAAAAAAGGCTATTATCCCCGAGGCTTTGAAAAGCGTTGAACCGAGTTTGTGGGTCTTTTCCCAGACACGATCATCACTTATTGTCCAAGGTGTTCTGATACCAATAAAGAAGTTGCTTTTTGTTTTTTCCAAAGCAACACCCATATAAAAAAATAGGGCCCCAAAAGCAGGGCTTAGCATCTGGGTCATATTGAATTTGTATCCAAGCCCAGCCAGTAAAGATAGAATAAATAGGTAAAAAAGGAATCCTATTGTAACTAAAATTATCCCTCTATAATAATTATCAAAATCCTCTATATTTTTTCCTCTTGGGTCATACTTTGGGATAAATGTAAAGAGCACAAATAAGCCAAATGAGATGGTAGGCAGTAAAAATACTCCCCAGAATTTGTCCATGTATCCATCAATCTCGCCTTGGGCATTCCAGTGGGTGGGCATAATATCTGGTAGATATTGATAAGCAAACGCACCGATAATAAATGATAGAAATATAATCCCTAAAGAGATATCATTAGCTTTCATTGCCCCAAAGAGAATCCTCTAGTTTAAAAAGTTATTTTATTTTTGCCATTTAATCTTGTCATATATTTTGTGAGATACAGTTGATACTTCTCTTTCAAACCCATCCGAGATTTTGAATTTATCTTCATCATCTCCAATGTCCTTTGCGATTCTATATGCTTTTAAGAGGTCAGATTTTGTAATAATCCCATAAATCTCTTTTGAGATTGGATCTAATACTATAACCCTCCCGCATTTTCTCTCGTCCATTATCCCCAAGATTTTGGGCACTGTATCATAAGGAAGGACATAGTTTGGGGGGGACATTGCGTCCCTGATCTTTAGGAATGGTATCTTTTTACTATCTATGTTTTTGACTTTGTTATTAGAGATGATACCTAAAAGCTCCCCTTCTTCTATCACGGGAAACCCAAGTTTTTTGTATTTCTTAACATAGTCCCAAAATTTAGTAAGCGGCATGTTTGGGTCCATTGAAATTATCTCTTTGGACATTATATCCTTGGCCCGGACATCGTTTAAATCCTTAGAAAACGACTTTACCGTTGATAGTTTTCTATCAAGCTTTATCGTGTCTATTGATGACCTTCCTAAGAAAATTATCGAAACCCCATAGCTTACCATGACTGAAAGCATTATGGCCGGTATAATTGAATAGTCTGAGGTCATCTCTGGGATCATGACTATGCATGTCAATGGAACTTTTGCAACGCTTGCAAAAAATGCCCCCATTCCAATAAGTGCATATGCTTCTGGATAGCTTACTACGTTTGGTGCAAGCTGAACAAAGATTAACCCCATGGCACCTCCAATCATTGATCCTAGATATAGGGATGGTGAAAATAATCCACCTGAAGCGCCTGAACCCAATGTGAATGAAGTTGCAAGCATCTTTGCTACAAAAAGAAGTAATAATAGCGATAGTCCAATCTTTCCAGAAAGTGCCGCATTTATCCCTTCAAAGCCACCGCCTAAAACTCCATACCGAACAAATGAAAATCCAATTAAACCTGTTAAAAGTCCACCAATAGCTGGCTTATAATAAAATGGAATCTTAGCCTTTTCAAAACTGTCTTCAATTAAGTAGAATACTTTAATGAATACATATGAGGCAACACCGGTCACTGCACCAAGCAGGATGTAAAATGGTACCTCTGCCGGATTAAAGGCAAAAGGTATTGCGTGTATCATCGCTTCTTGGCCTAAAACAGCCCTGGAAAAACTCACTGAGATTACGGAGGCAAGTGCAATCGGTATTACGCTTAGCGGAGAAAAATCAGCAAGAATCAATTCGAAACCAAATATTGCACCACCAAGCGGTGTATTAAACGCGGCAGAAAGACCAGAGGATAATCCGCTTACAACAAGTATCCTTGTTTTTCTCTCGTCAAATTTAAAGAACTGGCCGAAAGCAGATCCGATAGAGGCCCCAATCTGGGCGATAGGACCTTCCCTTCCTGCGCTCCCCCCGCTCCCGATAGTAATTGCAGAAACTATTGTCTTAAAGAATGCAACCCTTTTTCTGATAATGCTTCCCTTGGCGTTTATGGCATACATGACTTCTGGGATGCCATGGCCTTTTGATTCCTTGCAATATCTGTATATGATTGGCCCAACTATAAGCCCTCCTATGGCCGGTATTAAAATAATACTCAGGGCCTCAAAGAATCCTCTTTGGAAAATTGTTTCAAAGAAATATTTACTGTAGTCTATCATCTTGGCAAAGACTATAGCCCCTATAGCCCCAAATATACCTAAAATTATGGCTATAAAGTTAAGTTCTGCCCATTCTTTAAGATAATGTAAGTTTTTAATTTGCACTTATTATAGAAACCCAATTACCAATTTAAAGATTTACCTCTTCATACCAAAAAGCTTTAAAAACATAACAATAATGCTCTTTTAATACCAAGAGAGGTGAGTATTATTACAACAGTATATGATGTTCCTGCTGATATGCTAATTGATGGTGTTAAGGAAGAGTTGAAAAACGACAAGAATTTGACACCACCCCAGTGGGCAACCTTTGTTAAGACCGGATCATCAAGAGAGAAAGTTCCAGACCAGCAAGACTGGTGGTATATAAGAGCGGCAGCTATAATGAGAAAGGTTTACGTTTACGGACCAGTCGGCGTTGAGACATTGAGAGTCGACTATGGTGGCAAAAAGAACAGAGGCGTAAAACCTGAGAAGTTTAGAAAATCATCTGGTGCAATTATTAGAAAGATATTTTCACAGCTTGAGAAAGGCGGATACATAACGAAAGCTGAGAAGGGAAGAATAATATCCTCCCAAGGAATGTCTCTTCTTGACAAAAAGGCTTTAGAGATTAAGTCCAAGATAGCAGTAGATATACCTGAACTTAATAAATATTAATAAAGTGATTTTTTGCCGGACGAAGCTGAAGCCATAAAGAAAAAGAAGTTAGAAGAACTTCAACAGCAAGCGTTAGCTGATGAAAAGGCTAGGCAGCAGAAGGTTGAATTTGAACTTCAGAAGCAGCAAATATTACGTGCACTTCTTTCCTCTGAAGCCAGAGAGAGGCTTACTAGGGTAAAGATGGCAAGAAAAGAAGAAGCCGAGCAGATAGAACTTTTATTGATTCAGCTTTACCAACAAGGAAAAATCACAAAGCAAGTTGACGATGCGATGTTAAAACAGATCCTCGAAAAGGCCCTTATGAGCAACAAGAGGGAGTTTAAGATTCGAAGGATCTAGTCGTTATGGAAACGGCTGTCTTATTTTCTGGGGGGAAGGATTCCTCCCTTACTAATATTTTTCTAAAAAAAATACTTCCTTGTGAGATTACAAATTACACAATAACATTTGGTATAAACTCCAACTGGAAGTATGCAGAAGAGACTGCAAAGGCACTTGAATTTCCCTTTAAACTTTATGAAATTGATAAAGAGCTGCTTGAGAAAACCGTCGATAGAATTGTGAGGGACGGATTTGCAAACGATGGCATTACATTTCTCCACAAATGGGTGATAGAGTCTTTCTTGGAAGATGTAAATGTTGACATGATCGCAGATGGAACTAGAAGGGACGACAGAAGCCCTAGATTAGAGCTTTCTGATATGAGGCGCATTGAAGATAAGTATGATGTGGCATACGTTGCGCCCCTTATGGGGATAAGCTACAGGATATTAAAACCGATATGTCACGCCTTATTTATCATAGAGGAAGGGCCTACCGACCTTATTAAAAAAAGTGATTATGAGTCTGAGATAAAAGACTTAATGAAACAAAGAGGCCTTTATCCTTATGATTTTTTCCCAAAACACTCCCAGAGCAGAGTAATAGGGTATAAAGACCGATACGCATTCTAGTGATTATTTTAATTAAAACAATTGTTTTTTCTAAATCCTTTATCTTTTAATATTTTTAATGATAAACTATTTAATTAAATGTTACCTTTATTGTTTAACATTATTAACTAAAATGATTAACTATATCTTCTCATCAATTACCATAACTAGTGGTGATCATATGGCAATGTTCAATGAGACTTATGCGAAATTAAAGAATCAGACTGAACTTGAGATTCTAAAGACTATTAGAACAGCGCTCTATGAAGTTGGATATCCAGGTGGCAAGTATCTTGAAAAACTACAGATAATTTCTGCCATATACCAACTTTACAGGGCAAAGGATTTGGTCAAAGAGATTAAAAATAAAAGTGATTACCAGTTTAGAGATCTTATTACCTCCATTTATGTTGATATAGATTCACTTTCCCGAGAGTTTGAATATACGAGAGACCACCCTTCAGTTGAAAGATGCGATATTGCAAGAGAAAAATTATTTGGTGTTCGGGATAAAATGGTGCAGCTATGTAAAAATCTCGGCGTAACAGATGGAGAGATTTCAAATATTCTAAGGGACTACACTCCAAGACCAAATGAAGATCTTACAAGTTACCGCAAGAACACAAATAGGAGATAATTTCTTTCCTGTTCTTTTTTATAATGATTTTTTAAAATAATTGTTTGTCGCCCACCTAACTAACTCCGAAGCTCATCGTTCGGATATCCTCTCTTCCTTCGGTAACTCTCGTGGTGGGCTGAGCCCCATCATTGTAACCCCCGATTCATCTAAGCGATATGCCACATCACCGGGTGACCGTTGATAGGGTATTACCCTTGTATTTGCTGTTTCACTCATAGAAGAAAGATTTCCTCTCATGAACCCCTCGCTACAAGGGATAAAAAATAAAATATATTTTGGTATAAATAGTTACCTATTGAACTTATGGCCACATTCTGGGCAGAAGTTAGACGAAGGCTGGACATTTTTTTTACATTTAGGGCAGTAAAAGTAGTCTTTATCCGAGGGTTTAAATGGTGAGGCCTTTGACATTTCTCCCAGTCTTTTTGTCAAGAAGTATACTAGAATTATTAAGATCGGTAAGAATAGGAATGCCAATATAGTTTGAGTGAATAGGACAAAATCGAATAGACCGTGTGAGAACGCAGCTATCGCAAGACCTTTATAGACTAGGCTATTATTCTTAGGTGAAGAAAATTTCGCCTTTCCTACGTAATACCCAACTATACCTGAAAATCCTGCGTGGCCTAAACAACCTGTTATTGCCCGCATGAGAATCAGCGAAGCGCCATACTGTGATATATATAAGAAATTTTCAAAAGTTGCAAATCCTAAAGCTGCTACTACAGAATATAACATTGCATCGATTGGCTCATTAAATTCCTTTGACTTTAGGGCATATACCCTCATAGCCAAATATTTTGAGATTTCCTCAACAGGCCCTATTACAAAAAAAGCCCCCAAAAACAGTAAAAGAATCCCTGCTTCATCAATAGAGAATGGCATCAGCAGACTATTTAGTATACCTGCTGGAATTGTTGAAATCATTCCTAGGATAAATGTTATTATAATCAGTTTTTTTGGCTCAGGTTCATATTTATCTTTTTTATAAAAATACCATACCCAGAATAGTCCTGGGGCAAGCGCAATAGCCAGAAGTGTTAGAGCGTCCATTTATTCACCTTTTATTGATTTTTTATTTATATCTTGTCTTATTAAATTATCTTAGATGAACTCTTAAAATACTTGATGTTTTATCATAAATCAAGCACTTAATCTATGAACAATAAAAAGTTATGTTTAAATAGATTTCTTATAAAAAAGAAAATAAAAATATTATAGTTTAACAACGAAGGTATTGGCAATCTTGTCGTGTAATCCTTGTTTTTGTGAGTCAAATATTATCCATATGTATGATATTTGGCCTAATATAGGTATTATCTTGATTAACCATCTTATAGCTCCAGGACCTATACCTATCGGCATTGCACCGTTCGTACCTACGACTTTAAGCTTCATAAGCTGTTTACCTATAGTTGCACCTTTCATACCATCAAAGTATATGTAGTATGCAAGAGATATCAATACGAGTATACCTGTCCCTATACCACCTAAATTGAAGCCAGATTCATATCCCATACCGTAACCGTATCCATAATTAGTTCCTAATCCTACTAGGCTTAATATCCATGAAATGACTCCGAATATTATGGTATCAATAATCCATGCGACAAATCTTGGCAAGAATCCAGCGTGCTCATGAGAAAGCCAGTTTCCAGGTGCGTATGTAGTAGCTTTTGTTTGTTGAGTAGCAGGTACAGTATCTAGAGTTGCTCCACAGTTCTCACAAAACTTTGCGCTCATTGGATTATCTTTTCCACATTTTCCGCAAAAAACCATTTTATCACCATATCTATTAGTAGCTCCTCTTTTAAAAGATTTTCTAATAGTCCTAAATATTTTCGCAATAAATTAAAATAAAAAGTTTAATTTAATTTATTATTATCGGGTCTTTCATTTGCAAACCAAACGACCCTCTGTGGAAATGGAACCTGAATACCTTCTTTTTCAAGTGTTGTCTTTATCTTCCCTAAAAGTTCCTTTTTTGTTGAGTACCACTGCGATACAGGTGCCCAAGCTTTAATTACAATATTAACAGAATTTTCTCCAAGGCTATCAACATAAACATCTGGTGTTGGTTTCTTTAAGATGAAGGGATGATCCTCAATCAAACTATCTATTATTTTTACTGCCTTTTCAGCATCATCGCTATACCTTATCCCAATTGTATACTCAATTCTTCTTGCGATATTAGCGCTTACATTAATTATATTGTTTGTGAATACCTTCTCATTTGGTATTCTTATGTATAGGCCGTCATAGTTCCTTAGTATTGTTGACATTACCCCTATGTCTTCAACAAACCCCCTCACGTTATCAATTTCGACTTGACTCCCTATTTTGATTGGTCTTTCAGCCATGATAAATAATCCCGATATAAGATTTCCAACTATGCTCTGACTTGCAAAGCCTATGACTATACCTGTAACTCCCCCTGCCACTAGAAGTCCAGATGTATTGATCCCTAACAAAGGGAGTGCTAGAATTACAGCTATTATGATTATCCCATAATAACTTCCTTTAAGCAGGATACCAAGTCTATCTTTGTCAAATTTATCCCTTAGAGATCTTCTCAGAAACATAGAAAAGCCCTTTGCCAAGATTATAGCAAAAATAACCATTCCAACAGCAAAAATATAAGGGAAGATCTTGTCAGTTTCAATAATTCCAATAGTCTTTCCCAAAGTATGAAAAATTTCATCAAGATTCAAAATCCTTCCTCCATGGTAAATTTCTTTTGTGAAACTGTTATCTTTGAAGGTTCAAATACTTCAAGAGCTTTCTTCATTCCCTTTTTAATCCCCGAATTAACAAATTCAGTTTCTGCAATTTTCTCACTTATTACCTTCATATTGGCTTTCATTGAAACAAGGGTCTCATCAAAAAAAACTTTCATTTCATGTGAATCAAAAACACTTTTTGTTATTTCAATCCAATCATCGGTAGTATTAATCAGCTTTAACTTCATCACACCATTAATTAAAGGATTCACATCAGTTGGCATTGACGTAAAAACAGGGCTTTTATGGTATTTGCATATAACGCCACTCCTTGGGTCCCCATACAATGTATATTTTTGTCTTGCAAGGGTAAAAACATCCAAAAGATCATAATTTTTATGTCCCGAGATAAAAACACCTATATCGACTGGAAAAGTAATATACACATTGTTTGTTCCCTTGGGCTCAACAAAGACAGATTTCTCAAATTCTATCAACAGGTATGGTGTCACTTGGTTACGAATTTTGTTAGTTTCAATCGGATTTATTATAATCCCGCAGTCTTTTGTCAACAGTATTTTCTCCACGGAATCATTAAGAATAGTTCTTTCATAATGAAGATTATTACCATCCTTTTTTATTTGGAGGTGTACCCCATCTTTTGATATTCTAAGGGGATTTAGGGGAGATTTATAGTATCCGTACATGGCTATGGGATATTATATATTTACCTTTATGAGTTTTACGCCAAATTAATTTTTTGTTTCTCTAAGATTTGCCAAAGTTGAAGGAATTAGCTCAGGCAATGCAGGATGTATATGCATCCCCTTAAATATCGTCTTAAAGTTCATATTGTTAGCCATTACATTGATTACTTCTTGGATTAATATCGAAGCGTAAGGGCCAATTATATGAAATCCTAAAATCTTATTACTTTCTTTATCAACAATTGCTTTAGCAAATGTCTCTTCTTCAAGCATAGCAATACCCTTTGCGACACTATTGTACCTTGAATATCCCACCAGTATTTTGTGTTTCTTTTTTGCCTCGTTTTCAGTCATCCCAACAGAGGCTATTTCAGGGTATGAAAAAATTGCATGTGGTATGGCGTTGTACTCCATCGGAAGTCTCTTTCCATGGAGACTATTGTGCCACGCATATGCGGCTTCCTTGTTAGCAGAATGCCTGAACATATATTTACCTATGATATCCCCAAAGGCCCAGATGTTTTTCTTTGAAGTTTCTAGGTAATCATTAACTTTGATGAATCCTTTCTCATCTGTTTGGATACCTGTATTTTGAACTTTTAATAAATCAGAATTGGGCACTCTACCCCCTGCAACTAAAATCTTTTCTGCTGTCACTTCAATACTTTTTTCTGATTCTTTTTTCTTTCCAATTAATGTGACATGATCTCCTGTTTGCGTGGCTTCAATAACTTCAGTGTTTGTGTATATCTTCATTCTCTTTGACATTTCTTTCAAGAGTAACTCTGAAACTTCAGGCTCCTCATTTGCCACAAGCCTTACATTTCTTTGAATTATTGTTACTTCACTTCCCATTCCAGCCAGAAAATGTCCGAACTCACAAGCAATATACCCTCCGCCTAAGATGACCACACTTTTTGGAAGGTCATTTAATTCAAGAATGCTTTCATTTGTCAGATAATCTATTTTATCAAGACCTTTCACATTCGGGATTAGAGGTCTTGCACCAGCAGCTATGAAAATTTTTTCTCCAAAAATCTTTTTCTTATTTACTTCCATTGTGTAGTCTTCTACAAAATACCCAGTTCCCTCGTAGAAATCAAGTTTTTTTGTCTGTTTTATTCCTTTTCGCATGTCATCTCTTTCTTCAGCAATAGAAGATCTCATTCTTTCCATTATTTCTCTAAAACGAATCTTAGTTATATTAGCCTCCACACCGAGTTTTTTTGAATTTTCTATTTCTGCTACTCTGTCTGCAGGAAAAATTAGTAATTTTGAGGGTATACATCCTAAATTCAAGCATGTCCCACCAAGAGGCCCCTTATCCACAACTGCCACTTTAAGTCCATTTGAAAGGGCGTCGCTTGCTACACCCATGCCGGCGCCTGAGCCGATAACTAAAACATCGTATTTTTTCATTATTCCACCTTTTTACATATCGAATTTAAGGACTAATTTATAATCTTGTATTTGGTTTAACTATATAATAAACTTTTGTTTTACCTTGCTTGAGCCTTAAAATATTTAAATTAAAAAATATAAATTAATGCATACATCAGTTATATTTTATCTTGATAAAGGGATGTAATGATTAAAATAGTGGATAGTTACTGCCCTGGCATCATCGGGAGAATAACTGAGCTTCATGCAGATTACTATTCCAAAAATTGGGGATTCGGGCTTTATTTTGAGTCAAAAGTTGCAACTGAGCTTTCCGAATTTTTAGGTAGATTTGATAAAAATAGAGATGGAATCTGGACAGTACAGGTAAATGATAAAATTGTGGGATCTATAATCATTGATGGAATTGACTCAGATGGTGAAGGGGCAAGACTTAGGTGGTTCATACTTGATTCTAATTTCCAAGGCAGAGGGATAGGCAATTTAATGATGGAAAAAGCGATTCATTTCTGCAATGAAAAAGAGTATCGAAAGGTATACCTTTGGACATTTGCAGGGCTTGACGCAGCAAGGCGCCTCTATGAGAAATACGGATTTAAGTTGTGCAAGGAATGCGAGAATAATCAATGGGGGGAAACAGTAAGCGAGCAGATGTTTGAACTACTACTGGAAAAATAAATTAATTGCGAATTTAGGCCATTTGTTAAAATTCTTGAATTAACTTTTTGAGTAAAACATTTAAGTAAAACTAACAAATAAGAATTGTGATATATATGAAAAATAAATTATTTTTCTCTGGAATATTAATATTTGTCTTGATTGTTGCAACTACCGGTTGCATAGGTCAGGGTTCTGAAAAAAAAATTGTTATCGGTACAATGCCTTACAATGAGGAATACATTCTTGGGCACATGATATCTTTGTTATTAGAAGACGCCGGCTACCAAACTGAAGTTAAAGAAGGACTTGGTGGCACACTCATAAACTACGAAGCGCTAAAGCGTGGGCAGATTCATGTATTTGTCGGGTACACTGGTGCTTTTTATAATACTGTTTTAAAACTACCCGCATTAGATAACTGGGATCCCAATGTAGTCTACACTGAAGTAGAAAATGGATTAAGGGACAAGGAAGGGATATCAGTTGTTTCTAAACTTGGATTTAAGAACAACTATGCAATCTCTGTTCCAAGGATTTGGGCCCAAGAGAAGAATCTTACAAAAGTTAGTGAACTTGCACCGTATGCACCATTAATGGTACTTGGAACTGACATCGAGTATCCAACTGCTCCAGATGGACTACCGACATTTGAAAAGGCTTATGGATTCAAATTTAAAGATGTTAAATCAATGGAACCAACACTTGTATATGAAGCCATAAAAAATAATCTAGTTGATGTGATTACAGGTTACACAACTGACAAGAGAGGGGAACTCTTTGATCTAGTCGTTCTAGAGGATGACAAAGGCGGGCTTTTACCATACGATGCAATTATCATAACAACTAACTCATTTGCTAAAGACGAAGACGTAATTAAAGTTCTAAAAAAACTTGAGGGAAAGATTGATGACAAAGCAATGGCAGATATGAATTATCAATATGACATCGAGAAGAAAGAATCAAGGGACATCGCTAGGGCGTTTTTAATCTCCCAAGGATTAATTAAAAATTAATTAATTATTTATTTTTTTATTGGAGAGGGTAAAACGAATAAATTCCTGTCAGGTGAGTGCTTAGAATCATTAAGATTTGAACATGTAACCAAAGTATACAAAGAATCAAAAGCCATAGAAGATCTTTCATTTGAGATATGCAAGGGTGAACTTTTCGTAATATTGGGCTCCAGCGGCTCTGGCAAGACAACAACTTTGAGATTAATCAATAGGTTAATCGATCCAGATGAAGGGACAGTTTATCTCAATGGAAACGACACTAAAACTATGGATCCAGTCAAGCTTAGAAGAAAAATAGGATACGTAATACAGCAGATTGGTCTTTTCCCACATATGACGGTCAAAGAAAATATTGGTCTGATACCCAATTTAGAAAAATGGAAGGAAGAGGATATTTCAAACAGGATTGATGAGCTTCTTACTCTAGTTGCACTGCCACCTGATCTATTCAGATCTCGTTACCCAAACCAATTAAGCGGAGGCCAGCAACAGAGGATTGGGCTTGCAAGAGCTCTTGTTATGGATCCACCTTTATTACTCATGGACGAACCTTTTGGTGCTCTTGACCCTCTTTTAAGAATGCAACTTCAAAATGAATTTCTTTCAATAAAAAGAAAGTTGGACAAAACAATTGTTTTTGTTACCCATGATATAGAAGAAAGTTTCATTTTAGCCGATAGGATTGGGGTCATGCACGGCGGGAAAATGCTCCAGATTGGAACACCTTCTGAATTATTATTTGAACCTGCAAACGACATAGTTTCAAAAATAATTGGGGCTGAAAATAAATTCAAGGCCATCAAATTTCTTCTGGCAAAAGATGTAATGATACCTCTTGATAAGAATTGTGTCATTGAATCAGATATTTCATGTAAAGAAGCCATTAGTAAGATGATTTCAGACAAAATAGAATCATATATAATAAAAAAATCAAACTCAGATATAGCCCAAATATCATTAATTGATTTATTGAATGAGAAGGATCAGGAGAAATCTATACTTGATCTCGGAACTAGGGTAAATGTAGTTGTGCCTAGCGATACACTTTCATCAGTAATATCTCTATTAAAATTATCAAATGATTCTATGGTAGTTGTTATTGAACATGGCAAGGTATTGGGTGTTGTAAGAATAAATTCAGTTTTAATGAACTTAGTTTAGGGGATATCTTGACTAATATAATAGATACTATAATATCTGTTTGGATTACACATCAAATTACTCTTAGGACCATCCAGCACCTTTACATGTTTTCTATTGCCTTGATCATATCGATTTTGATAGGTGTCGCATTAGCAATTTTAGTTTACAGCAATCCTAAACTTGCAAATGTCTGGTTTAATGTATTAAATGTAATAGAGACTATCCCTGAGTTAGCGCTATTCATTTTTCTCCTGCCCATCCTAGGCCTTGGAGAGAAGCCTACCATAGCAGCATGTGTCTTGTATTCGATACTTCCGATTATGAGAAATTCCTATACTGGATTGGCGTATGTTAGCAATGAATATGTTGAAATTGCAAAAGCAATCGGTCTTACAAAAAATGAGATTCTATTAAAAATAAGACTGCCAATGGCCTTACCCCTGATAAGTAGTGGGATTAGGGTGGCTGTTGTGTACATAATGGGCATTGTCACATTAGGGGGTCTAATCGCCGCAGGAGGTCTAGGAGTCCCTTTACAAGCAGGGATATATAGATACGATATCCCGGCCATAATTATTGCGGCCCTTTGGGTGGGCACACTTGGAGTTATATTTGACTTTATAGCATGGATTATAGAAAATAGATTAGCCCGGAGGTTCAATCCTTGGTAGCCATACTCCCTCTTTTGGACGCTATTCTACAACATCTTACTTTGGTCTTTACATCATTAGCTATAGGGATATGCCTAGCAACGCCTCTCGCTATTCTTTCCGTTTTTTATAAACGTGTTTCTTATCTTGTCTTAACTACAATAAATATGGCTCAGAGTATACCAAGTTTTGCACTCGTTGCAATAATCGTTCCTTTAGTTGGGATAGGATTCCTACCAGGTATAGTTGCTATTGTTTTGGGTTCAATTGTGCCCATTGTAAAGAATATGTATGTGGGGCTTGCGAAAACTGATGCTGAACTTATTGATACAGGAAAAGGTATGGGATTGACAGACTTTCAGGTAGTAAGATATGTGAGACTCCCTCTGGCATATCCTGCTATATTCGCAGGATTAAAATTTTCTGCCATAATTGCGAACGGCATAGCGGTTTTAACAGCAATTATTGGAAGCGGGGGGCTGGGGAGGATAATCTTTGAAGGTTTAGCAAGTTTTAACATAAATAAAACTTTGAGCGGAGCAATACCTGCGATCCTGATAGCTTTATCTTTAGATATAATATTCTCAATGGCAGAAAAAAAATTAAAATCAAAATCAGTTTACTGACTATTTGTAAGATCCTAAAGTTTTCATATAGTTTGCTCGCTCATAAGCTGAAGGCTCTAAAACATTTTCTTGGGACATAAGGCCTTGTACGGATCTTATTGATTTATAGTCATTTTTAGAAAGCCATTCTGTAACTTCTGACAAAACTTTTTCGATGTGGTCAATGCCATTTTTTATCAAGGCAGATGTCATCATTGAAACTTTTGCTCCAGCCATACTTGATTTTATGACATCAGATCCTGTGTGCACCCCACCCGTGATTGCAATGTCGGGCTTTACTTTTCCGTACATTATTGCAGCCCATCTCAATCTTAGTCTTAACTCATCACTCGTACTTAAAACAAGATTTCTTTTTATTTCAAGATTCTCAATATCAATATCTGGCTGATAGAATCTATTGAATATGACAAATGCATCAGCACCGGCTTTTTCTATATTTTTTAGTACATTTGGTGTTGAAGTGAAATAAGGGCTTAGCTTAACTGCCAGTGGGATCCTAATCTTTTGTTTGACACTTTTAACGAGATTATAATAGTTTTCTTCAATCTTTTCTGAATTTATTGAAATATCAGTTGGGATATAATAAATGTTTAACTCCAGCCCATCTGCACCAGCCTGTTCAATCTTTTGTGCATACTTTATCCAACCCCCGTCTGAAACTCCATTTAAGCTTCCTATAATTGGGATTTCTGAATCTGCCTTAACTTCTTTTACAAGTTCTATATATTCGTCTGGGGCAAACTTAAATTCTTTTATCTCTGGAAAATATGTGAGGGCTTCTGCATAACTTTCTGTTCCCTGAAGTAAAAATGTATTTAGGTCCTCCTGTTCAATCTCTAGCTGCTCTTCAAATAGAGAGTGTAAAACGACTGCACCGGCACCTGATTTCTCGGCTTTTTTGATATTCTTTGGATCTTCCCATAGGTATGAGGACGAAGCCACTATAGGATTCTTTAGTCTAAGTCCCATGTAGCTTGTTGAAAGATCAATCATTTTTCCTCCTCTTTTGGCTGTGGCATCTCCGACCAATATTTGTAGAAGTTCCATCTTTTTATAACTTGTTTTTGTGACTCATCTAGGAGTTTCTTTGCCATGTCAGGCTTGCTCCTTAACAGTATCTTGAATCTAGTTTCGTTATAGATAAATTTATCGAGGGTTATGGAAGGCTTGCCTGAGTCTAACTGAAGAGGATTTTTACCTTCCTTTTCTAGATTTGGATTATACCTCATTAGTGGCCAGTAACCAGAAAGAACTGCAGCTTTCTGTTGCTCAGGGCCATGAATAAGGTCATATCCCTGATTGATACAGTGTGCATAAGCAATAATAATAGAAGTCCCCTCGTATGCTTCCGCTTCTAGGAAGGCTTTAACTGTTTGAGCATTATTTGCTCCGAAAGCAACTCTTGCCACATATACATTTCCATAAATCATCGCCATCATGGCAAGATCCTTCTTTGGTGTTGGTTTTCCACCCATAGCAAATTTTGCCACTGCACCAAGAGGTGTGGCCTTTGACATCTGGCCTCCTGTATTAGAATACACTTCTGTGTCAAGTACAAGAATGTTGACATTCTTTCCGAGGGCAAGAACATGATCAAGACCACCATACCCTATATCGTATGCCCACCCATCTCCTCCTAAAATCCAGACGCTTTTTTTAACTAGAGAATCTGATAAACTCAATAAATTCTTTGCTTCAGGTTTGTTTATGGACTTAAGCTTGGCCTTCAATAGTTTTACCATCTCTCGCTGCTTTTTTATTCCGGCTTCAGTATCTTGATTTGTATTTTTTAATTCGTATACAAGGTCTTTTCCCAAATCATCGGTAAGTTTTTCAATTAGTTCCATTGCATGTTCCTTTTGCTTATCTAGGGCCAACCTCATACCGAGACCGAACTCTGCAGTATCTTCAAAAAGAGAGTTGGACCATGTTGGGCCACGGCCATCTTTATTTTTGGTGTAAGGAGTTGTTGGGAGATTTCCCCCATAAATTGATGAGCATCCTGTAGCATTGGCTATTACAGCCCTATCCCCAAACAATTGGGTCATTAGCTTTACATAAGGTGTTTGACCGCAACCTGAGCAAGCACCTGAAAACTCAAACAGAGGCTCTAAAAGCTGAATATCCTTTACAGTTGTGACATTTAATTTCTCACGGTCAACGTATGGAAGCGATTCAAAGAAATTCCAATTTTCCTTTTCCCTCTCAAGTATGGGGTCTTTAGCCTCCATGTTTATAGCCTTTAATTTGGGGTCCTGTTTGTTTTTCGCAGGGCATGTTTCATGGCAGAGTTTGCATCCAGTACAGTCTTCTGGCGAAGCCTGAACAGTGTAAATATAATCCTTAAACTGTGAAAACTTTGCTTCAACGTGTTTAAATGAAGCGGGTGCATTCTTTAATGCATCTTTTGGGTAAACTTTAGCTCTGATAACTGCATGTGGGCAGATAAAGGCGCATTTACCGCATTGTATACAAGTTTCAGGGTCCCACACAGGTACGTCAAGTGAGATATTCCTCTTTTCCCACTTAGTTGTCCCAGTTGGATATGTCCCATCGTGAGGGAATGCGCTTACCGGAAGTTCATCTCCCTTCCCGATAATCATTTTAGGTATAGCATTCTTGACATATTCAGAGGCTTCTTTTGGTATAGATGATTTTAAATCAAAACTGCCTGTGGCCTTTTCAGGTACCTTCACTTCATAGAGATTTCCAATGGCCTTATCAATTGCCTCATAATTCATCTTTAATATTTTTTCTCCTTTTCGGCCGTATGTTTTTTCTGTAAACTTTTTAATTGATTTAATTGCATCTTCTTTGGGAATGACATTACTCAATGCAAAAAAACATGTCTGCATTATTGTATTGATTCTAACCCCAAGACCTACATTCTTTGCGATATCATAAGCATCAATTGTATAAAATTTAATTTTCTTATCAATTATTTCCTGTTGGACATTTCTGGGAAGCTGATCCCACACCTCTCCCTTAGGATAAGGGCTATTCAAAAGGAATATTGAATTTTTTTCAGCAACACTCAGCATGTCATATTTATCCAAGAATGAACATTGATGACAAGCCACAAAGTTTGCCTTATCGATTAGATATGGGGATCTTATAGGATCTGGCCCAAATCGTAAATATGAAATTGTTAGCGATCCAGCCTTTTTTGAGTCGTAATAAAAGAAGCCTTGGGCATAGTTGTCTGTTTCCTCACCAATTATTTTTATTGAACTCTTGTTTGCACTGACTGTACCGTCAGCACCTAAGCCGAAGAATACCGCCCTAGTTCTGTTTTCTGGCTCAACAAAAAAGTTTGGATCATAATCTAGACTTTGATGTGTTACATCATCATTGATTCCGACAGTAAATCTGTTCTTGGGTGCACTCTTTTTTAGTTCATCAAACACAGCCTTTGCCATTGAAGGTTTAAATTCCTTTGAGGAAAGTCCGTAAATGCCTCCAATTATCTTTGGCATCTTTTCCATTTTTAACAAACCATTTGAGAATGCCGAAGCTATGGCAGTTGTAACATCAAGGTAAAGAGGCTCGCCCAAAGCACCTGGCTCTTTAGTCCTATCCAGAACTGCAATACTTTTTACAGATAGGGGCAGTGATGAAATGAAATGTTTCAAAGAAAAGGGCCTGAAAAGTCTTACTTTTAGGACCCCTACCTTCTCACCTTTCTTGTTGAGATAGTTGACAGTTTCTTCTACAGTCTCAGCACCGCTTCCCATGATAACAATAATTCTTTCTGCATCCGGCGCCCCTTCATACTGGAAGAGTTTGTATTGTCTACCAGTAATTTTTGCAAATTTGTCCATTGCTTCCTGGACTAAATCTGGGCAGGCATTATAATAAGGATTAATTGTCTCTCTTGCTTGGAAAAATGTATCGGGATTATGTGATGTTCCTCTTATTATTGGATTATCGGGTGACAAGGCTCTTGCACGATGTGCCCTTACTAAATCTTCATCTATCATCTCTTTTAAATCTTCAAGTGTTAAACGTTCGACTTTAGAAGTTTCAGCGGATGTCCTAAACCCATCAAAGAAGTGTAAAAATGGAACTCTTGATTTTAATGTTGCGGCTTGGGCAATAAGGGCAGTGTCCATTACTTCTTGAACTGAGTTTGAAGCTAGAAGTGCAAATCCAGTTGAACGTACTGACATTACATCTCCATGATCACAAAATATAGATAGAGCATGTGTTGCAATAGTCCTGGCACTAACATGAAAAACAGTAGAAGTAAGCTCCCCTGCTATTTTAAACATATTGGGGATCATTAAAAGAAGTCCTTGGGATGCTGTAAATGTAGTAGTAAGTGCACCTCTCTGTAATGAGCCGTGAACAGTACCAGATGCCCCCCCTTCACTTTGCATCTCCGTTACATTAGGGACTGTACCCCATATATTGGGCTCTCCTTCAGATGCCCACTGGTCAGATAATTCACCCATTGTGGAGGAAGGTGTAATGGGGTATATTGATATAACTTCATTAACGTGATAAGCTGTATATGCGGCAGCTTCATTTCCGTCAATAGTAACTATAGGCCTTTTCATAATAATTTCACCATTAACGTATTAGTCTGTATTTGGAAATAAAAAAATTAAAATATAAGGTTATCCCATAAGGTCCTTTTTAAGAAAATGAGAGTAATATACAAAATAATTCATTACCATTTGTTGAATCTAATTCTTTCCTGTTTGAATCTAAATGCTGGTTTTGGTATCTCTACAGGGTATCCCATTATTACTATTGAAAGAGGTATAATCCTCTCAGGAATTCCAAGTAAATTTCTAAATCCACTTACCCTATCCTCAAGTGGGTATATTCCAGACCAAACAGCCCCTAAACCAAGGGCGTGTGCCGCAAGTAAGATATTCTGAGTCGCAGCAGAGCAGTCCTGAACCCAAAATCCTGGATATTTCTCCAAACTTGGGTCTCCGCAAATGACTATAGCGGTAGATGCTTCCTTTGCCATTGGTGCATAGAGACTTATATTAGGAACCTCTTCAAGGATCTTTTTATCATTGATTACCACAAAATGCCATGGTTGCTGATTTCCCGCAGAGGGTGCACTCATGGCCGCTTCTAATATCCTATCAATCATTTCTTTAGGTATGTCCTTATCAGTAAATTTTCTTACACTTCTTCTTGTAAGAATTGCATCAAGCGTTTCCATTTTATTTCCTCCGTTAATATTACCAAATCTAAACTTATAAATCTAATCTAAAAACCGAAACTATTATAAAACTCACTATAATCAATAAGTCTAGGTAGATTTATGAGTTCGATTAGGGTTATAGTTCTTGATGTTTTAAAACCCCATAAGCCAATACTCCCGGATTTTGCAAATAAGCTAGCTGAAATCCCAGGGATTATAGGTGTCAACATTTCTGTTGTTGAGATAGACCAAAAAACTGAAACAGTGAAGCTTTCAATACAAGGGGATTCAATCGATTATGAACTATTAAAAGAGGAGATAGAAAAGCTTGGTGGTACTGTCCACAGTATAGATAAAGTTGCCGCAGGTAAAAGGATTATACCTGAAGTTGAAACTTTACAGGACAGATCTTAAGTCCCGCCTCTGTTTTTTCTTATCTCTTTTGATATTTTTTTAAGTATCTCATTTTTTGAGAACTTCTTTTCAACTAAAAATCTCCCAAGATTTCGGTCGTCTCTTCCCTGCTCTTTTGGATATTTTGAGTTCTTCTCAATTTGGTGATTTATCCCAATCAACTCCAGAGCTTTTTTGATTTCATCGAATTTTGGGTGATCTAATGCCAAATTTTTTGGAATTTTTCTCCCGTCTTTCTTTGAAAGATTTTTATCAAGATAAGATGGCCATATAACATAATCCTTCAAAATAATCCCCCTAAGCTTTTAAATAATCTTTTGACAGAATATAAAAGTGTATTGGTGATTTTATGCATGAACTTTCACTTGCCGATGGTATGCTAAAGACAGTATTAGAGGCAGCTCAAAAAGAAAAGGCCAAAAAAATTAAGTCAATTAAGCTAGAGATGGGTGAGATTCTTCTAGTGAATGCTGAGCAGCTTACCTTTTGTTTTGATATAATCTCAAAAGGAACAATCGCAGAAAACGCCAAACTAGATATTACTTTCCTAAAACCAAGAGTCCACTGCAACAAGTGCAACAAGGAATTCAATATTACTTCAGATAAAGATTTTCCCATACTTTATATTACATGTGAATGCGGCTCAAATGATGTCACAATACTCTCTGGTAGGGAGTTTAACATTAAGTCTATAAAAATTGAAGAGGATTAATTTTTAGAAAGAAACTTCTCTATTCTGTCGCACGCTTCATTAATCTTATCTTTTTTAAGAGGATACGCAAGTCTAACAAATTCATCAGAGTAGGGGCCAAATGCAGATCCAGGTACTGTTACTACCTTTTCTTGATTCAACAATTTTTCAGAAAACTCTTCTGACTTCATTTTTGTTTGTGATATGTTCATAAATAGATAGAATGCACCTTCAGGTTTTATTGAACTTACCCCGTTCATCTCTTCAATCCTTTTCAAAAGTAGATCCCTTCTATCTTTGAATTCATCCCGCATATGATTAACAAAATCCTGAGATCCTTTTAGGGCCTCTAAGGCGCCAAACTGGGCAAATGTATTGTTACATACAGGTCCATACATGTGAAGTTTTAACATCCTGTCGAATAATACTTTATCTTTTGAGGACAAGTATCCAACTCGCCATCCGGTCATAGAGTAAGTTTTGGAAAAGGAGTTAACTGTTATAGTGTTCTCTTCCATGCCGTTAAGTGATGCAATGCTTACATGTTTTTTGTTATCATAGATAAGACTCTCATAAACTTCATCAGATATTACTTTTAGATTATATTCTATGATTATGTCAGAAATCTTTTCCAAGTCATTTTTTTTCATTACCGCGCCAGTTGGATTTGAAGGGGAATTAAGTATCAATAGTTCTGTGTTTTCAGTTATTTTTTCTTCTAGAAGGTCAGGATTTAATATAAAGTTTTCATCTTGTTTGCATTCGACCTCTATAGGATTTCCACCAGAAAGTATAACTGTTGGGACATAGGCAACAAATGCAGGCGATGGAACAATAACGTCATTTCCAGTTTTGATTGAAGATTGAATTGCAAGTGATAAAGCTTCTCCGCCCCCAACAGTGACCATGATTTCATTTTCGGATACATCAATACTGTTTTGTTTTTTCATTTTTTCAGAAATGGCCTGTCTCAATTCTAAGATCCCAGAATTTGGGGAGTAGTAAGTCTTTCCCTCTTTTAAGGCTTTAATTGAAGCTTCAACGATGTTTTGGGGCGTAGCAAAATCTGGCTCTCCTATCCCCAGGCTTATTATGCCTTCCATATTTTGTGCAAGGTCAAATAATTTTCTTATACCTGATTTTGGGATTTTATCTAGTGATGATGATATAGAATATTCTGACATAGGCTCTTCCTCTAAAAATCAAAAAGTGTTTTTTGTTGATTCTTTTCCTCTTTATCTTTTTGATTTTCTGTTTCTTTAGGGAGTTCCTTTTCTTTCTCAGATTCTACTTTTTTATTAGTTTTTATAGGAACTGCCTCAATTTTCTCCTTTTTTTCTGGCCCCTTTAAAAGCTCTTCTCTTGCCAATTCTATTTTTCTATAATTTTTCTCATCAATAAACTTTATTTCTTCCATGTCAAATTCAAAAAAGTTTGATATAAGGGCCCCTTTTCTTGGATTTAGAAATAATGCCGATATCATTGGTAGATAAGATCTTGCAACTTTTTTAGAGCAATGGCATTTTCCCCCAATTTTCTCTAGGATTATCTTGTTTGTTTCTCTCATTTTTTTGGAGGATCCTAAGACTTGAAAATATTTTGGCGGGGAAAACGGGATGTATCTTGACTCAGTTACCCCGGCTACAGAAACTCCGCCGGTCATAAGGTCTGATGCATACTTCCACATAGAATAGTTTCTAGTATTAAATGCTCTTTTCAAATAAATATCTGCCTTTGAGAGAAGTCTCATAGCCTCAAGCAGATTTTTTCCTTTGTATGCCTTGGGAGTATTTTCATCAATCCAGAGAAGAAGCTCATCTGGTTTTTTATCAACATCAAAAAAGTCTTTTCTAACATCAATCGAGTTTGACATGTAAAGTTTTGATAGAGCCTCAAATATGGATGTCTCTGTGTCTCTCGTACCAACTAACTTTTCATCACCTTTTAATAATTTTATACCTAAAGAGTCAAGATCATTAATTGCTGCACGCATATCGCCTGTTGACTGTTCAGCTATCTTCATCAGAGTTTCATCTTCTACCTGAATTCCTTCGGCGACCGATATCTCTTTTAATCTAGCAAAGACAGTCCTTGATTGAAGTCGTTTGAATTGGACAAGCTTGCAGTTGTCCCTTATAGATTGAGATACTTCCCAGTAGCTGTTTGCGGTAAGAATGATTGGATTTTGTGTATCCTTTATTATCTCTAGTAATGCTTTTGATCCTCCAAAATCTTCCTTTCCATGAATATTATCGGCCTCGTCTAGTAAGATTATTTTCTTGTAACCAAAAAGAGTCTTTGAAGAAGCAGCATTGCCAACTATTCTGTTTAGTGCAGCTTGATCTCTTTTATCACTAGCATTTAGCTCTATTAAGTCGTATCCAAGCTCTTTTGACAATACCTTTACCATCGTTGTCTTACCACTACCAGGGGGGCCATAAATTAGTAGTGCCTTCTTTTCAGTACCCCAAGTATTTATCCATGCTAGAATATCCTTTACAAGTGCCTGTTGACCTTTTATCTCAGAAAAATTTTTTGGGGAGTATTTCTCAACAAGCATGTTATCTTTATCCTGTGGAAAGATTGGCGAGAAGGTATTCAAGCTGAATAAATTCATTTGCTCCCTGTACAAGCCTGAAATCCGCTTCACCTATCATATCGACAATTCTAACTTTTTCTTTGTCAGAAACTTCTAAATTGAATGTCTCTCTATGCATCTGCATTATTATATCTTCACCTGACAATCCTTGTTCTAAAAGAAGCATCTGAAGTATTTTTCTTGATGAGATGAAATCACCAGATAGGGCGACCTTCATCATATTTTTTATTTCTTCAGGTTTTGCCCTTGAAGAAACTTGGTACACTAAACTTTCTGTTATTGAATCCCCTATGCCTGATGAAGATTGAAGGGCATTTATTGCCTTTCTCATATCTCCTTCAGAAACATATGCAATCGCATTAAGTCCGTCTTCCTTAAGGTCAATACTTTCTGCTTTGGCTATCTTCCTAATCATAATTTTTACAGCATCAGTTGATAATGGGCCGAACCTGAACACTGCACATCTAGACTGTATTGGATCAATTATCCTTGAGGAATAATTACATGAGAGAATGAATCTACACGTCGAAGTATAGACCTCCATAGTTCTCCTCAAAGCATTCTGAGCATCTGATGTAAGCGCATCAGACTCATCTAGAAATATTATCTTGAAATCTCCGCCTATTGGTTTAGTTCTTGCAAAGTCCTTAATTTTTTCTCTCACAACATTTATACCTCTCTCATCTGAGGCATTTGTTTCTTGAAAATTCTGCTTCCAATATTCACCAAAAATCTCCTTTGCAAGAGCTATGGCGGCTGTAGTCTTTCCAACCCCAGGAGGGCCAGCAAATAACAAATGTGGCATCGATTTCTTATCAACATAATATTTAAGTCTTCTAATTATAGGGTCTCTTCCAACTATATCGTCAAGCTTTTGAGGCCTGTACTTCTCCGTCCAGGGTTTTTCAAACTCCATCGAATCACAACCAATTATTTTAATTACCTAAAATATTTAAGTCTTATTGGATATTTCTAATAAGTTCTCCTATATCTGAGTTGGATTTATACTCTTTTAAAAGTGTCTTAATAAAATCTTCTTGAAAATCAAATAATTCCTTTATTCTTTCTCTAACAAGGCAGTCAGACAGAAAGCACATCGATAAAAAAGAAGTTACATTTTTTGGGGTATTTGAAAAATGAGCCTTTTCAAAGTCGATTATGACATTTTTTCTACCGCAAATAATATGCTTTCCCCCTTGGATCTGTCTATGATTTATCCCTACCTTATCAAGAGCATTGCACTGCCTTGAGATATCAAAGATGTCTTCTCTACCGAACTTTCTCTCGATTAATAGATCTCCTTCTATATACTCCATTATGATGTAATTGTCATCATACCCATATACCTTTGGTCCGACGCCTTGTTCATTAGCCTTAATTAAATAATAAGCTTCTTTCTTAAGAGAACCTTTCCTTTCAGAGTCCGATCTTTCGATTTTGAGCGCTACCTTTCTTTTTTTGTAATTTCCCAAAAAAACAATTGAGGTATTGCCTTTTCCTATAGCCCTCTCGCACCCAATATCAACTTTACCAAAAGAGTAGATATTATCGACACCTTTTTCAAAAAGAGATTCTTTCAGTAAAGATGCCCTTTCAGTTGAGAAAGAAGGATAATCTATATACCTTATGTCACTTAAGGTAGTTTCCATTTAATCAGTCAAGAGCAATTTTTTTACCCTGACCCCAGCGTCTCTTATCATGCTCATTTTTATTTCATTGTCAAGGTCATAATCTCTTCCATAAACTATTTCTTTTACGCCTGCATTTATGAGGATTTTTGTGCAGGACATGCAGGGAAAATGCGTCGAATAAACAGTTGAATTTTCAGTCGACACTCCATGTATTGCAGCTTGAATTATCGTATTCTGTTCTGCATGAACTCCTCTACATAGATGAGATTTTTCGAGAGAACCAAGTGTTTGCCTAAGGCATGTTTCTTCCGAGCAGTGTGGGAGACTTCGTGGGGCACCATTATAACCAGTAGATATGATATAGCCTTCCTTAACTAATACTGCACCTACTTGCTGTTTTATACATGTTGATCTTTTCTTAACTAATTCTGCAATACTCATAAAATATGTATCTATGTCCATCCTTGTCATAAAAATCACTCTATTATTTAAAAAATTCTTTAACAATTATTCTTCTTTGATCAATATTTTTTCCCTCAAATAGTTTGTAACAACCACAAGAAGATTTGCCTTCTGTGCATATACCTTCACTGATGCACTTTGGGCCTGATGTCTCAAACAACGCAGGCGAAACTTCAAGGACTTGATATAGCATTTCCCAGGCCATATCCCTAATCTCCCACTGTGCTCTGTTGCAACACCTGAGATTAAAGAAATGTAGAAGCTCTCTGGCATTCATTGTCATGACGAGATTTGTCTTTATAGCATTTGGGAGTACAAATCTAGCATCTTCAGGAGTTATCCCTAGTTCGATTAGTTTCTTATAAATTTCGGCACTATTATTAATACTTTCATTGAATATCTCATCTGCATTTTTATTCTTTTTAATCGAAGGGGGAGTGACAAATGGAGCATCCTCCATCTTTACATATCTCTGGCTCTGCTGAGTAAAGGATGCTATTCTATGCCTTACTAGTTGATGAGAGCATGCCCTAGATATCCCCTCTATAGAAAAAGTAAAATTTGCATGTTCTATAACTGAATAGTGGCCATATCCAACAACCCTTTGAATTCTCTTTTTTGCATTATCTGAGTCTATTTCATTCAACATATCAGAAGGGACTCCTTCTTTCATCGACGTAAGAGCTGCAACAGCACACACTTTTTCAGGGTTTCTGGTATGCTCTAAAAGAACAACTTTCATTATACCAAATTAGCCCAAATATTATATAAGATTAATCATTTATAATTGGATATAAATAATACAAATTGTTTGATAGTACAATGGTAATTATTGATTATCAATACTTTCCTAGTATTTAAATAATAACATCAATAATTTGAAAGGTATTAAGGCCTTTTTGTTTATATTTTGTAATGATTTTGGAACATTGTTATATATTATCGATATCGAAAAGCTTATAAACTGGTAACTGTATATTGATTATCAGCTACTAAAGGATAGGTGAAGCATTATGAAAATAGTTGAAAGAGGAATTGAAAGGCATATAGATAGGCCCTACACAGTTAGGATACTTGTCGAAAACCTAAATCTTGGCACAATCAGTCCAGGAACAATTCCAGGGTCTGTAAACGTAAAAACTTACGACTCAGAGCTTGGGACATACCTGGAGCTTTCCGGTGACACAAGGGACGTTATAGAGTGCGAGACAAGAATAGTAGAGATGGACAATACTATTAAGGTAAAAGACGTAAGAAAAGTATTTTCAGAGATTTAATTTTTTATTTTAATTAATAAATCTTGGGAGAAAAATGTTAGGAAGATACTCAAGGATTGCCATCTTATCAATATTCATATTGGTAATCATGATGCCATCTACTTGGGGTGCTACTAACAAGAATTTTCTCCTTAACATTTCTAGCCCAAATGGGGCTCCAATTCCCGATGCAGAAATTAGGATGTCATTACAATCAGATACAAATTACCAAAGATCAGCAACTTCAAATTCAAGGGGGGAAGTGCTTTTTGAAAATATAGCGGAAGGAAGCTATACAATCACTATATCAAAAAGTGGATTTGCCACCATTATAGAAAATGTAGATATTACTTCAATTGACTCAAAGACATTTTATCTAAGACACACTGGATTTAAAATAATTTCAGGAAATGTCTACAAAGATTCAAACAGTAACAATATATTTGAAACTGGCGAGCTCGGTATATCTAACGTAACTGTGAAAGTGACAAACATAACTACAAACGAAACATTTTCAATCAACACTGATGAAAATGGACAATTTAGAATTGAAGTTCCTGATGCACAAAACTATACTATTAAAGTTTCTTATTTAACATCAGAATATGAGTTACCTAACTCTGTAACTCCAATAGATACTGTTGATTATTCAATTAATATCCCTTTAACCATAAAAGGAGAGATTTATGGGAAATTAACAACAGACGATGGCAAACCATTATTTGGTATACAGGTTCTTCTCAAAGGGACAACCGTATCTTATACCCCAACAGATCTTGGTGGTTTCTTTAAATTTTCAGTCAAACCAGGAACTTATTTCTTAGAAGTCGAATTTATGGATTACGAGAAGTATACCTCTGAAACTTTTGATCTGGGAGAAGAAGATCAAAAAGAATTTACAATTGTTCTCTCAAAACAAAAAGGTACTTTTACTTATGAAATAAAGACTGAGGACGGAAAAGCTTTATCTGAAGTTGAAGCAGAAATAATAAAGACTGGAAGCGGAGTATTAGTTGAAAAGATTACTAAGGCAAATGGTGCAATACAACTCGTACCTGGAGTCTATACACTAAAGGCAGATGCAAAAGGGTATAATCCTTCTGAAGTGGATTTTGAGATTACTAAAAATGGAATATCAAAGGCCCTCAAACTAAAACAAGCTAATGGTTCACTAAAAGTTTCATTAAAAGATTCAAAAGGCGGCCCTATAAGCGGAGTTTCTATCTTGGTCGACGGAGTCCAAAAAGGAAACTCAGACAATTCTGGTACAATAGTAATATCTGAACTTCCGCCAAAAGATTATCAAGTTGTTGCCTCTTCAACATTGTACGGAAAGGTAACTCAGATCGTAAAAGTTGAAGGCGAAACAGAAAAAGAAATTAATTTAGTATTAGAATCAAATATTTTAATTCAAGCATTGCCTATAATAATAATTGCCATATTTTTCATTATAATTGCTTTATTAAAGAAGAATATGAAACACATTGGCCTTCCAAAAATATCATCTGAAAAGCCGCCTGAAACCTTGTCAGTGCAAGAAGCCCCAACTCAGGTATATCCCCAAGAAGCTGAGTCAAGGGAGCAATTTACCGAACCGAAACCGATGCCAATCAAAAAATCAAAGCTTAAGACAAAAAAACCACTAAAAGGACTTCCTAAAAAACCTTCAAAGGATAAAATAAATCCATAAGCTTTTTTAGTTTATACTTCTAATCTTATTCTATATGAAGAAAAAAGTTGTTATTATTGGTGCAGGACCCGCAGGTCTTTTTTCTGCTTACAAACTTTCTGAAACTGATAAATTTGATATCATTGTCCTAGATAAGGGAAGGGATGTTGATAGTAGGAAGTGTCCACTCGAACTTACAGGCGAGTGTGATAATTGTAACCCTTGCAATGTGTTATACGGGGCTGGTGGTTCAGGTTGTCTTTCAGACGGAATACTAAATCTAAGGCCTGATATAGGGGGGGATCTAGAAGAACTTACTGGAAAAGCAGACAAAGCCATAAAATTAGTGGAAGAAGTAGATTCAATTTTTTTGAAACATGGGGCGCCAGAAAAACTTTTCATTGGCGAAACAGAAATGATCGAAGATTTACAAAGAAAAGCCGAGGCCTCAGGGATTAAGTTTATACAGATACCTCAAAGACACATAGGAAGCGACTACACGCCCGTAGTAATAAACTCTATGAAAAAATATCTTGAGAAAAAAAGGGTAAAATTTGTCTTATTGGCAGATGTCATAAAAATAGAAAATAAAAAATATGGATATGATACTACATATATTCAAAAAAAGGCTTCTCATAAAATAGAGTCTGATTATGTCATTGCGGCACCTGGTAGAGCCGGTTCTAGTTTTTTAATGTCACAAATTAAGGAACTGGGCATCAAGACGGAGAATCAACCTATTGATATTGGAGTAAGAGTCGAAGTACCAAAAGTTGTAATGAAACCAGTAATTGAGGTTAATAGAGATCCAAAGTTTCATATCTATTCCAAGACTTATGATGATTTTGTAAGGACCTTTTGTACAAATCATGAAGGATATGTCATGAAGGAGCAGTATGATGGATATGTTGGCGTAAATGGCCACTCCATGAGGGATATTAAATCTCCAAACAGTAACTTTGCTTTTCTTTCAAAGGTTACACTCACATCGCCTGTAGAGGATACAACTTCATATGGGATATCTATTGCAAAAATTGCCACACTTCTTGGCGGGGGTAAACCTCTTATCCAGAGATTTGGGGACTTAAGGAGGGGAAGAAGGTCAACACCTGAAAGAATTAGAAGAAGCAATATAAAACCAACACTTCTCTCGGCTACCCCAGGAGATATAGCCATGGCATTACCCTATAGGATAGTTACAAATTTAATCGAATCACTTGAAAGGCTTGATAATGTACTCCCCGGCGTGGGAAGCGATTCAACACTTCTATATGCTCCAGAGATTAAATTCTACGGAATAAGGGTAAAAGTAGACGTATCAATGGAAACTAATTTATCAAATCTTTTCGTCGCGGGTGATGGAGTTGGGCTTTCTAGAGATATAGTAAATTCTGCAGCCACAGGTATTCTTGCAGCAGAGGGGATATTGAAGAAGGAGAGTGTATCTTGAAAGAAATCCAATACGTATTTATGGATATTGACGGTGTCCTTTACAAGGGTCGTTACCCCATTAACGGGGCAAGAGAATTCATTGATTATTTAATTGAAGAAGAAATAAAATTTATTTGTGTAACTAACAATTCTGCCAAAACTCCGAAAGACTATTCAAAAAGATTGAAAAGTATGAAAATAAATATTGGAGAAAATGAAATAATAAATTCAGGGATTGCGACAGTAGAATTTCTAAAAGATACGTTTCTCAAAGAAAAGGATAATCTAAGTGCATATATAGTTGGTGGTGAAGGTTTAGTATCTCTAATAGAAGATTCTGGTATAAGAATTGATGATAAAGATCCAGATCTAGTGATAGTGGGATGGGATACCAATTTCACTTATGAAAAAATGAAGAAGGCATCGCTTGCTATTCAAAAAGGTGCAATATATATAGGTACTAATCCCGATATAACGTATCCCTCGGATGAAGGTATACTCCCAGGGTGTGGTGCAATTTTGGCTTCAATAACAACTGCAAGTGGTGTTGAACCCATAATAATTGGAAAACCTAGATCTTTAATAATGGAAATTGCAGCCAAAAAGATTTCAGCAAAAAAGGAAAAAAGCTTGATGATTGGGGATAGAATTGACACAGATATTTTGGCAGGAAGAAACTTTGGTGTTCAAACGGCACTTGTATTGAGTGGGGTTGTGGATAAATTAGAAGTATCAAAATCCCATATAAAGCCCGATTATGTCTTTGAAGATATGATGGATTTATATATTAATTTAAAAAAATCTAGAAAGGTGTAAAAATGAAAGGCAATAAAATATTAGTTTTGTGTTTGATTCTGATTTTTTTATTACCGCTTTGTCTTAACACGTCTCTTGATAATTGGAATACAGGTATAAAAGTTGCAAATCTGCGTTTAGCAAAAGGAATAGAATATTATAACATCTCTTCAAACGCCTATTCAATTCAGGACATGGACAATGTTACCATTTATGCCGATAAAGCAATATTGGAATTTTCAACAGCCATAATAGCTCTTGAAAATGCAATGGGCGAAGCCCAGAAATCAAATAAGGCTTGGTTAGCCACATATACGAATTATTACCTAAAAAAAGTCCAAGCACTAAAAAATGCAGCAGTTGAGATAAAAATCTTGAAAGAGTATTATATAAATGGGCAGGAAGACGGAATCATCCAATCAATGAATAATATAAAACAGTATGAAGATGAATTTAAGATGTATGACCTCAAGATGGAGGACATAAAAAGAGATCACATAACAGAGTTCCAGTAACTATTCTCTTTTCTTTTCAATTAATTCTCCCGGATAAGTAAAATATGGCCCTCCAAGATGATTAATGAACTTTACCTTTTCAATATTGATGCAATCATTGTAGAACTCCTTTTCTATTTCACAATGGACTACCTCTCCAATAAAGAGATAGTGGTCACCACACAAAAATGAGTCAATGACTCTACACTCAAGAAAAGCAAAGCACTCTTTGATTGAAGGAGAAGAGATCTTTTTACCTTTAACTTCTTTAAGATTATATTTCTTATATTTATCAACATTCCTACCACTCTCAGAACCACAAAGTATAGCCTTGTCTAAAAGGTCAATTGAGGGAATGTTGACTGTAAATTCTTTAGAATTACCAATCAAAATATGGGACAGTTTCTTTGTTGAAAGGGATATTGAAATAAGTGGGGGTGAATGAGAAACAGGGCTTGTCCAAGCTGCAGTAACGATATTAGACTTCCCTTGGTACTTCGACGTGATTAAAACAAGAGGCCCAGGATTTAGTAACCGGAGGCCTTTTAGATTTTCTATTTTGATTTTCATTCTATCCTGTATCCTATTTTTTCTAAAAGATCTCTTCGTTCTTTCTTTTCATATTTGTCTTCAATCTTCTCAGCAAAATTTCCATCAACAACTCCCATAACAGAATTTCCTAGATTTGTTTTTGCTACAATTACTTGGAAGGGATTTTCGCTGGCTCCATATACAGCGCAAACAGACGGATGGGTTTTTATATTATTTAAGACATTAATAGGAAAAGCACCTCGCATCATTATTACAAATATATGTCCAGCACCTATCTTCAAAGCGGCATTGGCAGCAAGATCTTTTAGGTGCTCATCGTTTCCTGCAACTCTTGTAAGTTTAGGCTTGGCTTCGTTCATTGCAATACCAATCTTAATGCCTGCAACACAGGTCAGAAGAGTTCTTGCAAGATCATCTACAGTGTATATAGAAAAGTTTCCTTGCCCAACTATAAACTCAACACCATCGTCTTTCTTTATGTCAATAACATTCATTTCCATAATACCCACCTTTTCAAGTTTTTAGATATTAATTTCTAATCTATACATCTATTGAGTGCCTCGAAAGCAAGCACCATATCCTTCTCATCAACGACAAATATGGTGTCCATAAAACAGCTCATAGTTTCAATAACGTTTATCCCAACAGAGGAAAGATTTGAGGATAAATAGGAAACCACCCCCGGAGTATCTCCAATGTCTTCTGGGCTCTTAACAGATATTTCAACTAGGTTCTTTGATACTCTCAATACATTTTCTTTACCTATAAGTGCGGTGACTTCCTCAAGGTAATCTTCAAGCAATATTAGGGTTATGCCCTGGGAGCCTTGGATAATATTTATCAGATAGCCTTCAGAAAGTGTCTTCTTTAGAATAGGCTCAAGTTTCAAGAAAACATGCCATCCTGGTTTTAATGTTACAGTAGCAACCTTTGTCTTTATGTTGATTCTGCTCTTCTTTAGAATCAGCTTTATTTTCTTCTCAAGAAAATGTTTTTCTTTCTGTAATTCTTCAGCATATCTCCTAGATGCTATAAGCACAGCAACCATGTTATCTATTTTGTATTCGTCCATTATCATTCTTGAAAGAGCAGAATAATTGATTATCCCATATTTAAGACAGTCCATTATAGATGGGTGTGCGCCTATATATTCCCTGACTATTCCAGCTATGCTTTTTTTGTCTGACACAGGTAGTATTTGTATGATACTATATTTAAATGTTCTGAATGCATTAAAGATTGACAAATTATGCCAAAATACTTAAATCATGTTTATTATACCTATTTTAGATGTTTTTATGTCAATAAAAAATCCAAAGACGCTTAGAGAAAAGACAAGATACGTTAGCTTTAAAATAGAAGGGGGGAAAGACTTTAAAAGAGAAGACCTAGTTAAAGCTATCTGGAATTCAGCCATTGATTTTTTAGGAGAGTTTGGCGCTTCTGAAATAGGTCTTTGGGTTAAGGAGTATAATGAGAGTAATAAATATGGCATAATAGAAAGTAATATAAAATCATTACACAAAGCTATATTTATACTATCACTTACTAAATCTGTAGGTAAAGAAAAAGTTAATATACTGCCTCTTTGTGTATCAGGGACTATAAAGGGGTTAGAAAAAAATATTAAGTCTAATGTTAATTAGTTTATGGAGGTATATAAATGGCATTTGTTCCACCCGCATCTGGATATGACCGGGCAATCACCGTTTTTAGTCCAGATGGAAGTTTGTATCAGGTTCAATACGCTGGCGAGGCAGTAAGAAGGGGTGCCACCGCTATAGGTATTAAATGTAACGATGGCGTTGTTCTATGTGTTGACAAGAGAATCCCTTCAAGGCTCGTTGAACCGGAATCATTTGAGAAGATATTTCAAATAGATGATCATCTAGCAGCAGCGACCTCAGGAATCATAGCAGATGCAAGGATACTTGTCGATAGGGCAAGAATTGAAGCACAGATTCATACATTAAGCTATGATGAAAAGATGTCTGTTATGATGCTTGCAAAGAAGATTGGAGACTTAAAGCAGATGCACACACAATATGGCGGATTAAGGCCATTTGGTGCTTCTTTAATTCTTGCAGGTATTAATTCAGAAGGACCTCAAATATTTGTTACTGAGCCTTCAGGAGCTTACCTTGAGTGGAAAGCAACAGCCATAGGCGCTGGAAGATCCGTCGCAATGGAGATATTCGAAAAAGAATATTCGCCTGAAATATCAATTGAACACGCAATAATACTTGCTTTAAGGGCCCTTAAAAAATCAATAGAGGGAGACCTAAGCAAGAGTAATGTTGAAATGGCTGTAATAAGTATGGAAGATAAGAGATTTAAGAAAATGGATGAAGAAACATTGAATCTCTATATCGAGAAAGTTAAAGCGATTAAGGAAGAAGAGAAAAAGGAGGATAAGGAGTAGATTGTTTGATATCTCTAGATGATGCAGTTACTGCAAAATTAAAGTACCAAGGGGAACATTTTGAGATTTTAGTCGATCCCAAAAAGGCCCAAGAATTTAAGGGTGGAAATGAAGCAGATGATTTTCTAGCCACGAATTTTATTTTTAAAGACGCCAACAAGGGAGATAAAGCATCTCCAGAGTCTCTTAAAAAAGCATTTGGTACGGATAACGTTAATGAGATTTCAAAGATTATTCTTAAGAAAGGAGAAATACACCTTACCACTGAGCAGAGAAGGACACTCATGGAAAATAAAAGAGCCCAGATTATTTCTTATATATCAAGACATGCAATAAATCCTCAGACAGGCCACCCACATCCACCACAAAGAATAGAAAATGCCTTAGAAGAGGCGAGAGTTACTATAGACATGTACAAAAGAACTGAAGATCAAATTAAACAGATAATTCATGTATTAGCCCCAATAATACCCATTAAGATTGAAAACAGGAGAATTGTCGTTAAAGTGCCTGCAGAGCATGCACCTAAAACAATGGGATTTGCAAAAAATCTTGGTACTATTATTAAAGAGGAATGGGGAAGAGATGGCTCTTGGATGTTTGTAATTGAAATACCAGCTGGATTACAAGATGACCTTTTCAATAAGTTGAACAGCGCCACAAAAGGAAACGTTGAAACAAAGATAATGGATAAATGATACGGAGAAGATAACATTGGAATTTTTAGTTAAGGATAGATCGATTGTCACGCCAGGTATGGCTATTGCAAAAGGGCCTTTCAGATATGAATATGGAGTTGATAAATTCGAGGATACTATTATATCCTCTGTTTTAGGAATTGTCTATATCGAAAATGAGAGTGTTAAGGTAGTTCCATTAGAAGGTAAATATATGCCTAAGAGGGGCGATGATGTAATTGGAACAGTTGTAAGTATAAATCCTTTAAGTTGGGATTTAGATATAAATGCCCCTTACTTAGCCAATCTTCATGTTCAGGATGCTTTGAGATATGTCAAGGACACTTCAAACCTTGAAAGAATCTTCAAAGTAGGCGATGTAATTTATGCAAATATTAGAGATGTCGGGGAATCTTCAGATATTGTTTTACAGTCAAAGGAAAGACCTTATGGTAAAATGAAATGGGGAAGAGTTGTAAATATTCATGCCACAAGAGTGCCCCGAGTAATTGGTAAAAAAGGATCTATGATTAAGTTATTGAAACAAATGACCAAATGCGAGATTATGGTTGGTCAGAACGGAAACATATGGATTAAGGGCGAGAGACAAATGGAAGATATTGTCGAGAGAGCCATTTTAAAAATTGATAAAGAAGCTCATATACCAGGGCTAACAGATAGAATAAAAAAAATACTTGAAACTGAATTATCAAGATAATATTAGGTGTTATATATGGAGAAAGACATAAAGTTCTTTACTAATGGCAAGAGAATTGATGGAAGAGCCACAGATGAATTGAGAAACATAAAGATAGAAGTCGGAGTTTTTAAAAGAGCCGATGGCTCATCTTACATTGAATGGGGCGGAAATAAGATCTATTGTGCTGTCTATGGCCCAAGAGAAGCTTATCCGAGATTTCTTCAAAAATCAGACCGGGCTATATTAAAGTGTAGATACAACATGGCTTCGTTCGCAGTTGAAGAGAGAAAAAGACCCGGCCCAAGCAGAAGGGGGGTAGAAATAGGCAAAGTAACACAAGGTGCATTAGAGCCTGCTTTGTTGTTAGAGAATTTCCCAAAATGTATGGTTGAGGTAAATATTGAGGTTATCCAAGCAGACGCTGGAACAAGATGTGCAGGAATAACGGCTGCATCTGTAGCACTTGCTAATGCAGGAATACCTATGAAAGAGTTGGTACCTGCATGTGCCGCTGGAAAAGTTGACGATAAGATTGTATTGGATCTCTGTAAAGAAGAGGATAACTACGGTCAAGCAGATTTACCATTGGCACTTCTCCCAAGAAGAAACGAGTTCAGTCTTTTACAGATGGACGGAGACCTATCCGAAGAGCAGCTTGAAGAAGCTTTAGACCTCGGTAGGAAAGGATGTCTTCAAGTATATGAAATTCAAAAAGAAGCACTAAAGAAAAAATACACAACGGAGGATGTGGCAAATGAGTAGTGTTCTTTCGGATATTAAGAAAGATTATATGATAAGCCTCTTGAAGAACGGTAAACGTGAGGATGGGAGAGGCCTTAACGAAATGAGGGATCTAAAGATCGAACTTGGAGTTGCAAATAAAGCTGAAGGTTCATGTTTTGTCCAGATTGGAGAAACAAAGGTAATTGCTGGAGTAAAGTGTGAAACTGGAGCACCATTTCCTGACACTCCTAATCAAGGAGTTTTTACAACTAATGCAGAATTAATCCCAATGGCATCGCCTGATTTTGAAGCAGGCCCACCAAGGGAAGATTCAATTGAACTCGCAAGAATAGTTGATAGAGGAATCAGGGAATCAGGCGCCATTGATTTTCAAAAACTAGTGATTACGGAAGGTGAACTTGTCCGAGTCTTGTTTGTTGATATTCACATAATGGATTACAATGGAAACCTATTTGACACAGCAGGAATAGCAGCAATAGGAGCTCTTTACAATACTAAAATGCCAGTATTGGATGAAGAAGGAAAGAAAACAGAAGAACTAATGCCGCTACCTATGAAAAAAATCCCTATACCCTGCACTTATGCGAAAATAGCTGATTCAATTTTATATGACCCTTCAATGGAAGAGGAAAGTGTAATGGATTCAAGAATTACTGCTACAACTGAAGACAATGGAAGAATAGCCGCAATGCAGAAAGGAGATGTAGGAAGCTTTAAAAAAGAGGAGATTTTAGACATCGTCAGACGATCAAAGGTAAGGGGCGACGAAGTTAGATCCCTTTTAAAAGAAAAATTCTCTGAAATGAGGTGATTTTCATGACAGTTTCAAATAAATCAAGCAGCGCAGGAAGATTTGGGCCAAGATACGGTAGAAAAATTAGAGTTAAGATTTCTAATATTGAAGCCCAATCAAAACAAAAACATAAGTGTCCACAGTGCGGAAGAAAATCTGTTAAAAGAATAAACACCGCAATATGGCAATGCTCAAAGTGTGAGACTACATTTGCCGGAGGCACATATCTTCCAGATACGCCTGTAGGAAGGGTTTCACAGAAAGCATCTGTAAAGTAGGAAGTGAATAATTGTATAAATGTATTGAATGTAAAAGAGTACTCACCCCTACTGAACTTGATGATATAAGAGGAATCAAGTGCCCTTACTGTGGTAACAGAATATTCATCAAGATGAGGCCTGAATTGGCAAAGACAGTGCAAGCACGTTAATATGATGCTTATCTCAACTTCTAGAAGGCCATCAACAAGGACTAGGTCCTTTGTTAAAGAGCTACTAGGAGTTATTCCTCTTTCTTTTCAAGTTACAAGAGGTAAAAAACCCATTGAAGAGTTAAAGGATATTGCTGTTCTTAAAGGCTGCAGAAGATTAATGATAGTTGAATCAAAGGATGGAAATCCTTCTGCACTCTCTTTTATGCACATTGACAAGAAAGACTGGAAATGGTTAGGAGTTATGGATATTACTGTATCCCTCCGAAGGGAAATGAAAATAACTCATAAACTCGATTCATTTGACGACGATTTACCTTTATTTATAAAAGGTGAAAAGGGTGAATCTTTTGATTTTGTTAAAGAGATGTTCTTTGGTATGGATTATGATGGGGGTGTAGAAGCTCCTATTCTTTTATGGAACGGTGAATTTATCAACTTCTTAAGAGATGACGTTTCTAGTATTCCAATTGGCCCCAAAATTAATGTATTGAAATGGAAGCGTTTAATCTGATGACAGTAACTAAGAATAAATCTAGAGGTGTCCGTGCCGAATATGAAGTTAAGAAATTTCTTCTTGAGAATGGTTATTTTGTCTTTAGCAAAAGAGTGAGCCAGAGCGGTCCGGATATAATAGCAATAAAAGGTGAAAAGACAATAGTAATGGAAATTAAAAACACTAAGCTTTCAAGCATCAAAATCAAAAACTCACAGATTAAATCTCTTTTAGACACAGCTACCGAAATATCTAATAAAACGGTTCTTTATCCAAAAACAATATTAGGGGTAAAGTTTTCTTCAAAAGAGACCGGATGGACCTTTATTTCAATTGAAAATCAAATTTATGGGGACAAAATTATAAGAAAACAGCAGGAAAATCTATTAGAATTAAGCAAAGGCTTAAAAAGTTTTATTTAACAATTAGAGAAAAGAGAGGGTCAGATGCAAGGAGAATCAAATACATTTTATTCAAAAGGATCTAAAAAATTCAAACAAAAAATCTATTCTAAAAAAACCAAAAAATTAAACATGGGAAGAGTTTCAGATTTCAAATGGGATTTAAACCAAGTATTAAATAAACTACCTGAAGATAAAGCAGGTCTTATTCGGGGGCCATTGTACGCAAAAGCTTCAAAGATAGGTTTTGATGAGGCTAAACAGTTCTTAAAGGATAAGGAAGATGAAGGATTAATCGATAAGGACACTGCATTAGATATTCTTCGTGTATTATCTAAATACTCAAAATTTAGATAGTCTTTTCTTTAATAATTTAATCCATTCAATTATCAAATTTCTTGACAATTTTAAGGTAATAAATTTATATTCTGTTCTGTTATTAAATTAGAAGATATTAGATATAGGGCTTGCTGATAAGATGGTATACAATCCAAAAACTGATTACTATGAAATGATTGGAGGTATAACCCCATCGTCTAGCATAAGAGATATTAAAAAAGCTTACAGGAAAAAAGCTTTAGAGTACCACCCCGATAAAAATCCCGGGAGAGAAGAATCAGCAAAAAATAAATTTCTTGAGCTAAAAGATATTTATGAAATCCTTATAGATAAAGAAAAAAAGTCAAAATATGATAGTGATAGAGAGAAATTTTTATCTATTAAAAAAACTGTTAATTATGAAGGGCGTCCAGGTTGGAACTATACAACTAATCTTAATCTTGACTCTACAAGTCTGGACCCTATCCCAAGAACATTTGTCAAGAGCAGGCCTTATGCAGTTTACGATTACGCAAAAAGTTCAAATCAGGTCCTTATTAGAATCATTATTTACTCATTCATGTTTATAATGGTTTTAGTGACTATATACATGCTAAGTTTTATCAGGCAACTATAAGGGCCTTCTTTTCGATATACTTTTCGACCATCTTCGCGCTCAACAGGGGAAGTTTTAAGCTTATTAGTGTTTTTTCTGCTGCAATTCTCTTCAAGATTTCACTTGCTTTTGGATCAGTGGATATCCTTTCAAGATTAGAAAAAAATTCTGGGGAATTCAATTTAGAAAGGGCCGTAGCAATGTCTTCTTCTTTAAATCTTCCCTTCTTTGGTATTATATCCTCTACAAGTTTGTCGAGTGATTTCATATCAAACTTCTCAGACATGTAGTCATAGATTTTGTTATTGAAAGATTCTCTTATTGATAAGAGAAGCATAGCTATGTCAAAATCTTCTGTGAGTTCTTCAACTTCCATTCTCTTGACACACTTCCAGCCTTTGTAGTTACCGAGAAAATGGACCATCTCCTTACCCGAAACAACTTTGCTCCCTTTGTCTTCAATAGGATTCTGTCCAAGATAATTATCAAGGACAGCAGGTGTAAGTCTTTCAATCCCTAATTTTTCTAAGACCATTTCTGTAAGTATACCCTTTGCAATATCTTTTGCTTCTTTTATGTCTGCAATTTCTGATAATTTTTTCGTAGTCTTGGGAGATTTTGCCTTGTAAAGTGCACCAGAAATAGTTTTTTCATCTTTTATTATCGAGTCAACTATTTCCTGAATAAAATTTAGATTAAATCCTTGGCCTAAATACTCAAAGATCTTTTCATTAAATGATTCTCTTATCGAGAGTAATAATCGTGCAATATCAAGTTTCTCTTTCTCATCAAGGGGATCAAAACCTTTGTAACATTTCCATCCCTTGTAGTTACCGATAAACTCAACTTTTTCTGGCATGGCCATTGTATCACCTATCTTATATCGTGCTCTAGATACTTAAAAGTGTTTACTGGATAAATTATTAATATTAACAACAAATATAAAAACTAACTAATTATCAGAATAAATGATAAGATGAGGATAGCTTTCATAGGGTCCGGAGCGATAGGTAGTCTTTTTGGAGGACTTCTTAAAAAAGGTGGTGCAGATGTTTTACTCATTGGAAGGCAAAATCATGTAGAGGCCATAAGAAAAAATGGACTTTTTATTTCCGGTATTGATGAATTTAATATTAGAATAGATGCTTCTTCCAATCCACTCGATGCAAAAGGATCAGATATTTTTGTTATTACAACTAAGGCATATGACACAAGAAAAGCACTTCTTGACATTATGCCGATTTTGAATGAAAATGCTGTAGTGATGTCTCTCCAAAACGGTGCGGGAAATATTGAAGAGATTTCTAGATTAGTTAAAAAACAAAATATCGTTGGGGCGGTAACAAGCATGGGGGCATTCCTTGAAAAGCCAGGTAAAGTACAGTTTAGAGGAAAAGGAAATACTATTATTGGTGCACTATCAAAAGAGAACAAGAATGCTAAAGAAATAGTCAATATATTTAACGGTGCAGGAATTAAAGCCCAGTTTACAAATGACATAAAGAGCGAGATATGGTCAAAAGTAATTATTAACACGGCAATCAATGCTCTTGCTTCAATTTTTGATGCTGAAAATGGAATTCTTTTAGATGAAAATCTTATTGAAATTGTAAAAGAGATAACAATAGAAGGGAAGACAATTCTCCAAAAAGATGGGGTAAATATTCCTGAGGACATTTTTGAAAAGACAGTCGATGTCATAAAAAACACCTCTAATAACATTAATTCAACGCTCTCAGATCTTAGAAAAGGGAATAGAACCGAGATTGACTATATATCTGGTAAGGTCATTGAACTTGGAGATAAATTATCCTTGTCAGTGCCTTATAATAAGGCACTTTTGAATATGATAAAATTTAAGGAAAATCAATTAATACAAAAATCCTAATAACATATATAAATATTAGATTTTAATTAATGTTGTGAACACTTTATCGGAAATATTTGGATTTGTAGTTTAATTCAAATTATTCGATATTTAAAACTCGGCCTTAATATCCGAATTTTAAATAATTTAATAAATCAATAGAAAAGTATTTTAATATTCATGAAATAAAATGTTAATAGGTGCTTTGATGGAAGATGACGTGTCCCTCATAATGTCGAAATTGATGGAAAAGGGTTATACGGAAGCTCAAATAAAAGAGAAAATAAGAATAAAAAAAGAATCCTTAATGTACGATATAACAACAAAAGGAATCCTTTCTATGATTGCTTCCGAGGAAGGAATAGTCCTGCCCGGCAAGGAAGATATCAAGATCGATTTGCTGAAAGAGGGAATGAAAGACGTTAATGTAGTTGGTCGGGTTTCAAGAAAGTATGCCCCAAAGGAATTTATACGAGATGACGGGTCCCGGGGCGTAGTCTTAAATTTGGTGATTTCGGATAAGACTGGAGAAATTGCAGTAGTATTCTGGGATGAGAACGCTGTTAAGTCTTATGAGATCTTAAACAGAGGGGACATCATAAAGATAATTTCTGGGCAGGTCAAAGGTGGAATGAAAGGTCCCCAGCTCCATATTACTTCAAAAAGTAAGATAATTATTAATCCAGAGGGTTTTGATGAATCTTCTTTACCAGATAATTCTAGCTTCAAATCCCTAAAATATCAAAGAGCTATGTTGTCAGAATTAAACCCTGGCGACAAGTTTAAAGAAATTAGGGGCACAATAGCCAAACTATACTCTGTATTTTTTTACGATGGATGCCCCAAATGTTTTAAAAAAATGGATGCCACCCAGAAAGGATTCTGTAAGAACTGTAAACTTGAAGTATATCCTCTAAAAGTCATCATATTAGACCTCGGTATAGATGATTCAACAGGATACATCAGAGCTTCATTTTTCAAAGACAAGGCTGAGAAAGTTCTAGGTGCAAGTGCTGATCAAATTTACCAAGGCGTAAAAAGTTATCTTGAGAAAGGATTTAATTTGAAAAATTCGGGCGAAGCATATTTATCTGACAATCACTACAGTTTGTTGGGGAAAGAAGTATTAATCACAGGAAACGTTTTAGAAAGCGAGTATGTTGGAAGCGTATTTCAGGTCCACAATATATCTGATATTGATGTAGAAGAAGAGATCGAGAGGGTATTAGAGGTTATAGGAAAGGAGATGTAATGAAACAATCTTTCTCTATTGAAAAGGACATACGCGAAATCAAAGGTGACGAAACATTAGTTTCTTTTATAGGTGTAGTAGTATCTATTGATCCATCAACATATATGCTGATAATTGATGATGGGACAGGAGCATTAAGCGTTTCATCAGATTCACTTTACAATGTGGAAAAGATTTTAAGGATTGTAGGAAGCCCCTACAAAGAAGGTGGGCAGATAATCGTGAACTCTGAAATAATTCAGGATTTCACTGATTTTAATTTTGATCTCTTTAGAAAAGTTCAACAAATTGAGAAGGAGGTCTATCAATGAAAAAGAGGATGCCCTCTTCTAGGCTTTCTTTAGATGAGATCCAAAAAGGGTATTTTGTAAAACCTGAAGGTGATTTTGCAACTAATTATATAATCACTCAAGACGGATTAAAAGTATACAGGCTTAAAGGAGTCGCAACTGTAATGGCTGACCCTAGACTATCTGAGGACGGTACTTATGGCTCTGTTTTTCTCGACGATGGTACACAGAGCATAGTTGCCCTTGCATTTAGAGAGAATACCAAACTTCTAATTCCAATTAAGAAAGGAGACCTTGTCCAGTTCATGGCAAAGCTCAGTGAGTGGCAGGGTAAAAAGCAACTTAGTCTTGAAGTATTATCCTTAGTTTCTCCGAATATGTTGACTCTTCACAGAGCTGAATCTGTCCTTACCTTAATCAGACAGAAAAAATACTTTAAGATTGCGAAGAAAATCTATGAAGAAGAAAATAATGTTAGAAAGGCAATGGATCGTGCTAAAAAAGAAGGGATTAACCCTGATTTAATAGACGCTATTGAGGAACTTAACTATCTTATCGAGAATACAGAAGAAAACCGTATCTTTGACTCTGACACAGCGATTGAATCGAGAGTCATGGAGGCCATGGAAAAGCTTGATGAAGGAGATGGAGTAGTCCTTGATCTCATACTCTACGAGCTGAAAGATGACTATCTAGCAGAAGACATAGATAACGCCGTACGAGAACTTTTGTCAAGAGGCGACCTTTATGAACCTAGGGTAAATTACTTTAAGAAGGCCATTTGAGGGAGGATTTATTATTAGGAGATACCAGATTGGTGTCATTGGCTCTGCAAGTGGCATCATAGGAAATGATTTAAAACTTGTTGCAAAAGAACTTGGAGAGGCCATCGCAAAAAATAATCAAATACTTTTTTCTGGGGCTTGTCCAGGACTTCCATTGGAAGCTACAATAGGTGCAAAAGAAGTTGGGGGAACAACAGTTGGAATATCTCCTGCAATAAATTTTAAAGAGCATGTTGAAGACTATAAATACCCATCCGATATATTTGATTCTATCATCTTTACAGGTTCTGGTTACAAAGGAAGAAATGTAACTCTTGTTAGAAGTTGTGATGCAGTTATTTCAGTTCAGGGAATGATGGGCACTTTAAATGAGCTTACAATAGCGTATGATGAAAAGAAGATTGTTGGATTGTTATTGGGAACTGGTGGAGCATCCGATATTTTTTTAGATGTGCTGAAGAAAATGGGTAAGTCAAATGAGAATATTTTATCTTCAGATGACCCTTATTTATTAGTTGAAAAAATAATAGATAGTTTAAACATTCTTTCTCAATAATAATTTTTCTAAATACTCTTTTTTGAGCTCCATACCAAACATATCACCTTCTCTATGGTAGTCAGAACCTGCAGTGGGGATAAGTGAGTATTTTTCTGCAAGTTTTAGGTATTGTGCCTCTTCTTCTTTGGTGTGTTTGGAGTAATATACTTCAAGCCCTCCTAGGCCAATATCAGATAGGTAAGCTATGAAGTTTTCAAGATCTTCTTTTTCTAAAAATGTATACTTTGGATGGGCCAACACCGGAACTCCTTTGTACTTTTTAATCAATTCAATTGCCTTTCTTATATCAGGCCTTTCCTTTGGAACATAACAAGGTTTGTCGTTTCCAATATATTTTTCAAAAGCTTCAGGGAAAGTAGAAACATAACCTTTTTTCACCATGAGGTCTGCGATATGTGGTCTTCCGATGTTTCCTTCCGCACTTGCTTTTAGCTCTTCCATGGTGATTTCAAATCCAAGATCTCCTAATTTCTTAAGCATTTTATGATTTCTTTCTTCCCTTGAATTTTTTAGTTTATTTATAAAGCTCTGAAATTTTAAATCTGTGTAATCTATGAAATAACCTAGCATGTGAATCTGCTTTTCATGTTTTGCACTTATCTCAAGAGCAGGGATTAATCTTATTCCTTTTTCATTTGCAGCCTTCATACCTTCGGGTATTCCATCAATCGTGTCGTGATCTGCAATAGCTATTGTATCTAATCCATTCTCTTTAGCTTTAGCTATTATTTCTGTGGGGGAGAGAAGACCATCTGAGGCTGTGGTGTGAACGTGTAAATCTACTTTCATTGAAAATAAGAAATTTAATTAATTTATATGAGTTTCTGATTTATTAAAATAATAAAAACTTATTTAACAGAAAGTGAAAATAATGTGTTAAGAGGGGATCAAATTAATTATATTTTAGCTCTGATAACAATTATTATTGGATTTATACTTGGAGTAACTATAATTAAATACCTGACAGTACATCAGAGTAAGATTAGAATATATTTTCTGTTGCTATTTTCTGAACTTATTATTTTTGTTTCTCTCATCTATTTTAATCGAGATGAATTTGGAATTGTCTTAACTTTGAGCTTTCTATTATCGGTCCTAGTTGGATATAATTTTATGACTTATATGGTGCTATCTATTAAAGATAAGAGACATATCCCTAAACTTACTAGGAAAAAAGGGGATTTAGGGAAGGGCCATACTGCTATTATTTATTTTACTCATGGTGAGCCTGAAGATTATGATCCAATAGGTTGGATAAATCAGTTCAGGGAGTTTGATGAGCAGAAGATTAAATTTATACCATTTTTAATTAGACCAATATTTCTCTATATGTTAAGAAAAAAATATATTCATGTTGGTACAAGCCAACATAAAAAAATGCACACAAAGATGATGCAATCTCTTGAAAAAAGATTTAGAAATGAAGGAGATTCAACAACTAAATTTTATCTTTCATTTCTTGAAGATGAACCAAGGCCGGGCGCGGCAGTTATCAATGCTTTAAATGGAGGAGCAAGCAGAATAATTGTAAGTGAAGTATTTCTTACTATTTCTAATCATACTGTTGAAGGCGAAAAATTAGTTAAGAAACTCAATTTTGAGGACTACGGAGTTTCAATTTTATTTACTGGCCCCTTGTGGAATTCAAAAATATTACAAAGTATGTTTGTTGAAAGGGTAAACAAACATCTAGGCAAAACTGATAAGAAAAAAGTTGGTGTTTTGCTTGTTGGTCATGGGCAACCTAAAGAATGGGACATTGAATGGCCGACTGAAACAGAACAGGAGATAAAATTTAGAAAAGATGTCTTAGAATTATTTGTTAAAGATGGTTACGATCGAAAGAATCTTGATCTTGCTTGGATGGAGTTTAGAGAGCCATGTACCTCAGAGGCCATTAAAAAATTATTAGAAAACAAAGTAGAAAAGATTTTTTATTTTTCAGCTGCAATAAGTGCAAATAGTATCCACAGCATGTGTGATGTGCCTAAACTTATTTCTAAGTGTGAAATACCTAATAATATCGATGTTATAAATCTTGAAGCTTGGAATGATGATCCTTTAGTAATTGAAGCAATTAAGGAGAAGATTGATAGAGTTAGGTTTGATTAATAATTTTAATAAATAATTTCTATTTATATAAGTGGATTATAGTCGAAACTCTTTTATGTATATTAAATATTAATTCAGATATGAAAACAAGGATGTTTGTTATTGCCGATACTTCATCACTAACACCCCAAACTGTTATTAACTATATTGTAAGTCTCGGAAAGACCTTGAACATTAAAGATACTTGTTATGGCATCATGGTTGAAGGAGATGATGATGTTGTTGAGAATGTCACACTGAAGGTCAGGGAAAAATTTGATGCGGATATATTCTCAAAACATCGAGCTTACCCAATAGGCGATGAAAGAAGATGCAGAGCCACAAGAGGTGGAGGAGCAAGGCCTGGCTATTATTTCTTACTAGAAGAATATAAATTATTACCTCTAATTTCTAATGTTTTAAAAGAAGGAAGATTTAAAACTCTAGATAAAAAGAAGAAAAAACCTGTTGATGTAGATTTACTGAAGAAAGCGATTAAAGAGATGGTGTAAATATGAAAGTTTTCATTTATCCTCCAAACAGCATGATATTACAAGACTTAGTTGAAAGATTTGGGCATACCCCACTTGCCCTTGCAAAAGAGATAGAAAGAAGAGTAAATGATCCAGAGCTTGACTCTCCTCCTATGAATATAACTGAAATTGATGTAAAAGTAGGGTTAAAGTATGCTGCAATAGAAGTTCCATCAGGCGTCAGAGGCAGACTTGCAATGTTTGGGCCTTTAATCGATGAGGCAGAAGCAGCAATAATTGTAAATAACTTTCCATCTACATTTGGGTGTATGGCATGTGCTAGGACTAACGAACTTACTATTTATTTGATCAAACAAAAGAAAGTTCCAACATTAGAACTTGATTATCCAACAAATGAAGAAGAAGTGGAAGACTTTATTGGGAGAATTAAGAGTTTCTTGGAGGGGTTAAAATGATTAAGATAGCTCAACTTTCATGTGGTAATGATTACAGCGGTATCCAGAAAGAAATTGAAAAAGCTGCAGAAACAGTCGGCGCTAAAATAGTCTTTCCCGATGTTGACATTGATTTTGATGATGCTATAAAAGATTTTGGTTTCGATCCAGTAAGTCCTGGATTAAAACTAATGGTTGCAAGGGCAAAAGCGTTGGCAGATAAAACATTTGAAGCAGATGCTGTATTAATAGCTACATGTTTTAGATGTGCGGAAGGCGCTTTAATAAGAAATGAGCTAAGAAGATATATTCAGAAGCACACGAAACTTCCAGTAGTCATGTATTCATTCACTGAAAATACAAAAGCAAGCGTTCTTTTAATAAGAATGGAAGCATTAGTTACAATCGTACAAAGAAAGGATCTATTGGCTCGTGAAAGACAAGTTGGAATCACAATGGGGCTTGACTCTGGATCAGCTACAACAAAGGCAGTTATAATGCAGGATAATCAAATTGTATCCAAGTTCTGGCATCCAACTTCAGGAGTACTTGAGTCAGCTGAGAAAGCAGTAAATGAAGCACTTAAGCTTGCTAAGATGGACTTTAAAGATATAGAGGCAATTGGAACAACAGGGTACGGCCGATACATTCTGGGAGAACATTACAAAGCGAAGCTTGTCCAGGAAGAAGTAACTGTAAACTCTAAAGGAGCGGCTTTTCTTGCTAACAGACAGAAAGGAGAAGCCACAATTCTTGATATCGGGGGGATGGACAACAAAGCAGTAACAATCAAGGACGGTATACCTGATAGTTTTACAATGGGTGGAATATGTGCCGGCGCATCAGGAAGATTCTTAGAGACTGCCGCAAAGAGGCTTGGTGTCGAAATAGCTGAATTTGGAGAGCTTGCAGCAAGGGGTGACCTTCACAAAGTTCCAATGAACAGCTACTGCACAGTTTTTGGTATCCAAGGACTAGTTTCTACTTTAGCTGAAGGGCACAGCAAAGAAGATGTAGCCGCAGCGGCTTGCAGAAGTGTTGCTGAACAAATTTATCAGCAGCAACTTCAAGAAATTGATGTAAGATACCCAGTTATTCAGGTGGGCGGTACATCACTTTTGAAAGGCTTAGTGAGGGCAATTGGAGATATCTTAAATACCGAGCCTTTAGTTCCTCCAAACTCACAGTATATAGGTGCGGTGGGTGGAGCCTTACTCTCCTCAGGATTTATCTAAAGGTGACCGAATAATGGAAATAATAGTTGAAGGGCTACCAGCACAAGAATCTGATGGTTATGTCGCTCTGATAAACGATATAATGAGAGAGTTTGAGATACGAAGAAGCATCGAAAAAGTATACTTCTATGGTGATACTGAAAATTTTGTTTTTATTACTTCAATCAGAATAAAAAAAGTTCTTGAACCTCTAAGGATAGAAGATGTGGCCATATATAATCAAGAAAAAGAAATCCTATCGGTAGAGGATGAGTTTTACGTTCCAAAGATATTATCCCTATTATGGTCCATTTCAAAAGAAGGGATTGAACAAGCCGAACGAACTGAAATTAAGTTACCTGCTGATCTATTTGCTAAAATAAAATCTGAAGTTGTCTACTACCCTACGGAAGATTTGAAAAAAAACGTCCAAGAAGCAATCAACAGGGTTTTACCCGAGGCCGCAAGAATCAAATATATCCTTTCTGCAGAAAAAACTATTACAGTAGCATCAAGTGAGAACGCATTATCTGAAGAAAGTAAAAAGCTTGCTCAAAAGTTTCATGAGAGGGACTAGGTGAGAATCAATGTTTAAGATGGCATTGTTTGAAGGTGGGCTCCACAGGGCAGATGAGCTAGAAGACCTTGTAGATGACCTTGGAGGATTTCTAATTCAAAAGAATGTGACTCAAATTGATATTACACTCATTATAGCTGTGCCTGGTGAAGATTATGAGCTCGTAGTAAAAAAAGCAAAGGAACTAAGAGGAAAGATTGTAGAAGTTCCACTTGCAGGCTCAGAAATCACAATTGTTGCACCATCTCTTGGTAAGCACCATCTACCCCATCCCGTGTGCGATATCTCAGAGTACATCCGAAGGAATGGTGCTGTAACAAACGTCATGGGGCTTGCAAGAGGGGTGGGCCAGAGGATAAATCAGATAACTGCGACAGAGAAAGGCATGATTGAAGAAGCTGACGTGGCCGTCTACTCTTTGGGAAACTTCAGCAGGTGTCTTAGAAAAAAGACCCATCTTTACACAGATATTGACATCCCCGTAGTTGTTCTTGGGGGCCCTCAAAAGTTTAATATCGAAGGACTTGAATATTACGTGGGTGGTATTGGCAGAAGAAGCCAAAGATTGAGACAGAAATTTGATCTTGATATATTTGATATAATGGTCGGTGAAATATCAAAGGCAGTTGAAAAAAGAAGGAGAGAAGTCGAGGAGGATCCTTTGATACTAGAGCCAATATACCTTAAAAAAATTCTTGAAGAAAACGTAGAAGGTATAGATAAGATTATTTCTCCAATCCCCATAGTACTCAATGTAGATGGTGTTAAGGTAAAAATGCCACTTAATCAGTTCAAGGAAAAGATAAAAAATATTGAATTTGACGGCAGGAAGATTGATGAATACTGTAATATGTATCAATCGCCCTATACTGGATTTACAATTCTTAAGATATTTACAAAATCCTATTTTGATTCTCTAAAAAAATAATCTAATCTTAATTCCATTTTTTCTTAAGATAGTAAAAATAACTAACAATTAAAGGAGTTCCAAACCCCCCATATGCAAAAAGATTCATTACTCTTGAAGGGAATAATCCTACTATGCCCTCAAAGACCATCATTAATACAAAAATAGCTAACGATAAAAAAACAAATCTTTTATCAGGAACAAATAAAACCTTTAAGCTTTTCACTATTAAGGCCATCCCTATTATACATGATACCATAGTTGCAAAGGCCGCACCATTGATTTCATATTTTGGTATTAGTAGATAATTTAATATCACGTTTATTGTGGCTATCAGAACTGTTATTTTCATTGGGGTCCATTGTTTTCCCATTGCTTGAAGAGAAGTTGAGGCGATATAGAATATGGAATAGAATAGCATGGCAATTGCGAGAAGTTTTAATACCCATCCTCCTTCTTGGACCCCAAATAGGAAATATATTATCGGATTTGAAAACGCAAAAAGTGAGAGTGCAACTGGGAGAGTAACATTAAAGGAGGCTTTAAGTGAGACTAGAATACTTTTAATTCCTTCTTTTTCTATTGATTTTAATTTTGATAACTCAGGTAGCAATACCGCAGAAAGCGCGATTGCAAATGATGGAATAATACCTGCCGTGGGAGAAGCCATCCCATAAATCCCAACTGTCTTGGGCCCAAAGAAGTGGGCTAGAAAATAAATATCGGCATTAAATAGGAGGACAAGGCTCAAAGAGAATATTGAAACTGGAACTGCAAATACAAAAATTTTTTTAAATTCCTGAACATTCTCACTTTTTAATTTTAGTTTAACACCACTCTTTAAAACTAACAAAAACGAGACAATTATTCCTACAATATACCCCCCTACAAGGGATGCAGATGCACCTGAAACTCTAAATACATATGAAAGAGGAATGGAAAGTAAAAAGTATGACAAGGAAAGGGCAAATATGGAAATTGCCATGTAATTTACTTTTTTGATACCAAGTAAGATACCAGTAAAAACAGAAAATAAAACACCCAAAGGTATTACTAGAATAATTATCTTAAGCGGGGCATCAATACCCGCTCTTATATCTGGGGAGTAAAAATTCATCATAATAGGGGATAAAACAAAGAGAAAAATAAATAAAATAATCCCTATAGGCACAAAAAACAGTGAAGATGAAATTTTCTCATGTTTTTTTTCAGAATCAAAAATCGACGTGAACCTCGATACGGAAGGAGCTATGCCAAATGATGAAAGAACAAGTATCAGTGACTGAAAAGGCATAATTGCCGAAAGAAGGCCATACTCAGTAAGGAGAAGGATATTGGCAGTGAAAAGGGTGAAGAGATAATTTGCAACTCTAGAAAATGTATTTGCAATGAGAAGCATCAAGGATTTCTTAATCATATAATTGATGACTAAAGCTCTGTCTTTTATTTCTTTTGTTTAGTCTTTCAATTTCTCTGCAAGCTTTATGATGTTTGTCCTTCCTTTTTCTTCCTTTTCTATTAACTTTCTCTTGAGGAGTTTATCTAAGACTCTTGACAGAGTTGGCTTTGAAAAGAATGTGGTCTGCTCAAATAGTTTAGCCTGAGTCATTGATCCTCCGTTATCCGATATTATCTTCAGGATCCTTGATTCCCTTGGGTCTAAAACATTCAAGGCAACGTCTATCTTACTGTGGCCTCTCTTTCTTGTAAGCAGGAGGATTGCAATTAATCCAAAGAAGATAATGGCGATTGACATTAGGATAAACAATGCGGGATTAGTCTGTGGTTCTTCTGTTGTAGGAGTTACATCCTTAATTTGCCTTAAGATTGCGTATTTTTCGTCATAACTGGCATTGAAAATAAGTTTTTCTCCTTCTTTTACCTCTTCCTTGTACCAAACAACTGAAACTTTATTGTCCAAAGATTCAAATCTTGAAGGAGATGGCAGAAATTCTGATAGTACAGGAATTCCCTTCTCAAAGTTAAATGCCATCTTTAGATATCTTAGTTCACAAGGGGCCTCAAAAGGAAAACTTAACCTATAAGAATCATTTTTTGTAATTAGGTCATTAGCATCGTACTCTATTTTAACAAGGATTTTCTCTCCCAGATTAATGCCTTTGTTGAAATAAAACTTGACAAATGTTTCACTACCTATCGGTGAAAAAGAAGACTCGAGAACATTACCTGCTTCATCAACTATCTTTAAATTGTTCACCTTGCCTGGAACGTAAAGTGAAAATCCATTGAAATCTGGCAATCCTAGGTTTAGAAATATCATTCTAATAGTGACGTGTTCAGATTTTTCATATACATCAACGTCTATTGTGCATCCCATGCAGGCAAAATCTTCCTGGGCTTGTATGGGAATTTGAGACGATATACCCATTATAATGAGTAAAATAATAATTAATTTTTTCATTTAGTCACCATTACCAATGCCGGGCATATATTACAATAAATAGGGGATTATTTAAGATTTTTCCCAACAAAAAGAAAAGCCTTTTAAATTTTTGGGTATTTTTTCATAAAGATGGCAATTTATATACTCAAATGGGTTGTAGGCATACTTGTGCTGACCGTGGGTATATTATTCGGCTTATCTATAGCCCTTAATGCCAAATCCACAGATGTGTTCCTGATGTCTGGCGCCACAATGATTGCCATATCTTTTATGATTGTCGGAGCCAATATATTCTTCATGGGGACATCAGATATGAAAAAGAAGAGAGAAACAAAGAAGAATAAGCAGCTTTTGACAAAGGCCGAATTTCTTTCATCAAAAGAGAGGATAGACTCATACAGGAACATCAGATGAGTTCAATCCCATAAATCTCTTCTATTAGGTATCTGTGTATATGATCAATATCTTCCTTTGAGAAAACTCCCTTTTCAAATAGTTTTTTAGTTGTTTTAGGAACTGTTTTAGGGCCAACAACAGCACCTGGCCTTTCGTTATCATCAATATAATCAGTTTCCATCAAAAATCGTTTGCCTTCCTCGCAAGCTTTCATGATATTTTTCTCCCTTGCAATAATTGAAGGATAAATCCCAATCTTCTCACAAATAGAAACCATCGGAGGTGAAAAATGCTTAATAGTCTTTCCTGGATCCCCATATTTTTTTACCATCTCTCCCAATTCAATAAACTTATTTTCATCAAATGTTTCAGTGTGGAGCTGCACCGGGCATTTCAATCTCTTTGAAACTTTTAGAACTTCAATTAGAAACTCATTTGAGATATCTATAATCTCTTTTTCTACATCGTAATGTGGCCTTCCTACTTCCCCTATGCCAAAAGCGAATCCTTCAGAAATTCTTTTTTCAATCTCATTTAGAGCTTCCAAAGCTATCTCAAATGCTTTTTCTTTTCCAAAGTCCATTATAATATGGTGAAATTCTGCTGGGTGAAGTCCAATTATGGGATATGATTTTGCATCAGTTTCTCTGTTTATTTTGTTTGAAAGCTCAATTACATAATCATAGGCTTTCCCAAAATCTTTACCAGTTTTTATTTGGACATTAGAGTCATAAGCAGTTTTATAGACAAGCATAAAGTGTGTGCCGCCTGCAGAAGAAAATTCTCTAACTGCATCAAGTCCTATCCCCTTGGTGGGGTCAATATGCATATGATTGTCAGTTATGAACATTAATATAATTTGGATGGACTATTATTAATAGTTTTGCAATCGAACTCTAAACAGGAAACAATATCTTGTCTTCAATCCTGATACTATTCTTCTTGATTGAGTCAATTGGCATTTCTATAAAGTATTTAGCCTTGCCATTATGGCCGGTATGGAATGAAAAAGATTTTACATTTTCTTTTATATCAATAACTTCAAATTTAGAGTTAAGCCACACGACATCAATTGAGAAAAAAACAAACATCATGGTTATTGCAGCTTTTCTTTCTCTGTCAAGAACAAAAATATATGCCTCGTTTGCTTCCGATATATTTTTTCTAAACATTAGCCCTCTTGATAGTTCAAAAAAATTTCTTTGATATGTCAGTTTATTAAAAATTCTTGAGAGATTATGGGCAGTCATTATACCGACTACTCGAGTTATAATTAAAAAATTATCTTAAATTCACAGAAAGATTTATATATAGTAACACGTTGTTATGTAATAGTGTTACTGGCATATAGTATTCTTCCATATAGAGTTTTTACACTCTATGTGGAATATTTTACCTAATTTTTTAGAAATACATATAACTTTTTAAATCAATAATAATTCCTTTCTTTATGGAACAAATGAAAGAATATCTTCTTGTGACTACCCCCACAGCTAGGCAGTTTGATGGGATCTGGGAAGTAGAATGGGCGTTGGAAGGAGAGATATTCGAGATTAAAAAAACGAAGTTCAAGGGAGTTCTCTTAGTTAAGTGCAAGAATGCCAGAAAAGCTGCCGAGACGCTTAGGGATTACGAGACAAGCGCCATTCACAGAGTACTACCTTTTGATAGGTATGTCAATACAGACACTAATCTTATAACAGTTGAAGCAACTGATGTTGCGTTACCTAAAATTTTTAAAAGTGACACATTTGCCGTAAGATGTAAAAAAAGAGGTAAGGCAAACTTCAAGTCCCAGGACCTCGAAAGAGAAATCGGTGCAAAAATCGTTGAAGCAACAGGCGCAAAAGTAAATCTTGAAGACCCCGATATAAAGGTCATTATTCAAGTAATTGATAAAAAAACAGGAATTTCTGTTTTGAAAAGAGAAGAGATTATTAGAAAAGATGTTCTTGAAGAAGATGCAGATTCATTCTAAATCAAGTTCTTTTTTAATCCTTTAACATCTTTTTTGATATTTTTTATGGCTTCAAGAAGCGCATCTTTTGGTGATATTGTTCCGTCAGTATTAATTATGAACATTGGCCTTTTTCTATCTAGAAGAGGATGGTCTATTCTGTAAGCCGCCACCTTCACCTTTTCATTTTTTAATAAGGCCTCCCTTAATACATTACAAAGTGTATGATCCTCACCAATAATCCTAAATTCCATGAAACTTCCTTCATTTTTAATTACTTGTATATCCAAATTAACCACCTGCATACTCTCTTAGATATGAAAGAGCATCATCATAGCTTATATTTAAAGATACCGTTTCTGTATCATTAAATATCTTTTCGTCTATCCCTACGCTCAAAAGCTCCGAGGATAAAACATCATGTTCAATTGCAACTCTTACAATGATTTCTGTCACCGGCTTCGATACACCTTCTAAGTCTCCCAATAGGTAAGATATCTCCCCTGCAACTTTGGCAGCAACTGAAACGTGTGCAGAAGAAACTACATTTTCTTTTTCGACTTCAAACGAGTAACCTTTGTCACTTAGAACTGCCTTTAGAAGTTTTACAGGAACAGTTACGCCGGCAATTTTAGAGATGCTGTCAAGATTGTATGAGAATATCCCTTTTTCTTCCTTGATTTCCTTTTCTTTTACCTCTTCTAAGAAACTTTTAATTGAATAGACTAAATCCCCCATACTACCGGGATTAAAAACTTTGACCTTTAAGGTATCATCAGATACATTAAAAGATATATCTTCAAATTTAGAAAGAAAACGGGCAATTTCTACTTTTTGATTGCCCTTGATTTTAAAACTTAAAACTCTTGTTTTTCTCTTCATCTTATCATAATTTAGCTTTCAAATAATCGTTTGCTGTCTTTCTTGTTTCCTTTGAACCGCAGTAGTTGCATTCAAGATTTCCATCAAGATTTCCATCCTTATTTTCAAGAGTTTTCTTGCAAACGCCACAAATAGCTCTGATTACTCCAAGACCATCTTCCGCAGTTGAAAGTCTTATTGAATCGCCCTGTGTATCTACAACTCTAGCTCTAACAACATCTCCATTTCTAAATTCTGTAGAGATAGTTTTTACATACTTTTTGTCAGTCTGCGAAACATATATCCTAGCTTTTGTGTTGGCTGAAAGCTTTTTGTCTGCGTATCCCTCTAATGCCAGAAGATCCACATAAACCATCTGTGGCTTGACGGATACTATCTCTCCGTAGACAATATCCCCCTCTTTTAGCTGAGGTAAAACATTTGTTTTTGAAATAACGCTTGCACTTCTTCTTGACATGTCAAGGTCTAAATCTCCTACCAGGGTAGCATATATCTTCCCATTCTCTTCATATGCCCCGTCTCCTGGCAAATATTCTTCAGCAACACCTATGTAGTCACCTGGTATAACAAACTCTCTTTTAGTCTCTCCATTTGCTTCCATTATAACACCTCATGAATCTATAAAGTTCAACTTCAATCAGTACTTTTCTTTTCTTATGTACTTGAAACATCGCTTTTATTGGAAAATTGAAACTCTCTTTTTCAACTAGTTCAAAACTCTTCTCCAAAGCAACATTTCTGATGAAATCATAGTTCCCTTTCTTATGCAAGGAATACACAACATTTCCTATTTCAAAAGCCTTTTTCAAAAAATTGGTGTCCATATTCCTCTTTTTTGTACCAAAAGGCGGATTTTGAATAATAGTGTCCCCTCGCAGGAGGACGTCTAAAACGTCACCATCCTTAATCTCGTATTCTCCTAAGATTTGATTACTTTTTAAAGTTAATGTTTTTAAATTATCGTTTAAAATCTCTATAGCCCTTTTATCTTTCTCTACAAAGTATACTTTTTTAGCTCCTAGTAGGAGAGAAGCTATCCCAAGTCTTCCAGTACCGGCTCCAAGATCAATTATGGTCTTCCCTTCTACATCTCCTCGGTGGTATGCAAATAATACTATTTCGGCAGCAATATCCCCTGGTGTAGTGTACTGTTCCTCAAACATTTTGGGGTCTTCCATCTCTTTTAGATTAGAAAGAAATATTTCAAGCTGTTTTTTTCTCACAAAAATTAAAAATATCAAAGGTATAAAAAGCCTACCTTTGATTGAAGAAATTGTTTTACTCCTTTATTTCTCATTATTATTTCCATCAGTATGCCGAGTATAATAATTTCAGCAAACGCCTTCGCCAATATGGTGTATACAACAGGTAATGGAAGTCCGTATGGGATTTTTAATACTACAAGAGTTAGATATGTTAAAAAGGCTTCAGGCAGGTACCCAAAAAAGACCGCTATACCAGGTCTTGTCTTTTTGGACAGAATAGCAACAAAAATTCCTGTTAAGGCTTTAAATGGAGGAACGAAAAAATTCCCAAAAGTAACGCCCGGCCATATGCCGACTATAAATCCTGTAATACCTCCAAATATTGGGCCTAGTAATATAGCAGATAAAACTGTACCTATGTGGGACAGATCAAGATAAACATTTGGCACCGGCGTTGGAATAAGTAGTATTGTTCCAAATAGAATCCCTATAGCTGCAAAAATTGCTGTGAAGGCGATATTCTTTGAACTTTTTGCTTTCAGTGAATCACCAAAAAAAATTAATTAAGAGCATATATAAATATTTGGGTAGATACTTAAAAATGGGTATTACATCTCTTCCGGTGCTTTAATACCAAGAAGCCCCAAAGCATTATTCAGCACTGTCTTTGTAGCCTTAACAAGGGATGCCCTGAACTCTTTGTTTGTTTCAGCATTTAAGACATGGCATTCATGATAAAACTCGTTGAAGCATTTGGCAACATCATACACATAATTAGAGACAAAATCTGGTCTATACTCAACTGATGCCCTCTGAACTACTTCTGGAAATTCTGAAAGCATAAACAATAACTTGTACTCCTTTTCGTTAAGGTCTTCTATTAAAAATTCAGGAGTTAAGTTTCCTATTTTATTTAGAATACTTGAGGCTCTAGCGTGTGCGTACTGTATATATGGGGCAGTGTCACCTTCAAAGTCCAAAGCTTTCTTCCAGTTGAAGATGATCCTTTTGTTATTGTCCTTCATCATGCTGTATTTCAATGCACCCATAGTAACAATTTCAGATATACTTCCAGCATTTGATATATTTCTTTCTCTGACTTGATTCAAGGCCTCTTTTTTCACAACATCCTTTAGTTCTGAATACAGGACAACATTTCCTTCCCTAGAGGACATCTTACCCTCTTCAAGCATGACAAGCTCATATGAGAGATGATAACATTTTTTTGCCTGACTAAATCCCATAAGCTCTAATGTTTTGAAAAGTTGTTTGAAGTAGAATTTCTGCTCACTTCCAACAACATATAATGAAAGATCAATCTTAAAATCCTGAAATTTTCTCTCTGCAAGTGCAAGGTCTTTTGTTGAGTAAAGAGCTGTGCCATCGCTTCTTAAGATAACAAATTCATCAAGTCCATAATCCTTAAGGTCAACTATAACAGCCCCTTCCTTAGTTTTTGCAATTCCTTTATCAAAAAGTTCACGTGCTATCTTGGTGCCTTCTTCCTTCACTTCACTCTCATATAAGAAAATATCAAAGTTAACTCCAAGTTCTTGGTAAATTCTATTAAACTCTTCAAGGCTCCACTCTCTTGTTGTCCTCCAGACTTCCATGGTCTTTTTGTCTCCTTCATAGAGATTCTTTAAGACGATCTTGTATTCTTCTTGATACTCTTCAGATTCTTTGAGTTTGTTGTCTGCTTCAGAGTAGATTTTCCCTAGAAAGTCTCCTTTATTTTGATCGGGGATAACGCCATCATAGAACTTCATATACCCCCATAAGCATTTAGCGACATGGGCTCCAACATCGCCTATGTAATTGGCCCTTACAGTTTCATACCCGGAAAACTCCATTATATTGGCAAGAGCATCTCCAAGACAGACATTTCTAAGATGCCCTATATGAAATGATTTGTGGGTGTTGGGTTGTGAATACTCAACCATTACCTTCTCTTTCTTTTTCTCACCTTTTCCGTATAAGCTATCTTCTCGGAGTATAATGCCCACAGTTTGTTTTGAGAAATATTTTCTATCGAAGAAGAAGTTTATATACCCTCCAGAAGTTTCTGCTCTTTCTACACCTTCTGGCAGGACAATATTTTCTGCAATATCCTTTGCAATCTGGATAGGATTTTTCTTTAGTTTTTTGGCAAGCTCAAAAGATAGAGGAGTTGCAATATCGCCTAGTTTAAAATCAGGCGGTCTTGAGAAAACTATCTCGACATCTAAAGTATTTTCTAAATTAATTGTTTTTCTTATTGAGTTTTCCAACTCATTCTTTAAATTTTTGAGCAATATTGTCCCCACAGCAAAACTAAGTAAAATCTTTTTATCGTTTTTGGTTAATAATTAAAAATTTAAGAAGATCTTTGAGGTGGCTTCTTCGGCTCCTGTCTTAACGTTTAGGAATGGTATATTTCCGTCATTTAGAAAATAAAATATTACAATTGCGTTTATTATCAAAAGAGCCACAACGAGAAGAATGAAAAACAGTTTTTGCTTTGACATCCCACTTCTTTTTGGCGTTTCTCTTCTCCTAAGCGTCTTACCCCTTTCAACCATTGGACTCATGGGTGGCATGTCTCTAAGTTGAGGGGAATCTTCTTGTAGGAACTCACCTTTCATCCTTTCCGGGATTTCTTCATCTGTTATCCCTTGTTTTTCAAAACTTTCTTCAACAGGGGACACTGTCTCACTCTTCTGCTCAATATCTACCTCTTCAATAAAGACATCCTTGTTTTCATCTTTTCTAAATATCTCAGCAGGCCTCCCAAGCCTTACATGTGCGATGTTTAGAACCTTGCCACAGTTTGGACATGGCTGTTCTTCAATACACGTGAAATGAAAGGTCATGTTACAGTAACTGCAGTAACACATCTCAAGATTATCCTTTATTCTTTTGCTGCAAATGCCACAAGTTTCCATAATTATTATTTATTTTTTAAATATAAAAAGTTTAGCGTATACTTTTCATTATCTTTTGAAAATTAACCATAAATCATTTATATCGAGAAAAATTAAATTATATCAGATAAGATGAAAGCAAAAGAACCTTTAGATGATTTGACTGTTAATGATTTGAAAAAAAGAGCTAACAAAATTAGAAAACATATAATTGAAATGATTTATTCTGCCAAGTCTGGCCATCCTGGTGGCTCTCTTTCTTCGGCAGACATTGTAACATCACTATATTTCCATATAATGAATCATGATCCTAAAAATCCTTCATGGCTTGGGAGAGATAGATTCATTTTAAGTAAGGGACATGCATGCCCTTCCTTATATGCAGCTCTAGCCGAATCGGGTTATTTTGATGTAGGTGAGCTTAAAAATCTTAGAAAGCCTGAATGCTTGCTTCAGGGTCATCCCTGCACAAAGACTCCGGGGATAGAGATATCTACAGGTTCTTTAGGTCAGGGGCTATCCATCGCCACAGGGATTGCTTTAGGATTGAGGCTCGATGGGAGCTCTTCTAGAGTGTTTGCCTTGCTCGGTGATGGAGAGCTTCAATCAGGGCAGGTCTGGGAAGCCATGATGGCGGCCCCTAAATTTAAGCTTGGGAATCTCACTGCAATAATCGATAGAAATATGCTACAGATAGATGGACCTACAGAGAAGGTCATGGCGCTTGAGCCATTAAAAGACAAGCTTAAGGCATTCAATTGGCAAGTTTACGAGATTGACGGACATAACATCCGGGAAATAATTGAAACTATTAATGAAGGGCTTAAGATTATAGATAAACCGAAGATTATAATAGCGCACACTGTCAAAGGAAAAGGTGTATCATTTATGGAAAACAATGTATCGTTTCACGGCAAGTCACCAACCGATGAGGAATTTAAGATAGCTATGAAAGAACTGGAGGCTGTTTCATGACCGGCTTTGGAGTTCCAAGGGATGCTTATGGTGAGGTACTTTCTGAACTTGGAGAAACAAGAAAGGACTTAGTGGTATTAGATGCTGACCTATCCTCATCGACAAAAACTTCATCATTTGGAAAGAAGTTCCCTGACAGATTTTTCAATATAGGAATTGCTGAGCAGAATATGATTGGTATTGCTGCAGGTCTTGCCACAACAGGAAAAACTGTTTTTGCTTCATCGTTTGCAATGTTTGCTGTTGGTAGAGTTTACGATCAGATAAGGCAATCTATTGCGTACCCCAAGATGAATGTGAAGATTGTTGCAACGCATGCCGGCATCACCGTAGGTGAAGATGGTGTATCACACCAGATGATTGAAGACCTATCGCTTATGTGTGCACTTCCAAACATGAAGGTAATTGTTCCAGCAGATACTTTTGAGACCAAAAAGACAATAAGGGAAATATCTTTGGAGAAGGGGCCAACTTATGTAAGGCTCGGTAGGAACAAGGTTCCAAATGTTTATGAAAGCGAGGATGAAATTAAACTAGGCAAAGCCACAACTTTATTGGATGGGGACGACGTTACAATAATTGCATCTGGTGTCATGGTATCAAAATCTCTTGAGGCTGCCCAGAAACTTCAGAAGGAAGGTATCTCAGCAGGTGTAGTTAATCTAAGCACTTTAAAACCAATTGATAGACAAGGCATCATTAAAGCTGCAAAAAAAACAGGGTGCGTTGTCACAGCTGAAGAGCACAATATCTATATTGGAATGGGTGCCCTTGTTTCCTCAATACTTTCTGAGGAATATCCTGTTCCAGTCTTAAGATGTGGGATAAAGGACACATTTGCCCAAAGCGGGGATTACGAACTATTAATGCAGATATACAATCTCACATCAGATGAAATTTATAAACTGTCAAAAAACGTTATAAAAATGAAAAGATAATTATAATTATTATAGAGGAGAGATAAAATGAAATTCTTTTTAGATACTGCAAATATCGAACAGATAAGGGAAGCGGCGAGCCTGGGATTAATTGAAGGAGTTACAACAAACCCATCACTAATCTCTAAAGAAAAAAAACCTTTCAGAGATATAATCCTGGAGATATGTAAAATTGTGGACGGCCCAATATCGGCTGAAGTCACATCTTCCGATTTCAAAGGGATGGTAGATGAGGCACTAAAATTATCCGACATTCACAAGAATATTGTGGTGAAAGTTCCAATTACAAAAGATGGACTAAAGGCAGTTAAGTCTTTATCAGATCAAGGGGTTAAGACTAATGTCACCCTTATCTTCTCTGCAACTCAAGCGCTTCTAGCAGCAAAAGCAGGCGCATCTTATGTGTCCCCATTTGTGGGAAGGCTTGACGATATTTCAACTGATGGCATGAATCTTGTGGCAGAGATCCTGCAGATATACCGAAACTACTTTTTTGAAACTGAAGTTATAATTGCAAGTATCAGACACCCAATTCATGTATTACAAGCAGCTCTTATGGGGGCAGACATTGCAACTGTACCATATGATGTCTTAATGAAAATTATTAAACACCCTCTAACAGATATAGGCATTGAGAAGTTTATGTCTGACTGGAAAAAGGTAGAGCACAAGGAGATTTAATTTCATGGCAAAACTTGCACCCTCAATTCTTTCTGCTGATTTTTCTAGACTTGGCGATGACATAATGGAGGCAGAAAATTCAGGTGCAGATTTAATACATGTTGACGTTATGGATGGGCATTTTGTCCCAAATATTACTATCGGACCACTAGTTGTTGAAGCAGTTTCAAAAATTACTACTTTACCTATAGATGTTCACCTGATGATAGAAAACCCTTCTGATTATGTTGAACTATTTTCTAAATCTCTTGATAAAAAAAATAGGGACATTTCTCTTGACTATATATCTTTTCATATTGAAGCATCGTATCATCCACACAGACTATTGAATAAGATCCGGGAGCTCAAAGTTAAATCGGGCATAGCTTTGAACCCTTCTACGCCTGTCAATACTATAACTCATCTTTTGGACTCAATGGATCTACTTATTTTAATGACTGTAAATCCGGGATTTGGCGGTCAAAGTTTTATTGAAACAATGCTGCCAAAAATTAAGGAGACTAAGAAACTTGTTAAGGGCTACGACATAGAAATTTTGGTAGATGGTGGGGTTACAGAAAAAAACATAAAGAAAATTAAAAATGCTGGCGCAGATATACTTGTAGCTGGTTCTGCAGTCTTCAATAAAAAAGACAGTATAAAAAATAATATTATTCGACTAAAGGCTCTGGTCTAGAAAGTTCATACTCTAGAAGTTCCTTTACCTTTTCTTTATTTCTGGCCATTTTTAATATTTCAACGCAGAGCTTTCTCTTTAAAGCAAAATATTTTTCATATGCCTCTTCGTCTTTGTATTTTGTTGTTAGGGCTATATCCCTTCCACCCATGCATCCGCTTCTTCTCATGCAGCAGTAAGAAAGTGATTTGAAGCAGACAAGCTCACTATCCCAGTCGTGCTCTTTTGAGAACTTATCTTTTATTTCGATGTACTCTTCCTTTGTTATTCCAAGCTCTTCTAAAGCTTTTGGAAGGCCACATTTGAATGAAAATGTCAGAGGGTATCCGGGATGGCAGCAGAATGCAATTGCTCTTAGGTCTCCGCCATAACATATTGGAACAGGAGCAAACTTCCATCCTGGAACCATTCGGGTGTTATTTGGATTAATCATTAAACGAAACGGCTTAAAAGAAGTTTATAAGTGTTTGTTCTTAAAAATAAAAAAGAAAAATAAAATTAATTTTTTGCTGTTATTAAATTCCAATTGTTTTTGACTGCGTAATAGATTGCTCCAAATCCAAGACTTACTACTACTAGACTAACAAAGAATCCAAGGACAGGTATCAGCTTTAGAACTACCAGTATTACGAAACCGATTATGAATATGCCTAGCTCACTTGTATTGATATTTAATCTCTTTGTAACAAAGTTCCCTGTACAATAAGAAACGAACAATCCAGAGGCCATAAGTGCTAATATGAAGAATATGCTAAGTATGGCCGCAATAGGAAGGCCAATCACCGTCACTGCGAGTATTACTGTGACAATTATTGTAGCAAGAATCAATAGGAATCCAATTATAGTCCTAACTATGGTATCCTTTTCTACTTCCTTTTCGATGGTGAAGAATAGTTTTGGAAAGAATCTTATTATTAGTATTCCAAGAACTAGCATTCCAATTGCCGCAAGAATTGAAAAGACAGTGAATACAGCTTTCATACCTTCAGAAAAATCTTTGCTAGTTTCTGTTTGCGTATAGTTAAATGAACCAACTGTTCCTTTATTTACCAATTGTTCAGCTGTAAGGACAAGCTCTCCATTAATTGTCCCTTGATTATCAAATGCACCTGTCGCTATGTATGCATATTCCTCTATAACTGAAGTTGAGTATATCTTAACATTTCCAGAAGCGGCTACTACCTTCTTTGTATTACCTTTGATGTCTAACTCTCCACAACCGGCCAATATCTTCTCAGTGTTTCCTGAGATGGTCACCTGACCCGCACCAACAATAAGTTCACCAGTTATGGGTCCATTTACAGTAACAGTTCCTCCGACAACATAGGCATCCCCATTCACTTGACCGTTTACAACTATCTCCCCTCCGGCAGCAAATAGATCGCCATTAATATTGCCGTTTATTATTACTTTGTTACCTGAAATGAATAGGTCTTCATTGACGTCGTTATCAATATTAACGACTTCATTTTCCTGACCATTTACAGTTTGTACTGCATATACACTTGGTAATAACAATGCAAGCAATAGTAGAATCGTCATTAACTTTTTCATGTTTATCATATATTTTCCTCCTAAATAGGTAACATGTTACCTTTATATCCCCTTATATTATGATTACTTGATTACATAATTTATTTAAATAGTTTACATTATAATATGTTGTCTGAATAAAATAAATAAGGTATACTAACAATCAAAACCTTTATAAATAAAAGGTAGAGCTTAATAGTAGCACGAATATTAAATTCGTATTACTAGGAGGCGATTATTATAAAGAAAATATTAGTATCAGTTTTTATTTTAACATTGATTTTCTCTTTAATGCCTACATTCTCTTCTGCAGAAAAAATAAAAGTAATCTGCACCACAACTACAATGAAATACTTTGTAGAGGAAGTAGGGGGAGATAAGGTAGATGCTATTTCATTGGTACAGCCTGGGATATGCCCTGACCATTTTGATGTAAGGCCTAGCGTAGTATCTGAAATAAATACAGCATCTCTAGTAGTCTACCATGGTGTTGAGCCATGGCTTGATAATCTGATAAATGCATCTGAAAATAGTGATGTAAAAAAACTCTTGCTCCAAGGTCCATGGGGAACGCCACCTCTTGCCAAGGCAAAGATAGATTCAATAAAGATTGCATTGATTGAAATAGATCCAGAGAACAAATCGTTTTACGAAAAAAATGCTGCCGAAGTTTCAAAAGAACTGGACGAGTTAAATGAAAAAATATTGGCTGAGGCAAATGAGCTTGGAATCTCAGATTACAAAGCAATTGTAATGTCATGGCAGAAACCTTTTTCAGAATGGATTGGTCTTCAAGTAGTTGAAGCATACCAGCCACCTGAAACACTTTCCGTACAGGCTGTCCAGGATCTTGTTGTTAAGGGAAAGGATGAGAAGGTCGCATTTGTTATTGACAATCTTCAGAGTGGAACTACCCTTGGCGCTCAAATGGCCGGAGAGATTGGAGGAAGACATGTTGTTTTCTCAAATTTCCCAGAAGCTATTCCAGGAACAGATACAATAGCAGAAATGATTCAATACAACGCAGACCAGATATTTAGCTCAATTAAAGAGACTCAAACTGAATCGAAGGAAATAGCCCAGCTCAAATCAGACATTTCTTCAATTTCAAATCAACTAGTTATATTCCAAGGTATCTCAGTAATATTGTTAATTATTACAATTGCCCTGGGGGCGATGCTCTACAAGAGAAAAAATTAATTTTTTATTATTTCTATTTTACTTAATCGAATTATTTAAATATTAAAGCAACTTCATCTATATGGCGATATATATGAAGAAACTTTTAATGGGTATACCTTTGTTAGTGTTGATACTCTCTCTAGGGTGTACAAGTAATGCTTTAATTACTATGAAATTTCAGCCCATGCAATGTGAAGAAACACCTTGGGAAAAATGGTATGCTGAAGGCAATATCCAGTTTATCAAAGCTCCGACTGATAGCGAACTCATAATAGCATACTACAGCAATGTTTACAAAATAGAGCTTACTGAAGTTAAGAAAGTAGAGACCGGAAATGCTGTTTGTGAAGCATGTAACATTTGCCCACAAAGTTACTATTTCTCCGCCAAAGTAAAAAGTTCTGATTCCGCTAAAATGACAGAATCAAAATGGGCTAAAGTTTAATTATAATTTTTTTCTTTTTTAAAAAATATAAGTTACTATTTATAAAGCAGTAAACCTATACGATTTTGTGGAAATAACAGTTATAGGTGCAGGTCCAGCAGGACTTTTAGCTTCTCATTATCTTGATAAAGCCGGATATAAAGTAAATATAATTGAAGAACACAAGACTATAGGAAAACCCATCTCTTGTTCTGGTCTTATAGGTAAGGATTATTTTGAGCATTTCAAACAATTCGACTTTAAAGATTCTATTAAAAACAGAATTCACGGTGCAATAGTCTATTTTGGAAATGATTCATTTGAACTAAAAAGAAAGGGAGTATCTTATGTAGTTGATAGGTCATTATTTGATCAAACACTTTCGGAAGGGCTTGATGTATCTCTTGGTGAAAGTTACCTATCCTTTAATCGAAAAGAGAATCATATCTCAATAAAGACAAATAAACGAACTATTAAGTCTGATCTGCTTATTGGTGCAGATGGGCCAAGTTCTAGGGTAAGGGCACAAGAATTTCGCTATAAACTAAGCTATTACAAAGGATACCAGGTGAGGATTAAAGCCGATTTGGATCTAGACAATTTTGTTGAAGTCCATGTACAAAGGCCATTTTTTAATTGGATTATCCCAGAAGGAGAAGGGATATTTAGGGTAGGAACTGTTTCAGATAATCCTAAGAAGTTGCTTGAAAAATTCTTGAAGGAAAAAGGAATCAAAGGAGAACCAATTGAGATTCAGGCAGGCGTTATACCAATAGGCAAAGGAGATATCTACAGAGATAGGGTTTTCCTTTTAGGCGATGCAGCCTGTCAAGTTAAGCCTTTGTCAGGCGGTGGGGTGTATTATGGCTCACTAGCTGCTGAGTCTTTGGCTAAATCAATTATCTCTTCTAATTACAAAGATTATTCTAAAGAGTGCGATAGGTTAATCGGAAAGGAAATATCAAGAGGGCTATTGTTCAGAAAAATCTATGAAAATCTAAATGAAAAAGAACTCAATAGTATATTTGATTTTATTAAATCAAAAAAACAAATTCTGGATGAATATGGAAGGTTTGATGAGCACTCCAAGACTATCTTCTCTTTGATAAAAGACCCCAAAGCAATATCTTTTTTACCTATTTTTTTGAAAGCGTATATTAAAACTTCTAAAACCTTTTAAACAGTCTATATTCATTTGTGACATGAAATACATAGTGGTTTGCGGAGACGGAATGGCAGACTATCCTTTGCCCGATAGGGGAAACAAAACAGTTCTTGAGCTTTCTGAGATTCCGAACATAGACATGA
>CAZFRW010000002.1:0-63490 GCA_964521515.1 uncultured Thermococci archaeon
AATCAATTGGCATGTTTGGAACAAGTTGAAGTAGCTTATTATTATCTAGTGTGATCACTGTGTCTGCGTATCTTCTAAAAGCTTCAAGTCCTTGAATTGCTTTTTCGAATCTGTGAGATCCTTCCATCCTAAAAGGTAATGTTACTACCCCTACAACTAGAGCACCACATTCTTTAGCAACTTCGGCAACTACCGGAGCGCTTCCCGTTCCTGTTCCGCCCCCCATACCTGCAGAGACGAAAACTAAATTTGCGTCTTTAAAAAGATCTTTTAATTTATGCCTATCTTCTTGAGCGGCTTCCCAGCCAATGCTAGGATCTCCCCCTGCTCCAAGACCTTTTGTAAGCTCTTTTCCAATAACAAACTTTTTGTCCGCTTGGATCATTTCTAAGTGCTGCCTATCTGTATTCAAAGCTATTGTTTCGGCGCCCATTACTCCTCCAAGCATTGAAAGTCTATTTATGGTATTATTACCGGCACCGCCACATCCAGCACATATTATCCTAGCGTGTCCAATGCCTTCTAATTCAGCTGCAGTTTCTTCAAAGTTATTAGTTTGAGTAAATCTTGAAGCATTTTCCAAGATGCCTTTCATATAAAACCCCCAATCATATAAATTATTTTTTATTATTTACTTTATTTTTCCAGATATGCCCTCATTTCTGAGTGATCTAAACCCACCAAGTTCGTTCTTTAGCATGTCTCTGATCGCTGATCTTATGGCTTCGCTCTTATTAGGAAAGTATCCATAGTTTACCAACTCGTCCAACCCATTCATATATGCTTCTGGTACTTGTACTGATATGAGTTTCATTGATGTCCCTCTAGTATCTGTATAATACTTAGGAGATACAGGTATATAAGAGTTTCGGTTATCAGGATATTTCTCAGAACCTATCCTTATATTCTCCTTGTATTGTTCTTGTATCATCTTCATATCCTCTTAATATTATTTAGATATTATATGGACACTTCATATCTATCTTCTGGATACTTCAATAGTGGTATTGTAATATCGCTCACGAGTTATCATTATGGATAATCATTGTCTTTCATGTGGGTTATCCAGTAAATACTAATTTTGTTAACTACTATATATAGTTTTCGGTTAATAATGATAAACAATACTTCTTTTAGATTCCCAGAAAGTATTACCAATTATAAACTTTATTAACAATGCGTAACGATAATTTTTTAAGAAAAGAGAAGATAGTACAATTATGTTACTGGTATTTGAATCCCAAATTGAAGATTCAGAAAAACTAATTGAGATATTAAAGAAAAATGGGGCAGATGCTATTTTTGATGAAAGTAAGACTTATGGAACTAATCATATATCTATGGCTTTATACCAAACTATCGAAGCATTCAAAAATAATAATAACTTTGCCGATGACTTTTCTCTTGAATATTTGATCAGATTGTCTGGAGAAAAACAAATATCTAAGGCTTTAATATTTGGGATTAAGAATGGAGCCACTAGAATAGGGATTATAGTAAATGAAGAAAAAAAAGAGAAAATTGTTAATATTTTAGGTGAGCCTGTTGCACCTGGAAAATTTGATAAAGAGTTCATAATAGAGTATTTTGAAATAACTGATATCAATAATAGAATAGAAACTGAAAAAAAGATATTTGAAAAGATTGCATTACTTAACACAAAAATTTAGATTAATGCCACATAATAATTAAATTATTGAAAGACATTAATTATTATCTTTTAGGTAGACATTAAGAAATACTTAGGATTTACAATAAGATTTTTAAAGAAGCTTATGCGTTTATCAATGTGAATCCTGAAGAAATAAGGAATATTCTATTTATTTTAATTAACGAAGTATCTGTTATGGTTACAGTAATAACGGTTGTTGTAAGCTCTATTAATCCATTTAAACAAGTAGTTATAGAAAAAAAATTTACTTACAAAAATCAGATTATAATGATACTGATATTTGGTTCTATTTCAATATTTGGCAATTATTCCGGAATAGAGCTTGATTCTGGAGCAATAGCAAATATAAGAGATATAGGGCCTTTAGTTGCAGGCCTAGTTGGCGGACCCGTTATAGGTATTGGTGCAGGATTAATAGGTGGGGTAAACAGATATATGGAAGGTGGTTTTACTGCTCTTCCCTGTTCAATTGCCACTATCTCGGCAGGTCTTATTGGCGGATTGGTATATAAGTATAATAATGGTGAATTTGTTGGGGCGTATAAAGCCACGATAATCGCATTTCTATTAGAATTGTATCATATGGGCATTACGTTGATTCTTGCAAAACCTTTAGATCAAGCCTTAGAAGTTGTCAAAATAGTAATAATACCTATGACATTGTCCAACGCTTTGGGAGTTGCAATATTTTCACTTATTATTGGTAGCATAATTAAGGACAAGAAGAAAATAAAAGAACTCGAAGAAAATTTAGATATTGCCACTTCAAAAGAAGAGGATAAGATATAAACCGATTTATTTAAGAGGCGGGCCTGATGGGATTTGAACCCACGTTCTTCGGGTCCGAAGCCCGACGCCATATCCACTAGACCACAGGCCCCTGTAAAATCTTAATAAAAGAACTTATAAATATATTCGAAATCCTTAAATATTGGGGAAAAGAAACTTCTTTAGACTCTTTTAGGAGAGAAAATAATGGCCAAAAGACGCAAAGTATCTAGACCTTTCAAATATAAACCAGTAAGTGTAAAGGATCTTTTAGTTGAGATGAAAGATATCTCTGAACTAATGGTTGACTTAGCCTATTCTTCAATCCTTTTCAAAAATAAAGAGATAGCAGAGGATGTTACTGAGCTTGAGGGTAAGATGGATGAATTAAATTATAGGATAAAGATAACTGCAATGCTTGCCGCAAGAAGCGTAGAAGATGCAGAAAGAATTTCTGCTGTTTTACAGTTTGCCTCGGCCTCCGAAAAGATATCAAATGCTGCTGGAGATCTATCCAATATTATCTTGAGAGGTATGAAAATACATCCTGTTGTCTATGAAGCTCTTGAAGATGCAGAAGAACAGATAGAAAAATATGAAGTATCGACTAAATCAAAATTATCCCATATGACATTAAAAAAAGCTGAACTAGCGTCCAAGGTAGGCACGTATATAATCGCTGTAAAAAGAAAAGACAATATTAAATATAATCCTTCAAAAGGATTTGTTATTAAAGAAGGGGATATACTCATTGCAAGAGGAAGCAACACGGGCCTTGAAATATTAAAAAGTATATGTAGTGGCATAAAAACAAAGTGGTGATATAGTGGAAACGGATATGGCGGATATATTGACCCAGATGAAAAATAATTCAGAACTAATGGTTGCCCTATCATATACCGCTCTATTATACAATAATACTTACATCGCAGAGGAAGTAATGGAACTTGAAGAAATTGTAGATAAACTAAATTATGAAATGGGCAGAAAAATACTAGAAAAGGCATCTAAGGTCAGTAATCCAGAAGACTTGTTAAGTCTGTTTCATATAACTGAGGCAACTGAAGCCATTGCTGATGCGGCTTCTGAAATAGCTGATATTGTAACTAGAGGAATTGATGCTCACCCAATATTTAAAGAAGCAATGAAAGAAACTGACCAGATTATAGCCAGAGTAAAGATATGTTCGAAATCCATTATAATAGACAAAACTTTACAAGAGATAAAATTACAAAGTAAAACAGGCATTTACATATTTCTCATAAAGAGGGATAAAGATTATATTTATTCTCCAAAGAAAAATTTTAAACTAGAAGAAGGAGATATACTTTACGGTATTGGTATGGAAAGTGGTATAGAAAAATTACAAGAACTTGCTAATTGCAAGTCTCGGGCGTAATTCTTATTCTTAATTTTCCTGTTAATCTCATGAATAATACAGTCAATCCGCCTGCTATTACTAAATAGATTATTAGAATTTCTAAGGATATCGATCCTAGGATAAAATTGGCCGACTGGTACAATATAAATGACAATACTGCTGTGAAAAATGTTAGTGCAAGTGTACTAATTACTTCCTTCTTATTTGTAGAATAAGCTTCTATGAATCTACCAAACATCGCTATGACAAAAGCAACGTAAATTAGTTCAATTCTTGAAAGAATTGTTGCGATTATCAAAGGTATACTCTGCCAAGTTGGAAATTGAACAAGATAGTAATAGCTCTGCCAGACTCCAACAATACCTAGTAATACGGCAATAAGATAAAAAACAAACCCTACCCTTTTTGGGGAAAACTCTTTCTTTAGGAAATTATCAATTCCAAATCCCTTGAAAAACAGATAAAGCCCCAGAATAAATAGAAATCCAAACCAACCTACCTGAGGTTTACCCAATAAGAAAGCTGCCCCAAAAAGCAGGAAAACTAATCCAGGTGCACCAAGCATAAGCCCTGCAAGTTTTCGGTCTTCCATAATTTCTTTCATATATCTATGAAGAATAAAATAAGTTTCTTCAATAGATTCGCTTTGTTGCACAACTATCCTATCTATTGATATTATAGATACTTTCGATTGGATGGAAGGTAAAATATTCTCATCTTCGCGCCCATCAGTTACAAGGATTACTCCTTTAACTTTTATTTGTTTAAGAACATGATCAAGTTGATCAGATATTATTATATCAGATTTTACGCCGACGTCAGCATCCCCCGTCAAAGCTACGACTTCACAAGGATTACCCTCTTTTTTTAATTTTCGAAAAACTTGTATTGCTCTAAAAAGTACATTTGTATCTGATTCTGTAGGGTCAGCTGTACCAAGTTCCATAGCTGCGTTTAGGATATTTTTTTCTCCTATTAATGGGCCTTGAATCCCAGTTTTTACCCCCAGATCATTATCTCTATCAACTGAGAGCACCAATATTTTCTTCTCAAACATCGGTTTCTACCATCTTCTTTTTGACTGAGTCTATTTTATCTTGCATAGAGGACTTCTTATCTAATCTATAATCAATCTTTATGTTAGTTATAATTCTTTCTATTCCCATTTCAAATATTAAATTATGCGAATAATCAATTAACTTGGATATCTCATCCCACTCGCCTTCTACGATTGTTCCCATAGGTGTGAGTTGATATTTCAATCCACTTTTCTCAATATTTCTTATAACTCTAGCTATATAACGACTAAGAGATGTTCCAACCCCAATAGGGACAAAAGATATTTCTACTATCAAATATTTTCCCCGGCCTGGAGAATCTTCAGTTCATCCAAGGTGAGTTTTTCTCCATTTTTAAATTTCTCTAAGATATCCTCACTTTTCTTTGATAGTTCCTTTTTCTTTTCTTTTATCTTTTTCTCTTTTTCCTGTTTCTCTGTTTTTCTCGAACTAACTTCCAATCCCTTAATTTTTGCCCTAAATTCTCTTATTTTATCGTAAAGTTCATCTACATATTTTTTCTTTTCAATATAGTTATTGTGTAAGGTATCAGCTTCCTTTTTGATATCCTCTGAACTATTGAAATAGTAGATCATACGTTCATGATACTTAGTGGATTCTTCCGATAGCTCCAAAACTTTTTTATGATATTCTTCAGAATTTTTTTTCAACATATCTAAATCTTTTCGAGAAAAGCGAGCTTCTTTAGAAAGCTCTTCATAATTCTTAGATTCTTTAAGGTCTTTTTTTAAGTCCTTTATGATGTCAACAAGTTGTCGTTCTTTATCTAAGGAAAGAACTTCAGTTTCAAGTTTCCATTCAATATTATCTATCTTTTTTTCAATCTCTGAAGAAGAAGTAATATCCTTGTTCTTTGTCGCTTCTTTAATTTTATTTAGAGATTCATAGATTATCTTTAGTTTAGAACTATTTTCTTCCCGTAGCGCCTTGTATTTCTTTGTTTCATTATTAGCTTTATCCCGAAGTTCCTTATTTTCCTTACCTTTTTTAATCAAATCAGAAACTTGGGCATTTTTTTCATCTCTTTTTTGTTTTAAGGACAAAAGCTCTTTTTTATACGATTCTGCCTCAGATTCCAAAGCTTTTAATTCTTGTGAAATTTTTATAATTTCATCGTCTACTGAACTTTCCAAAGACATACCTCAACTTGTAAATATTAGTATCATTTATAATTATTTTGGTTAAATCAGAAAAAGATATATATTTCGTCTTGTAATTAGGCTTATGGTCCTTATTTTTGGAGCCGGTAGAATCGGATATGCCGTTTCCTTAGTACTAAAAAAACGAGGTAAAGAAGTAATAGTTATTGATAAAAATATGCAAGCTTTGAGTAGGGCCGAAAGTATTGGTTGTAAAACTTATCTTTTTGATTTTACTAAATCATTTAATCTTATAGGGGTAAATATATCCGAATTTAAAGAGATAATTATAACTACTTCGGACCATAAGACCAACATTGAAGCTTTGAAGATTTCAAGAGAGCTCAATAAAGAAGCTTTAATAATTATTAATGCGCCTAGCTCAGAGCATATATCGATATTCAAAAAACTGGGGGCAGATTTTGTTGTTACCCCAGATAGATCAATGGCACAAATAATAATAAATCAGCTTGAACTTTCAACCTATTGGAGAAATAGAGACCTATTAAAAAAAATACTTGAGAAATCAAAGTCGTTAGCAATTGTAATGCATGACAATCCTGACCCAGACGCAATGTCAAGTGCTTATGCGCTTAAAGCAATTGCAGAAAGTTTGAAGGTAACTACAGATATCTATTATGGGGGCGAGATTGGTCACGAAGGAAATAAGATGATGGTTGAGCTTTTGAAATGGAATTTTAAAAGGATACCAGAATATAAGAAAAATATCCTAAGAGAATATGATAAGATTGCATTAATTGATATGCCAAATCTTTCTAATACGACGATATTTCCCTTAGAGATGAAACCTGACATTATAATTGACCATCATTACACTGAAGAAGAAAAAATAAATGCAGAATTTATTGATATACGACCTAAAGTCGGTGCTACTGCCACAATTATGACTTCTTATTTACGAGATTTTGGTATTGAAGTAAATGAGCAACTGGCTACAGGACTGATGTATGGGATTCTAGTAGATACCAATAACTTTAAGAGAAATTTTGAAAAGGAAGATACAGAAGCCGTGTATTATTTAAAACCTAAGATCAATAAAGAACTTTTGAATATTATTGAAAATCCCAATATTTCTCTAATCACTCTTGATGTTTTGTCTAAGGCTATAAACAACAAGAAGATATACGACAAGTATGTTATTTCTAATGTTGGATACGTAGAAAAAAGAGAATCATTGTCTCAATCTGCAGATTTATTATTGAAACTTGAAGGTATTACTGTATCCCTAGTTATCGGAATAATTGAAGATTATGTGTACGTATCTGCTAGATCAAGGGATCAAGTTATCGACATAAGTAAGATAATTATAAAGGCTTTTTCTAAAATGGGGTCTGCTGGGGGGCATATGAATTTCGCTGCCGCAAAGGTATCCCTTGGAGCTTTTGGATATAGCGAAGACAAAGATATTTTAGTAAAAATCGTAGGGGACACTATATCAGAGTATTTCTTTAAAACTATAAGACTAAATAATAAAGGTTCAATATAAATTGAACCATATCGGAACATATAAATATAGTCTGTTCTAATTATCTATTGGTGATGAAATAAAAAAATCATATATTGTATTTAGCGCAATTGGTATTATTGCTATCTTAATTTCTGGATTCTTTATAGGAACTTTATTTCTGGGTTCAAGTATATACTCAAAGAGAGCCATTTATGAGGAGGGTGTTACTTACCCTGTAGGGTACGGTGGTGTCACAGACAGTGATAGTTATTCTCAAAATGTCACCCCTAGCTATACTAAATCAAGTGAATTAAATTCCAATGATCGAAAAGTTGTTAAAAGTGGGAATGCTAATATAGAAGTTGAGAATTTTGATTCGTCTATCTCAAAAATTAAAGAATTAGCCAATAATTTTGAAGGGTATGTAACAAACTCGAACATGTGGAGTTCAGATTCAGGTACTAAGAGCGGCAATATTACAATAAAGATACCTGAAAAAAGATTTGAAGAGTTTGGAGACTCTTTAGGCCAAATTGGAGAAATTAAATCCAAAGAAATTTCAGCATACGATGTTACTGAAGAATATATAGATTTGCAGGCAAGATTAAAAAACTTGAAAAATCAAGAAAAGAGATATATAGAACTTCTAGGTATGGCGAAGGACGTACAGGATGTACTGGCAATTGAAGCCCAACTTGGAAGGATCAGGGGCGAAATAGAAAGTTATGAAGGAAGGATAAAATATCTAGAAAATACAACAACTTATGGAACGTTTTATATAAATATATATGAACCCGAAAAAATTGTCCATGAGTGGGGTATAAAGAACGCTTTTAATAGGGCAATAGATGCATTCATAACCTCAGTTGCAGGCATAATAATATTGGGCGGATTTTTGATACCTATAGCAATCCTGATTGGGGCAATATACTTAATAAGAAAATATATTAAGAAAAGATTAAATAAATAATTTATTTTATTTTTTTGGGATTGATTCTGGTACATACTGAGTATTTCTTTCGTTTCCTTTTAACGGAGGTTTACTCAAAGTATTTCTTTTTCTACTTAGTCCTTCTATTATAGAAAATAATGCTATCAATCCTATTACAATTGCTATGAAAACATAGAACTCCATAATTTCACCTTGTCATTGGTTTAAAAAAAAGATATATAAAATTATTGGTTGCTAGATACCTAATTACCACATCCACAACCACTAGATTTTACTTCTCCTCCCCCGCCTGCTGAGTTACTTGCAATGAGCCCCATTGATTCAGTGTCTAACGCAAATAATTTGGAGATTTTAGTACTTACTGGACCTTTTCCATCGTTTGTTCTAAACCAATATTCAATCTCCCATTCTTTGGCTTTAGGTGCTAATTTGAAAAGCTCATCTTCAGACATAGGCAAATTATACAATATGCCATCCATCGAATTATTATCGGTTATATCCGTCTTAATCATTTCTCTTCTTGATCCATTTATGATGACAAACATATATCTTGGTAGATCCCCATTAGCATCTTTGTATTCTACTTGGAACTTATAAGAAAATATATTATTCTTAAAAGTGTACAAAAGAACGCCTTTTTGAAGCTCTGGGGGCGTATTTTCTGTTGCGAGTATAGGGGACACGTATAGAGAAATCGCTAATATCAAAGTTAATAAAACAACAAATATTTTCTTCATTTTTATACCTCCAACACTACTTATGATAAATTTTTCAAAAATATTTATATAAGCTTTTGTATTGTTAGATTAAAGGAGTTTCAAATCTCCCACTATCCTATCAATTTCATCTTCTGGCGCTGGCCCTATACCTAAAACAGTAATAGTCCCAGGAGGAATTTCAGTCAAACCCGCATCTTTAATTAATTCCGTTATTAAGCCAACGCTTTTTGCTTCGTTGAAAACTTTAATGAGCGAATCTAAATCATCAATCTTCAAAACAACTTTTTTTTGACCTTCGGAAAACCATTCTGAAAAATACTTATTTTTGTTATTTTCTGATTTAATTGCACAACTTACTGCGGCATGTGCAACTTGTGCGGAAAGTTTCCCCTTTGATAACTTTAAATCGTCTCTAACAACAATTGCCATTTTATATTTAAATTTGTTAAAAAGGCCAAACAATTAAAATCCTCTAAAAAAGTTTTTTATTATTAAAGTTTCATCTCTTTTTGGCCCATATGAAATCATGCAAATGGGTGTTTTAGTCTGTTCTTCGATATATTTAGTATACGATTGGATTTGTTTTGGTAGAGATTTGATATCTTTTATTTTATTCCACTCAAATTCTTCCCATCCGTCAAATTCGGCGTAGAGGGGTTTACATTCAGATAGTATTTTCATATTTGAGGGAAAATCGTGAATAATTTTACCCTTGTAATCGTAAGCGTAACATATCTTAAGTTTCTTCATTCCAGTTAAGACATCTATCTTTGTTATTGCAAGCCCAGAAAAATTATTTAAGAGGCAAGAATAATTGACTAAGACCAAATCAAGCCAGCCACACCTTCTTGGCCTACCTGTTGTTGTCCCAAATTCTTTTCCTTTTTCTCGTAAATATTCTCCTTCTTTATCCAATAACTCTGTTGGGAACGGCCCTTCCCCCACTCGAGACGTATAGGCTTTTGTTATACCTACAAGTCTATCAATTTTTTTAGGAGATATACCGCTACCCGTACATACTCCTCCTGCGTTTGTGTTAGAGGATGTGGTAAATGGGTAGATGCCATGATCAATATCCAAATGCGTACCCTGTGCCCCTTCCATCAATATATTTTTACCTTGATCATAAGCATTATTTAAGAAAACTGAGGTATCTTTTATGTAATCTTTCAAGTAAGCCCGGTAAGAAACATATTCATTAAATATCGATTCTATATCTAATTTAACATCCACATCAAATGCATCAAATATTTTTTGTTTAATTGGAACGATCAAATTAAGTTTATCTCTAAAGACTTCTAAGTCCAATAAGTCAGAAAATCTTATTCCAAATCGTGATATTTTATCAGAATAACAAGGCCCTATGCCTTTTCTTGTTGTTCCTGCTGCAAGAGCTCCTTTCATCTTCTCTTCTATGCCATCAAAAATTCTATGATAAGGCATTATTATATTTGCTCTGTCACTAATAGATATATCTGGATTAAATCCATCTTTTTTTAATTTTTCAATTTCTTCAATGAGTACTTTTGGGTCAATAACTACCCCATTTCCAAGGACAAGGGATTTCTTATGCACCGCTCCCGAGGGCATTAAATGAAACTTATATGTTTTATCTCCAACTACTATAGTATGCCCAGCATTATTTCCACCTTGGAATCTGACTACTATATCAGAATTTTCTGCATAAATATCTGTTACTTTCCCTTTTCCTTCATCTCCCCATTGACTCCCTATTATTGCTAATAACAATTATCTCGCCTCGTATCCGATATCAAATCCTTTTTTTATTATAATTGCCTTTTTCCGATACTTATCCTCTTTTGGATAATCACTCCTATAATGGGCCCCCCTAGATTCTTTTCTTTCTAAGGCCGATAGTGCTACAGTTTGAGCTACAAAGAGGATATTTCTTAACTTGAAATATTCTAGGTAATTTTTTGTGACATTTATTTCTTCAAACTTATTTTTTATTTCGGAAATCTCTTTGATTGCAGTTCTTATTCCTTTTTCATCTCTAATAATCCCAAGATACCTCCACATGATCTCCTTTACCTCTTTAATCAATTCTTTTTCTGAAGAGCTTTCATCAAGTTTAGGTAATGAATCGAGATACTTCTTGGAATCTACATATTCAAAATCATTTTCTATTGCAAATTCAGATGCATTTTTTCCTGCAATCTCTCCAAATACTAAAGTTTCAGCTAAAGCATTGCCTGCAAGCCTATTGGCCCCGTGAACACCACCTGCAGTTTCTCCACAAGAAAATAATCCCCTAATATTTGTTTCACATTTATCATTTATCTTTAGACCCCCCATGAAGAAATGACAAGAAGGCTTAACAAGAAGATTTTCCTTGGTCAAATCAATGCCTTTAGACAAGAAAAATTGTAAGTCCTTTGAATATTTTGTATTAAGAATATCATTAGGTATTTCTTTATAAGAGATAAAGACTCCACCGTCATTACCTCTACCTTCAAGAGCTTCAGTGAAAATAGCTCGTGACATTACATCTCTGGTAGTCTTTTCTAAAAGATTTGAATCATATTTTCCAATAAATCTTTCACCTTTACTATTAAGAAGAATAGCGCCGTCAGTAAAAATAAATGGTAAAACTAGGTATGATTTGAGTGCAACAGTAGGGAAAAATTGTACATATTCCATATCAATCAAAGAGGCTCCAACGTCAAAACCTAGGTAATATCCATCCCCCTCTACGTCAGAAGGATTTGTAGAGTTCTTATAGATATTTCCTGCTCCCCCGGTTGCAATTACAATAGATTTAAATGAAATCTCTAAAAAATTTTTTCCATCGCACACTAATCCGGATACAACTCTGCCGTCCTTTTCAAAGAGTTTGATTAAATGTTTTCCTTCCAAAAATTTTATATTGTTATTCTTAGCATATTCCATTAGTTTCAACGGTATTATCCTTCCGCATCCCGGCCCAGCGGGATCTACTCTTACAGTTCGTGGAACTGAATTCCCGCCCGATAGATTAAGAACTAAATTTCCATTATCTTTTTTAAATTGAATTCCGTACTCTTCCAGCGAAAGAATGGCATTTTTTGCATTATCGGAAAGAATTTTTGCTAATCCTGGATCAGAAACATTTGCCGAACCTTTTATTATATCTTCATAGTACAGTTCAGAAGAATCATTTTCAGACAATGGTGCATTTAAAATACCTTCGGATATTGAACTGCAACCACCTCTCCCCACATAACCTTTAGTTAATATTACGACGTCTTTGACATATTTTTTAGATTCTATGGCGGCTCTTAACCCTGCGAGCCCACCACCAACAACTAAAACGTCACAAAGTATCTTTTCCATCTTAAAATCCTACCTAAAACTAGCTCTTAAAGAAAGTCTTCTTGGAAGAGGTAAGGGCCTTGTTGGCTTTCCTTTAATAAGCTCTAAGAAGCTAGCTTTGAATTCTTCTACAGAAGTATTCTTCTGAGATGAATCATCTCTTGACCGAATGTTAATAGTAGAATTATTAATTTCGTCGTCACCTACAACTATAATATAGGGTACCCACTCTTTTTCAGCATCCCTTATCTTCTTACCAAGTCTCAAATCTCTATCATCTATATCGACCCTTATGCCCGATTTTTCTAGGTCTTGCAAGACTTTGATAGAATATTCCAATTGCTCTTCACCCACGGGAAGAACTCTTACCTGGGTAGGCGATAGCCATAATGGAAGCATCGGTTTCTTACCTTTTTTAGAATCTATATACGCTGTTTCAAGAAGTGCATAAAGATTTCTTTCTATTGCGCCTGAAATTGAAGCATGTAACATCAAAGGATATTTTTCTTTTCCTTCTTCATCAAAATATTTAATCTCAAATCTTTCAGTATTTTCTATATCAATCTGAACTGTTGAAAGAGCTGAAGCTTTATTTAAGGAATCAACAAAATTAAATTCAAATTTCATCACAAAGTAGAATGGTCTTTCGTCCCACATTTCAACTAAAACTGGTCTATTGATTAAGGACATTAGTCTATCAACAAATTCCCTATTTTCATCATAAAATGATTTGACAAACCTAATAGCAACTTCATACTTTAACTCGAGTTCATCCATCCATTCCATTGATAGCTTAAATTGTTCAATAAACTCTTTCTTTGCGTTATCCATAGACGTAGAAAGAGTGTGCATATCGGGCATAGTAAAGGCCCTTAATCTTCTTAATCCTACTAGCTCGCCTCTTTGTTCTCTCCTAAAACTGTAACGTGTCAATTCATATAATCTTAAGGGGAGATCTTTGTAAGAAATGATCATGTCATGTTTCATGAGATATTGTCCAAAGCATGCTGCAAATCTTAGGAAATATGTATCGGCCCCAGATTTAACTATATATTGTCTTGCCGGGAATCTATTTAGATACTTAGAAAGCATTGGATGAGTAATACTGTACATTATCGGTGTTTCTACTTCCATCCCCCCGTATTCTAGTATACTATCAGTAACTCGGGTTTCTAATAGTCTTTTAATCAGGACACCTTTTGGATACCATCTCAAATTTCCAGGATCTGAGCCTTTTTCATAATCAACAAGCTCTAAATTTTTCATATATTCTACATGTGGTGGAACCATATCGACTTTTCTAGAATGGGTGACTTCATATTCTGCTAATTTTTTGAGACTGTCATAATTCTTAAAATCAAATTTTTCTTGGGGTATTAGATTTAAGGAAGTATCTAATATATACCAACTAGATCTAATTTTTTCCTCTGCTTTCAATGCTTCGGATACAACTTCTCCTTCTTCTTGAGACTTTATACTCCTAGAAAGTTCAGACAATGGGTGCCCTTTACAAGATACTCTAAAGGCTTTATAATACCCAAAAGGAGCCCTCATTACCTCGAACTTTGTTTTTAATTTGATTTCTAAATTTTTCAATAAGTTAATAGCTATTTCAGGAGGGGCAAGATTATTGCTTAAATGTGCATAGGGATAGAGAAAAACTTTTTCTGATTTAACAGATTTTGATACCTCTGCAACTTCGTTTAATGCTTTATCAATAACAGAATCATCATCACCTTCTTCAACAGCAACGAAAACAGAAAGACAATCTTCCATTCTGCCCTTCTTTAAAGATTCTTCAATCTCCTCAGCTATTTTTGTCTTTGAAGTAATTTCATATTCTAAATAGTCGCTATGTATTAAAAGAATCCGCATAGATTCACCATTAAAAAGATTATATTATAAAAGCAATCTTAATGTGTAACTTATATAACTTTCGGAATAGATTACTTATTCTAGAAAGGTAAATCTTTAATAGTTACAATTCATATATATTTTATGGAAGGAATTCTTGCGATTACCGGTGCAAGTGGAGCCATATATGGTATCAAATTATTAGAAAATTTGAAAGGTAAAGTACATCTAATTGTAAGTGAAAGTGCAAAGAAAATAATAAATGATGAAACAAATTATGATTTAGATAAATTAAGTAAATATGCATACAAATTTTATAAAAATAATGAGATGGATGCGCCTGTTGCTTCCGGAAGCTACCCTTTTGATTATATGATTATATGTCCTGCTACAATTTCTACTATTTCTAAGATAGCTGTAGGCATACAAGATAATTTAATTACCCGATCTGCAGCTGTGGCTCTAAAAGAAAAAAGGAAATTAATTGTTGTTCCAAGAGAAACACCCTTGACTTCAATAAACTTAAAGAGTATGGCAACTCTCTCTGATGAAGGCGCAATTATCTTACCTGCAATGCCCGCTTTCTACCATAACCCCAAAAATATAGATGAAATTACTAATTTTGTAGTTGGAAGGATTTTAGATCAAGTTGGAATAGAACACAATTTATTTAAAAGATGGGGAACTTGAGATAAATAAAAATTATTTTAATTTCTTTAGTACAAGTTCAGCACAAATTTGAACGGGATCTATAGTTGGAGATAAAGGTGGACTATAACAATTCTCAATTTTTGCTAAATCATCTACCTTGATGCCTTTTTGGACTGCAAATCCTACTGCAAGTGTTCTAGCAAATACGCCTTCTTCACCAATAGCTTGGAATCCTAATATATCGCCTTCCTTAGAAGCTAATATTTTAATAAATATCTCTTTGCATCCAGGATAATATTCTGCTCTAGATTTCCCTTTGTATTTAGCCTTTACATATTCCATTCCCATCTTAGCTAAATTATCTTCAGTTAATCCAAATGCTCCAATTTTTAAGTCAAAGAAATCCATTATCATAAGATTAATTACTGGGTTCAATTCTAGATTTCCCCCAACAGCATTAATTCCCGCAATTTTGCCTCCTCTCACCGCATTGGTACCCAGACTTGAAGAAAATTGTTCGCCTGTAAAAAAATATTTAACGCTTGTACAATCTCCGCATGCAAATATACCATCAATCGATGTTTGAAGCCTTGAATCTGTTTTTATTCCTTTTTGGGTTTCAATTCCACATTCTTTAGCTAAATAAGTATTTGTACGGGTTCCAGATGCCATTATGATGATGTCTGCATCTATTAATTCATTATCTGCAATCAATCCCTTAACTTTATCTTCCCCCGATATATTTAGAACTGTCTTATCTGTTATTAGATTTATTCCTTTGGCCTTCAAATAATCTACAATTAATTCACTCATGTCTCTGTCGATTTGCTGTCTCAATGGCCGATTTTCCTTAGAAACTATAGTTACTTCTAATCCTCTATTCTTTAAGGCATATGCCATTTCAAGGGATATTCTGCCAGAGATACACCCCTTACACTCTCCTTTGCACCCCCACCCATATGCATAAATAATTACCTTTTTTGAAGTATCTATTTTTTTAGACAAATCTATGGCATCTTCGAGAGTTCTTATGAAATAAACACCTTTTGGGTATTTATAATCAATTTTATAGTTACATGGTATAGCACCGGTTGCAAGAATCAGCGAATCATACCCTATTTCGGAATTATCTTCAAGAATGACTTTTTTATCTTGCGGATTTATTTTCTTAATTTCTTTTTGGAGTAGAAGTTTAATTTTTTGTTTTTCATAGAACTCTTTTGGAAATATTATTAGATTGTCAAATTTGTCAATATCGCCAGATATCACATATGGGAGCCCACATAGGGAGTATTGAGGAAAATTTTGTTTTTCGATTATAGTTATCTCTGCATTTTTGTCAAATTTTCTTGCTTCGAGAGCTGCTTCTGAACCAGCAGCACCCCCTCCAACAATTATAAGCCTCATATAAATCTTCTCTAAATATAAAAATAAATTATCATTTAAATATATTTTTAATTGAAAAGGTTTAGTAAGTTAAGGAGATACAAAATAAAAAATAATAGGATATTGGGCGTTCCACTAATGTAATTTGTCAAGTCTATTTACTAAATCATCTTTAATTAGACAATTAATTGCATCTTCAACTGTATGTTCCTCAGTAATAACTGCCATAATATTGTTCTTAACTAGGTCATTATAGATGCCTTGCCCCATCCCATAACATATGACTAAATTGCAGTCTTTAATGTTGGTAATCATACTTGAATGATCACAACTACCACATTGCCCATTACTTTTTCCAATATTTTGTCTATATTCTTCTTTAATTATTTTGTTATCTTTTATTTCAAAAACTCTAAATCCTAGAGTTCTTCCAAAATGGTGAGAAATACTCACTTTATCATCAGTTGCAATTGCTACTTTCATGGTTACACCTCTTTATGAATAGATATTCAAAATATTTATAAATGTTTCTTATTAAGAATTTTAAGACAGATTTATGGATAAAGATTTAAATAAAATAAAAGAGAGGAATTTGGTGTTTAGATGGAGATAGGAACATATTCTTTTAGGGATGAGTTATTTTATTCTAAAACACATGAATGGATAAAGATTGAAGAAGAGATATGTACTGTAGGCATTGATGATTATTCTCAAAGAGAGATAGGCGAGATAGCATATATCGAACTTCCTGCAATAGGAACAAACGTCAAACAATTTGGATTATTATGCCAAATCGAATCAATTAAAACCGTGCTTGATATTTTTTCTCCTATGTCTGGAACTATAATAGAAACTAATAAAGAAATTGAGAATTCTCCTGATCTTCTGAATACTAAACCATATGATTCATGGATATGCAAAATAAAATTTTTGGAACTCGATGAAAAAATAAATCTAATGAACATTAATGAATATACCAAATATATAAAAGATATATTGGATAAATAAGATTTAAAATAGTTATTAAAATTTAAAGGAAAAGATTATTTAATATATTTAACATTTAGTATACCCACAATATTTACAGCATACACATCCTTCAGAAAATACTAATACTTCTCCACATTCTGGACATTGTGCAGGCATTCCAGTACTGTTATTTCCTCCGTTTGAAGTAACTACCAAATCTAGTCTTTCTTGTTTTGTGTTTAGTTCTTTCTTGATATATCTGTCCAAAACTATAGCTATGGCATCAGCACAAGAATGAACTGGCATTCCCTCATCCCATGTAGGCATTGGGCATCTAATATGTCTTAACTGCTCCAGTATAGATTCAATTCTTATTCCAGACCTCAAGGCTAATGAGATTAATCTTGCTATTGCTTCGTTCTGGCTTGCAGGACAACCTCCAGATTTACCCATTTGCATAAATATTTCGCAAAGTCCGTATTCATCCTCATTTATGGTAACATAAAGGTTACCACAGCCAGTTCTTATTTTTTCAGTAAATCCTTTAGTTACTTTTGGTCTTGGTCTTGGGGCCTTTTGGATAGAAGTTTCTTTTTTATTTACTTTTCCGATATTCAAAACTTGTTCGTCCCTAGATCCGTCTCTATATATAGTAGTTCCCTTGAGCCCACTCCTGTAAGCTAAAAGATAAGCTTGCATGACATCATTTTCAGTTGCACTTTTGGGAAAATTAATAGTTTTTGAAACAGCATTATCCGTATACTCTTGGAATGCTGCTTGAATTCTTATATGCCATTCTGGAACAATATCGTGAGCAGTTACAAATATTTTTTTAATATCTTCAGGTATCTCATCTATATTTTTTAAAGAGCCTTCTCTTGCAATCCTCTTCATTAACTCCTGATTATAGATACCCCTCTCTTTTGATATTTCTGCAAAAACAGGATTTATTTCTAGAAGCTCATCTTTGTCCATAACATTTCTAATATAAGATATTGCAAATATGGGTTCTATACCACTTGAACTACCTGCTATCAAGCTAATAGTTCCAGTTGGAGCTATCGTAGTAACAGTAGCATTTCTAACTGGGAGTTCCCCTCTCTCGTAAAATACGCTTTTTTCAAAATTGGGGAATGGTCCCCTCTTTGAAGCAAGTTCTCTTGAAGTTTCCGTCGCTTCTTCTTTAACAAACTTCATTAAGATTTTTGATATATCAACTGCATCTTCTGAATTATATGGAATTCCAAGTTTTAGAAGCATGTCAGCAAAACCCATGACCCCTAATCCTATTTTCCTATTGCCTTTTGTAATGTCTTCAATCTGGGCCAAAGGATACCTATTTACATCAATAACATTATCTAAGAAATGGACAGACTTCTTTACAACATCCCTCAAATGATCAAAATCTATTTCATATCCTTTGGTAGTTTTCTTTAAGAACTTTGAAAGATTTATAGAACCAAGATTACATGATTCGTATGGGAGGAGAGGTTGTTCTCCGCATGGATTAGTACTCTCAATTTCACCTATGGCAGGAGTTGGATTTCCCCTGTTGAGCCTATCAATGAAAACTATGCCAGGCTCCCCATTTTTCCAAGCCATATTAATTATAAGATTAAAAACTTCTTTAGCACTTAATTTACCTTCTACTTTCCCATTTCTAGGATTTAAAAGTTCATAATCTTTTCCATTTTCAAATGCTTCTACAAACTTATCTGTAATCGCCACAGATATATTAAAATTGTTAAGTTTAGTATTCTCCTCTTTACATTTAATAAATTCTAAGATATCGGGATGGTCGACCCTCAAAATGGCCATATTGGCCCCTCTTCTTGTTCCACCCTGCTTTATAGTCTCTGTGGCTGTGTCAAATACAGTCATGAAAGAAACTGGACCGCTAGATATGCCTTTCGTTGTTAAAACTACATCATTTTTTGGCCTAAGCCTTGAGAATGAGAATCCTGTGCCCCCTCCACTTTTGTGGATCAAAGCCGTATATTTTATTGCATCGAAAATACTATCGATAGAATCCTCAACAGGCAAAACAAAACATGCAGATAATTGTCCAAGCTCCCTCCCGGCATTCATCAATGTAGGTGAATTCGGGAGAAACTCAAAGTTTGTCATCATCTCATAAAACTCTTTAGTTAGTCCATCGACGTCTGCATTTTCATCATAAAGTAAATCGGCAATTGCTATGCTTTTAGCAACTCTTAGAAAAAGATCATTTGGATTTTCTATGACATTTCCTTCTTGATCCTTTTTTAAATATCTCCTTTCTAACACTTTTAGTGCATTCTCCGATAAATTTAATGGCTCTTCCGCATAATCAGTATTACCACTCTTATCATAATTATAGTCCTCAGAAACTGCCATGCTAATATAAATCCCTCCGAGTCATGTTTTAGCCCAAACAATTTAATTGATTAATTTGTTAATTATAAATCTTTTGGTAAACGATTTTTAAAATTTGATATTGCAAAAATTATTCTAGTACCGTCATTATAATATTATTTAAATTATTCCTAATTCTTTATTTGAAGATTTTTTTATATCATTAATTATTTAAATAAATTTTATTTTTTTATATTATGCATAAAACATCCGAGATAGGTATTGAAAAAGATATCATAAAAGAGAATTCAATTATAGCGAATGAGAATAGAGAGCTTCTAAAAAAATATGGAATTAAATCTTATAATGTCATGGGTGCAATAGGTTCTGGAAAAACTTCTCTAATAGAAATTGCTATTGATTTCTTAGTAAAAAAAGGTAAAAAGGTTGGAGTTATTGCGGGAGATGTAGTTGCCGAGTATGATTCTAACAGATTTAGAAAACATGAATGTCTTGTAGTACCATTAAATACTGGGAAGGAGTGCCATCTAGATGCATACCTGATATCCCACGAGCTTGAAGAGTTAGAAGAAAGAGGGATTCTCCAAGATCTCGATTATCTTATCATGGAAAACGTGGGAAATTTGATATGCCCCTCGGATTTTACTCTTGGTGAAGACAAAAGAATTGTTATTGTCAGTGTTAGTGAAGGAGACGATATTGTATTGAAGCATCCAATAATATTCAGATTTTCTGATATATGTATAATCAATAAAATTGACATCGCTGAAGCTGTTGATGCAAGTCCAGAAAAAATGGAAAGAGATTGTCTCTCTTTAAATCCTAAAATTAAAATTATTAAGACATCTGTAAAGAAGAATATAGGGATATCTGAATGGCTAAATATATTTGAATGAACTACATTTTTATGAAATTATATAATTATTTATAATTTTTTAAAAATTTTCTCGTGTCTTCAGTGTCCATCCAACCTTCATCGAGTTGATTTATAATTTCATTAATTCTGTCAATTTGTGTGGATAAATTTTGTTTTATCTCTGTGTCGTTAATTTTAACTTGAGTAAAAGCCTTAAGTATTGCCAATGGATTTCTAATGTGATCAATAAGGTGGGCAAAATTTTCAATATTATTTTCTATTTGAATTAGTGCCTTCTTTCTTTCTGTAATATCTCTAAATGCAGTTACTGCACCCATAACTTCACCATTTTTTATAATAAACTTATTATTGGCTTCTACCATAATAATGCTACCGTCTTTATGTTTTAATTCTAGTTCTATTTTGTCCGCAGATTTATTACTTATGCCTTGCCGGAACATTTTGGCTAAAGCCGGTATATACTTTACATCTATTACCCCAATGTCCATGAAACTTTTTCCCAGTAATTCTTCTTTCCTGTAACCTAATTTAGTTTCAACTCTTTTATTGATGTCTAGTATTTTTCCATATTTATCAACATAAATAATAATGTCACCAACGGTATCCAGTATAATCGTATGCTTTCTTTCATTTTCAGTCATTATTTTTTGGGATGACTTTATTTTGTTAAATCCATGATTAACTAGGTAGAATATCACTAGAGAAGTGACAAATAAGAAGATAATTTCTTTAAAACTATGTAAAATGGCTAATGTTGAAATATCCTTTACAAATATTGCAAAAAATGAATCAAAAAAAAGAATCCACACAGTGCCTATCACTAAATAAACAATAACAATAATAATTGGATTTACAAAAGAAATTTTTTCATCTATTTGATCCATAACAATACCCGTTATTATTAATATAGTGGACTAATCTTAGAGATATACCTTATTTTATTAGTTTATTGGTAGATAAATAATCTATTAAAATATTGTATAAGCAGATTGTTTTGAGAGATATTTGATATATAATTATGAAAAGAAGAATATTAAAAAAACTAAAATAGAATAATAACTAAATTTAGGAATTATTCTTTTTAGCAAGGTTTTTCTTTAGTATTTTTGATATGCTTGAAATTGGAAGTTCATCATATCTTATCCAGGGATAATAATTTACATTTCCAGATATCTTAGACACAATAGGACCTGAATTTGAAACCCACTGATTGAATCTTGCGTCGAGTGAATGTTTATCATTATTTTGGATCTCATACTTCACGTTGTTGATTATTGTATTATTGTTTATTTTTATTCCTGAAGCCGAACTTGTATTTTTTATTCCAATTTGATTACCCTGAATTAAGTTGTTAGTTATGTTAATATTCTTAAGAATTTGTGAATCTATATCGATCAATATTCCAACGGTATTAAAGTTCTTAATAGAATTTCCATGGATATTGACTTCTTCCTGAGCTCTCTTGCCTACGCCTGAGATTATAATTCCATTATTTTCCGTTGTATTCGTTCCAGTGCTAGTAATCTGATTGTTAAGTATATTTGTGCTATTTCTATCTGTTAATATTGCATATAATATATTTCCTGTGAATATATTCTTCTGAACAGTTATAGGATTTAGACTGTAGTTTGAATCTGTGTGAGTTATATTGACTCCAATATATCCGCCAGCAGGGTTGCCCTGAAATATATTATCGTGTATATTGAGTCCCGATATATCTCCCATTGATAAATTTGTATCACTGTAATTTTGGATAGCTGTACATTGTCCATTTCCAAATGAAATAAACTTATTGTTAAATATCTCAATATCAGTTCCTGTTAGAATTATTCCACCTGAGTAATTTGCATCCGGAACTTCAGGAGTTTCAATAATAAATCCATGTAGTTTAATCTTATTTGCGTTGATCCTGATATTTGCTACTGTAGAATTTGCATCTGAGAATAATTTTCCCTTTATCGTTACAGATTCCCCCGAAGCAGGCCTAATTTCAAGATTATTTGTCGTGACATTAAGGTCTTCAATATAAGATCCTGAATATACCTCAATTATATCTCCTGCTGAGGCATTCACAACTGCTGATTGTATAGATTTGTATTGCTTATCTACTCCAACTGACAATGTTTCTGCGCTTATTGGATTTAAGATAGCTAGATACGATAGAAATATTATAGTGCTTATTATTACCGCATTAATTTTTTTCATTGTACCACCTCATTGTAAGTCATTGACTAACGATAAGGGGTCAATAATGATATATAAATATATCCAATATTGATTAGCAATAATTAAAGATTAGATATTTAATATTACAAATAAAAAATTACCTAGATATGGCCTCTACAGGACATATATAAGCGCATAGACCACATCCAGTACATACTGTTGGATTAACATATGAATGGCCATCTTTAAATTCTAAGGCTGGACACCCCGATAGCTTTATGCATGCTTTGCAAGATCTACACTTAGATACGTCTACTTTATAAACAGGTTTCTTTTCCAAACCTTTTAGAAGAACGCATGGCCCCCTAGAAACTATTGCATATACTGTTTCACTTTCTAGCCCTCTTTTAAGAGCTTCTTCGATGTTTTTTACATTACTTGCATCCACAACTTCAACTGGTATGCCCATTCCAGAAATAAGCTTCTCTATTGAAACAGATCCAGCAGGGTCTCCCATAGCAGTTAATTGTGTCCCTGGATGCGGCTGGTGCCCAGTCATTGCAGTAGTTAAATTATCAAGAATCACAGCAACTATTTTAGAATTATTGTATTTCGCGTTGATTAAAGGAGGTATTCCTGCATGAAAAAATGTAGAATCTCCAAGTGTTGCTACTATTGGTTCTCCTATTGATTTTGCAAGTCCACATGCTATTCCAAAACTTGAGCCCATTGAAATACATGTATCCACAGTCTGTAGGGGCCTTGAGAATCCAAGTGTGTAACAACCTATATCCGAGGGGAATATTGCTTTACCTCTTGTGATCTTCTTTATAGCATAAAAAGTTGATCTGTGTGGGCAGCCAGCACATAATAACGGAGCCCTATTAGGTATACGGACGTTTTTAGGTTGTTCTTTAGACATCTCAATTCTAAAAAATCTTGAGAGTATTTCAGTTACTAAATCAGTAGAAAATTCACCAGTTCTTGGAAAAATATTTTTCCCATAAACTTTTAGATTTAACTGATTTTCGGCTATTATGATCTTCACATCATTTTCTATTACTGGCTCAAGTTCTTCAATTATAACGACTTTTTCTAAATCTTTAATAAATGAAAAGACTTTATTTTTTGCCAAAGGATATGAAACACCAATTTTTAATATTGGAGGTTTAATATCTAAAATTTTAAGAGACTCCATTAAATAATTAAAAGATGCCCCAATTACAATAATGCCGGTCTTCCCTTCTCCGGAGATAAGATAATTAAGATTAGATTCTTCAATATAATCTCTTATCTTTTCCATTTTATCTAATAGTTTTTTATGCATGACTCTTGCATGCGAAGGAACGCTAACATATCTATTAACATCTTTCGAGAATTTTCCTTCTTTTTTCTGAATATTTATTTCGCCTAACTCAACATCTCCTCTTCCATGGCAGACTCTAGTTGTTGGCCTTAAGATTACAGGAACAGAAAACATTTCAGATAAGCCATATGCAAATATTGTCATATCTCTAGATTCTTGAGGAGATGATGGGTCCAAGCAAGGCACATTTGCAAATCTAGCAAATATTCTATTGTCCTGTTCATTTTGAGAAGAGTGACAATCTGGCTCGTCTGCAGAAACAAGTACAAATCCTCCGTCAACTCCAGTATAGGCCAAGGTCATTAAAGAATCTGAGGCTACGTTTACTCCGACATGTTTCATTGTAACAAGAGCCCTTTTTCCTGCCCACGATGCTCCAATCCCCACCTCAAGGGCAACTTTTTCATTAGTAGAAAATTCAACATAAACACCATACTGCTTGGCAAATCGTGCCGCAGTTTCAGGGATTTCTGTGGAGGGGGTACCGGGGTAAGCTGCAACAACTTCAACTCCGGCCTCAAAAGCACCTAGGGCAATGGCTTCATTACCCATCAGAAGTTCTCTTTTCATGATTTATCAAGCATATAATGTTTTAAAAAACTTATTCTTGCAAAATATAATTAAAGAAAGAAATTTAACTTATCAGGTCAATTTTAACTATTCTATCTTTATATTTATGCCCTTAATTAATCTATTTAAATAAATATATTATTTTTTATTTCCGCAATAATTAAATACAATGAAATGCATAAATTATACATGAGTTCTTATCTAATCCAAAATAAAATAATCAATATCCTAAAGTTGGGCCGATTCTTTTTTGTTATGGGGGGCTTCTTCCTTTTTTCAGTTGGGGCTTTGTTTGCAGTTTTGACTGGGGCAGAACTAGAAATAAATAAATTATTGATTGGATATTTGATACTTTTTTTGGGCCATTTGTCAGTTTCATATAGCAATGACTATTTTGACTTTGAAGCAGACAAATTAGGCGAAAAAACAAATGTTAGTGGTGGTAGTGGCATATTGCAGATTGATCCATCCCTAAGAAAAATTTCTAAATGGATAGCAATATCCTTAATACTAATTTCAATTATCCTTGGATTCTTTTTCACAATAAAATACAACTATCCTTGGGTATTCATGGGTTATGTTATTTTTGGGAATCTTCTTGGTTGGTTCTACACTGCTCCGCCTATAAGATTATCATACAGAGGCTTGGGAGAAATATCTACAATGCTTGCCATAGGCTTTGTAGTTCCTGGGATGGGCTATTACGTAATGAAAGGTCTCATTGATACTAACTACTTACTATTCACTATTCCACTTCTAATGTACGGAATTTATTTTATTTTGAGCGTAGAGATACCAGATATGGAAACGGACACCCTAAGTGGAAAGAAAAGTTTTGTGACAAAAAATGGAAGAAAGTTAAGTCTAAAAATGATATTTCTAGCAGCTTTATTTGCAACTGCAATGTATATAGTATTTCAAATAACAAATCTTTTTGAATTAAATGTAAATTTCTTTATAGTATCTGTTCTTTCATTAATCCCTCTTTTATTTAGCACATTAGCATTAAACAAAGATTCTAGAGCAAAATCTGTTAAAATAGCCTTCATCAACTTAAACGCATTGATACTTTTTGCATTTTTGACAAATATCTATTTCTTAATAATAACTTTGGGGTAATCAATTAACTTGAGAAAATATATTAAGTTAAAAAAATAAAATTAATTAACCTTAATTTCCTTTGAGGATTCCCATAGCCCATGAATATTACAAAGAGAAACTGCAAATAGTGTTCCAGACTTTGCTATTTTTAGAGATGTTTTTACTTCGTGATTTGTGTAAACTGGTCCAGTGTTTGGCCCTTGTGTACTTTCTCCGTGTGCAGTAAATTCATAGTTTCCGACTTGATATAGAGCTTTTTCACCTTCCGGTTGATAGTAAAGCATTATCCATCTGATATGGTGTTCAGTTGTATTTGGGTGGGCTATATCTTTACCGATTGCAACTTTTGCTTCAAATGCTTCATTTGCTTTTACAGAATCGGGACAGTCTATAACTGGTACGTGTTTTTCCTTTTTCCAATCCGCTTCTTGAATTTTATCTCCAATTTTAACCATTTCTAACACCTACTCCTGTAAAACCATTGGTTCCCCACAGCAGATTAGTTCTCCGCCACCGGCTTCCAATACCTCAACTATATTCCCACAAATTTCACATTTGTAGATTTCTCCAACTTCTTTTACCTGTACCATTTTTTTTACCTCCTAATTTAATATATTAATGATTATTATTTTTTCCTTTTTCATCTGGAGAGTTTTCCATCTTCTCAGCCATGCTCCTAAGACGTTTGTCAACCATACCATATATTGTATTTTCCGGATACTTGCCATCAGTTCCTTTTTCTCCAGCTTTGACTCCAGTTAATATTTCAATTCCTTGTTTGACATTTTCAACAGAATATATATGGAATTTCCCTTTTCTAATTGCTTCAACAATTTCTTCTTTAAGCATTAAATTCTGAACATTACTTCTTGGGATTAAGACACCTTGTTTTTCATTAAGTCCCTTTTCCTTGCATATTTCATAGAATCCTTCAATCTTATAATTAACTCCTCCAATTGCTTGTACATCACCTTTCTGGTTAACGGAACCTGTAACTGCAAGATATTGTTTTATTGGAACTCCGGAAAGAGCGGATAGTATAGAATAAAGCTCAGTGCTTGATGCACTATCCCCATCGACACCTTCGTAGTTTTGTTCAAATACAAGTCTAGCAGTGAGATTCAATGGCTTGTCTTGGGCAAAATTTTCTGCTAAATATCCACCTAATATCATTACACCTTTTGAGTGAATATTTCCCCCCATCTTAGCTTCTCGTTCAATATCGATAATTCCTCCGCGGCCGATATTAACAGTCGCAGTGACTTTTGATGGACGACCAAAAGCATAGTCTCCTAGGCTCAGAACTGCAAGCCCATTTATTTGCCCAACTGCTTCCCCTTCTGTATCAATTAGATAAAAGCCCCGTTTTACCATTTCGTTTACTCTTTCTTGCATAAGATTTGAACGATAATTTTTCTCCTCGACTGCTTTTATTATATGAACATCTTTTATTATTTTATTTTCTTCCTGTCTTGCATAAAAGTTAGCTTCTCGTATAATGTCCGCTATATCTGCAAATCTAGTAGATAACTTCTCTTGATCCTCAGCCAACCTTGCACCAAACTCTATGACTTTGCCTATTGCAGAAGAATCAAGATGTAACAGATTCTCTTTTGAACACAAGGAACATATGAATGAAACATAATTTTTTACATTTTCTTCATTGAAATCCATATTAATATCGAATTCTGCCTTGACTTTAAACAGCTCTTTAAATTCCGGATCAAGTGAAAAAAGAGTTTGGTAGATCATTGGGTTCCCAACAATCACGACTTTGGTGTTTAATGGGATGGGGGCTGGTCTCAATCCTTTTGTTGTTATAAAACCAAGTCTTTCCCCGGCCTCTTCCACAACTGCTTCTTCGCTACTTAAGGCTCGTTTTAAACCATCGTATGAAAAAAGATTCTTTACTAGCTCTTCTGCAGGTATCACAAGATACCCACCATTGGCCTTATGGATAGATCCCCCTCGTATCATGGTGAAATCTGTAGTAAGCATTCCAAACTGTGCTTCCTTCTCAATCCTACCAAAAAGATTCTGATATGTTGGATTTAATTCAACTACAACTGGCCTCCCTTTGATGGCATAGTTATCAGTGAACAGATTGACCATATATTTCCTAAAGGGTAATTCCTCTGCCCATGGGGCTTGGACTGGGCCCTGTTGAACATTTGGCTTATAGAATAGGGGTATATTTTCTAAAATATCTTCTTGTACCTCTTTCAAATAACGAATAATTTCAGGATATTCTAAATATTTTTTATTTAAATCTTCTAACAAATGGCCTATTGTGAAAAGAGCTACTTCCATATTTAATTCTTTTATTTGTTCAAATGTTTTAGTGTCCAGTTCTTTTAGTTGCCTAAAAATTAATCTTAATTCTGAGTTTAACTTATCTCTTTTTTTTTGTATATCGTCTTTCATTTCTGGACTTAAAGCTATAAATTCTTCTTCAGTCATTGGTCTCCCACTAACAATAGGGACAAAAATAAATCCCATTGGGGTGGTCTGAACAATTAGTCCTTCTTTCTCTGCTTTTCTATTTAATTCAGAAAATATTTTATTTCGCTCAGCTTCAATTATTTGGATAGTACCTTCTCTCTTTAAAGCAAAGTCTTCACTTTCAAAGGCTTTGGGGAGATTGATTTTAGTTTCATTTAGAAAATTCAACATATCTTTCTGAAAAGCTCTCCCTTGACCTGGTTTTAAACTAATGACTTTTGGCTCGTAAGGTTCCTGAAAATTATTGACATAACACCAATCTAGAGGTGCAGTTTGGTCTTCAGCAAGCCTATCTAAGAAGCTCTTTACTGCCGTCATTTTACCAGTTCCGGGGAACCCCGCAACAAAAATGTTAAAACCTTTCTCTTTGATCTCAAGACCAAATTTTAGGGCTTTTAATGCTCTTTCCTGACCAACTATATCTTCTAACGGTGAAACTTCTTGACTACTCTTACATTTTAATTTATTCTTATCAAATGTTCTTCTTACCATATCGGGGGAAAGTTCTTTTGTCATAAAATCACTTAAAATTATTAATACATTGTATTATTTTTAGTTCTAAAAAGGTTTTCTATTTAAATAAAAGAGATTTTTTAAATAATCTAATTTATTAAAAGTTTTGTTTCTATTTATATAAGAAAAATAAAATAAGATTCTATATTAATTGTTCCAATAAAATTAAGTTAATATTCCATCTCTTTTTAATACTTCTTCAAGGAATCTTCCAGTATGGCTCTTTGGAGATTTTATTACATCTTCAGGTTTGCCTTCGACTATAATCTCTCCTCCTCTTTGACCGCCTTCTGGACCAAGGTCAATTATATAATCGGCAGTTTTAATTACGTCCATGTTATGTTCTATAACGAGAACAGTATTTCCATTTTCTCTTAGGCGCAAAAGAACATCGAGCAGTTTTTTAACATCGTGAAAATGAAGCCCAGTTGTGGGCTCATCTAATATATAGAGAGTTCTCCCTGTAGCTTTCTTGGACAACTCCTTTGACAATTTTACTCTTTGTGCTTCTCCTCCTGAAAGGGTAGTTGCAGGTTGTCCAACTTTAATGTAGGATAGGCCTACGTCATAAAGAGTTTGAAGTTTGTTTTTTAGAGGGGGGATGTTTTCAAAAAAGTTTAAAGCTTCTTCAACTGTCATATTGAGAATCTCAGAAATTGATTTTCCTTTGTATTTTACAGTTAAAGTTTCTCTGTTGTATCTTTCACCTTTACACTCTTCACATTTAACATAAACATCAGGTAAAAAATGCATTTCAATTTTAATTAGCCCGTCCCCTCTGCAATTTTCACACCGCCCTCCTTTCACATTAAAAGAAAATCTGCCTTTCTTAAATCCCCTCCTTTTTGATTCAGGAAGCTCAGAAAAAAGCTCCCTTATCGGAGTAAATAAACCGGTATAAGTTGCAGGATTTGATCTGGGGCTCCTACCAATTGGACTTTGGTCAATAATAATGACTTTATCAATATTTTCAATTCCTAAAATTTCATCGTGGTCACCAGGATTATCTAAGGCCCTATAAAATTTCTTTGCTAACTCCTTGTATAGTATTTCATTAATCAAAGTACTTTTACCGCTGCCAGAAACTCCAGTAACACATACGAATAATCCCAGAGGGATTTTTACATCAATATTTTTTAGATTAAAATGTCTTGCACCTTTAATTGTGATATAAGTATTACTTTGTTTTCGAACCTTTGGAACATCGATTTTAATTTTTTTTGACAGATATTTTCCTGTTAGTGAATCAGGATTTTCCATAACTTCTTGAGGAGAACCAACTGCAACAACTTCTCCTCCGTGCACACCTGCCCCTGGCCCTATATCTACGAGGTAGTCGGAAGAGAGCATCATTTCTTCGTCATGTTCAATGACAATTACTGTGTTTCCTATGTCCCTCAATCTTTTTAACATAACAATCAATTTTGCATTGTCTCTTTGATGAAGCCCTATACTTGGCTCATCTAAAATATAAAGAACTCCAACAAGTTGCGATCCTATTTGAGTTGCAAGCCTGATTCTTTGGGATTCTCCCCCTGAAAGAGTACCCGCCCTCCTATTAAGAGTCAAGTAGTCAAGCCCTACACTCAAAAGAAATCCCAATCTAGCCTTTATTTCTTTTAAAATCTGTTTTGAAATAATTATTTCTTTTTCAGTGAGCTTTTGATCAAGGTCAGTGAAAAACTTATAACAACTACTAATTTGAAGTTCAGTGACATCAATTATCGAACTATCCTGAATCTTTACAGATAAAGCTTCAGGTTTCAATCTTTTACCTTTGCAAACTTCACATGGTTTCAGCCGGATGTATTTCTCAAATTGTTCCTTTCTATATTCAGAATCTGTCTCCTTATACACCCTCTCAAGCCAAGGTATTATCCCTTCATATGTCCCTTCGTATGTCCAATAGGATGGCGTATTTCGAGAACGATAATTGTACCTTACTTTATCAGTTGTACCATATAATAAAATATCAAGATGATTTTTTGACAAATCCTTAACTGGTACATCAAGTCTAAAATTAAACTTTTTAGAGATGGCCTCCAGAGTCTGCCTTCTAAATCCTTCTAATTTAGTATTCCATACATCTACTGCACCTTCGATAAGAGAAAGATCTTTGTTTGGGATAATAAGATCTGGATCAAACTCTTGCTTAAATCCAAGCCCATGACAAGAAGGGCATGCGCCGTAAGGACTATTAAATGAAAACATTCTAGGCGTTATTTCTTCTAAACTTATGCCACAATCAGTACATGCAAAGTGCTCAGAAAATGTTTTTCTTTCATCATTAATGTCCACGAATACTATTCCTTCTCCCTTTTTTAACGCCAACTCTATATCCTCATAAAGTCTTGGAGATATTTCTTCTTTTAGGATAATCCGATCTATTATTATATTGATATCGTGTTTTTTGTACCTCTCAAGTCTTATTTCTACATTTAATTCTTTTATTTCTCCATCTACTTCAGCCCTTGCAAAGCCTTCTTGATTTATTTCCTTAAGTAATGTTGAATACTCCCCTTTTCTACCACGCACAACTGGGGACAGAATAGTTACTTTTGTGCCGTTGGGATAAGATAAAATCTGATCGGTGATCTCAGTTACAGTTTGTTGTTTTATTTGTTTGCCGCAATTTGAACAATAAGGTATCCCTATCCTTGCGTAAAGAAGTCTTAAATAATCATAAATCTCTGTAACGGTACCAACGGTGGATCTTGGATTTTTTGAAGTTGTTTTTTGTTCAATTGAAATTGCAGGCGATAGGCCTTCAATGTATTCAACATCAGGTTTTTCCATTAGGCCTAAAAATTGTCTTGCATATGCAGATAGAGATTCAACATAACGCCGCTGACCTTCTGCATAAATAGTATCAAATGCAAGAGAAGACTTACCAGATCCCGAAACTCCAGTTACTACGATAAGCTTATCTCTGGGCAATTGAACATCTATATTCTTAAGATTGTGTTCTGAAGCGCCTTTTACGGTGATGTAGTCGGTACCCATATGAAATCATCAATCTACTTTACTTAAAAACTTCTTTGTTAGAAGTTATTTTTTAATCCTCAAAAAAAACGATAAAGTAAAGGTTTTTAGTTAAAAATAATTTAGATTAGTTTAGAAAGAGCCATTATTAATAGAACAATATTCTAAATAAGTTATATCAACCAAAAAGGGTATTATAGGTCAAATAAGAGAACACAACCCCCACAATAAATCCACCTACCACTTGGGCCTCTGTATGTCCTAGCAATTCCTTTAATTCTTCATCGACTACCTTCCCCATACGTAATTTTTTCATAATCTGGTTTATTACCTTCGCCTGTTGTCCAGTTTCCCACCTAATACCTGTTGCATCCTTCATTACTACAAAAGCAAATACAAGAGATAGCCAAAATACGGTGGACATTCCTTCATGCAAAAATATGGCGGTTGACAGTCCAATAACTGATGCCGTGTGAGAGCTTGGCATCCCCCCGTCTTGTATGGCGACTTGTATAGTTAAATGCTTCTTTTTGGTAGACTCATAAATTATTTTTCCAATAACAGAAGCTATGTAAGCGGCCAAAGTTGGAGAAATAATAGGATTATAAAAAAAATTAACTATATTTGTTATTAGACTCACAATTTAATTATTTATTAAATAGTTTAAATAGTTTTTGAAAAAAAATATATTATTTTGCTTCTTTGCTAATAAGGCATAAAATACCGCCTACAAGCATTATTAGGTCCAGGGGTGGTAATAAACTTGATATTATAGCGTACATACCTGCTTTGTTGAAATTTTTCAGATTTGTTGAAGATAATGCCATGAAACCAATTATTAATCCTAAAATCTTGATAACTGCTACGAATACTATTAAGAATCCAATAAAAATAGGAAATCCCATAGGATACCTCATAGAGAATAATGCTCTAAATCCAAATCCAATAATAATTCCAAAAATCATAACTACTCCTAATAGGAGAGATACCAAAATCAATATTTTCCCAATCTTTGCTTCGTTACTAAGTCCTTCTACGTCTAACATTTTTATACCTCCAATAATTCTAATCTAGATAATTAGAAATCTTTAAATTATTTGTGGATTTCTCGTAGTTTAATTCGCTCTAAAATTTTGGGATTTTTTAATTCTCTTAATGCATCGGCAGCTATCCACTTTGCAGATTTGGAATCTATTCTTTGAATATTTAGTGCATATTCAATTGCATTCTTATACAAAAAAATATTTCTCTTGCCTATTTGCCTTAGGGCCCAATTTACTGCTTTCTTAACATATATTCTTTCATCTGTTGACCCTTTATAAATCTCAGACAAAAATTTTAAGAAATCTTCATCTCTTCTAGTTTTATCATGAACGGCAAAAACTGCCATTAGAACATATCCTGCCCTTTTAACAAATTCTTCATCCCTTTTACACCACTCAAAAGATTTATTATAGGACAAAGTATTTTTCCAGAAAAGATTATTGCAAACTTGGTCACATATATCCCAAGAATCAAAATCTTTAACCCAGCTTTCCAACTGTTCCTCTGTGAGTTCTTTTGGGTCATCTACCATGCTTGCAAGAATTTTTGTCTCATGAAAATCTGCTCCCCATAGTTCTATGGCTAGTTTGTGATTTGTTCCTATTTGTTTTGCCAATAGTCTTAATTTCGGAATTGAAACTCCAAATGCCTTATCTGTATTGATTCCATATCTTGACATTCCCTCAGATACAGCAGAACTAGAAAGTGATTTTAATTTTTCTAGAATAGATTGAAATTCCATATACGGAAGAATTGAACTAAATTAATAAAGATTGTCTAAGAAGAAATTGAATAAAATATTAAAATAAAGAAAAAAATATTTTTATATTACATCATTCCAGGCATCCCACCGGGCATGCCGCCCATACCGCCCATATCCATGTCATCGTCGCCGCCCATTCCTTTTCTCTTACCTATTCCGCTTGCAGCGATAACGTCATCGATTCTTAATATCATTATGGCGGATTCAGAAGCACTCTTTACTGCCTGTTCTTTTATTCTGAGTGGTTCCACAACTCCGGCCTTCATCATATCTTTAACTTTACCGTCAAAGACATCAATTCCGTACCTCTTGTGGTCTTTTGTTTCATGTGAAGCTTTGAGTGCAACGATTGTATCAATTGGGTCCATACCTGCATTTTCAGCTAAAGTTCTTGGGATTACTTCCATTGCCTGTGCAAATGCCTTAACAGCTAACTGTTCTCTGCCACTAATCTTTTCTGCGTATTCGTTAAGTCTCTTGGATAGTTCCATCTCAGCAGCTCCCCCGCCGGCACAAATAGTTCCATCTTCGATTGCTGTGGATATAACACCAATTGCATCTTCAAGGGCCCTTTCTACTTCCTCTAAAAAGTGCTCAGTTCCCCCCCTTAACAATAAGCTTACTGCTTTTGGATCCTTGCATCCTTCGACAAATGTCATTTCGTCTCCGCCAATCTTTTTCTCTTCGACAGAGCCTGCGTTACCAAGATCCTTTGCTTCAAGATCAGATATTTTGTTTACAACTCTTGCACCTGTTGCTTTAGCTAGTTTCTTCATGTCGCTCTTTTTGACTCTTCTTGCAGCGTATATTCCGCTCTTTGCAAGGTAGTGCTGAGCTAGATCATCAATACCTTTCTGACAAAATACAACTGTTGCTCCAGATGCCTTTATCTGGTCAACCATCTTCTTTAGCATTGCTTCTTCTTGATCTAAGAATGCTTGAAGCTGGTCTGGGGAAGTAATTCTAATTTCTGCATCTGTCTCTGTTTCTTTTACTTCAAGTGCACAATCGAGCAAAGCTATTTTTGCGTCTTTTAGTTTCTTTGGCATACCGTCGTGGACTCTTTCCTTGTCAATAATTAATCCCTGGATGAGTTTTGAATCTTCTACACTTCCACCTTCTTTCTTTTCTACCTTAATGTCCTCAGTTTCAACAGTGTAATTTCCGTTTTCTTTTACAGCTACCTGCTTTACTGCTTTAAGTGCTAAAGGTGCTAATGTATCCTTTGATTTTTCTGCACCCTTTCCAGTCATTGCTGTCTTTGCGATTTCAAGGAGTATCTCTTCGTCATTAATTGAAATCTTGTCGCCAACCTCTTTCAATATTTCTTCAGCTTTTTCAGCTGCAAGTTTGTAACCAGATGCAACAACTGTTGCATGTACATCTTGATCGAGAAGATCTTCGGCCTTTTTTAGAAGCTCTCCGGCAATAACAACGGCTGTTGTTGTACCGTCTCCAACTTCCTCATCCTGTGTCTTTGCTACTTCAACAATCATTTTTGCTGCTGGATGAGCAATGTCCATCTCGCTAAGGATTGTAGCGCCATCATTTGTGATAACTACGTCTCCAAGTGAGTCAACGAGCATTTTGTCCATACCTCTTGGACCAAGTGTCGTTTTTACTGTTTCTGCTACTATTCTTCCAGCAAGAATATTCATTCTTTGAGCATCTCTGCCCATAAATCTCTGAGCGCCTTCAGGTTGGACACTCATTGGTTGTCTAATTTCTGCCATAATTTACACCTCATTAAAAATATTGCTAGTTTTTGATGTATTAGAAGTGATATAAAAAGCTTTCTATTTGAAATATAGATAGAATAGAAATAAAAAACTTTTTTAGATAAGAATAATAAAATTATTATTTATTTTTATAGATTAAACATTACAATTGAACCAACGTCTTTTTCTAGTTCCACCTGTATTTCTGTACTCTCTTTTATTGAATTTTTTATTTCATAAAAAAGTGGTTCAAAAGTCTTTGAGCCGTAAACATTAAGGAAAATAATATTGTGCTCGACCATATTTTTATCAATTTCAATTTTAGAGGTAACTTTTGATACCTCAAGCCCCGATTCATACAAGAACCTTAATAATTTTCTATTTACGGCAACTATTTTCTCATTGAATACAAGGGATAAGGATAGGATTTTTGAGCAGATAATTGCAGTTTGTTCCGGCATCGTCTCAGAAAATTTATTATAAAGATTTCTCCAACTTTTATTATAGACTTCCATCTCGTCTTTTTCCATACCCTCTCTAAGTTTTGTATATCCTAATTCAACTTCTTTTTTTAGAACGTATTCTTTTATTGTTCTAATTTTTATTCCCTTTTCTATAAGGGTTTCATAAAAAGTCCTTATTTCTTCGTCTTTAGGAACTGGTCCCTTTGCCCAATAGGATAAGACTCTGACCTGCTCACCTAAGAGCTCTTCTCCTCTATGAACTTTCATAAGAATATCTACAAGTTCTTCAGGCATTATTACCTCTTCAATGTGCAAGGATTTCATCAATGATTCGGCTTGAGAATATTTACTTTTTGAAACAAAAAGTGACACATCACATATAGCCGTGCTTTTATTCAACAAATCACCAAAAAAAATAAATATTTAATTATACAGAAATTACTATGGCGGTTGTTGTATCAATTACACCATCAATGTAATGAATCTGTTGGATTACGGTTTTAGTTAGCTCGCCTAGATCGTTTGCTTTTATTTTTGCAATGGCGTCATATGGGCCAGTTATAACATCCGCTTCTATTACTCCTTCAATTGTCTTTACAGCTTCAATTACTTCTTTTATTTTACCAATTGAGACTGTTATTAAAACATATGCATATACCATTAAAGCACCTATAGTATATTAGCATATAAAGTATTTAAATATTTCTTTTTTGATTTCAAAATAGAGAAAAAATAATACTTGTTTTAATAAAATAAGTGATTTTAACGAATATCAATTGGCAGGTTAAAAACTCCATTTTTAATAACTTCATTCTTAATTTTAGTTAGCTCTTTTATCTCATTTTCAAAGTCTATTGCATTTATAGAAGACCAATGAATTTTATCGGGAATAAAGAATTCATATACTGGATAGTTACCATCCCACGCCTCGCCTAGCCTTGGCAATGCTACAGTCCCAACAACTCTAATATTCGAAAATCCGGTCTTTCCCATTAAATCAGATATTTTTTGAAGTCTATTGTTTCCTATAGCAACTCCAGCGGTCTGTAGATACTCCTTCCATGGCTTCAGTTTATCAATTACCTCTTCAAGACTTTTTACACCAAAGACACGTATTAGTCTGTTTTGGCCTATGGGATTTAGATTAAAATTTGATTCATATATTACTGCAAAGTTGTGCCCCGAAGAAGGAAAAATCCTTTGGCCGCCGTCAAATTCTGGCCTTGATATTATTTCTCCGATTTTAACTTCTCTTAATTTTCTGAAAAAATTAGTCTGGGGTATTGATCTTGATATTTTTTCCATTTCACCAGCTAATGCTTCTGCAAATTCTATTGGACTAAGCTCTCCCCCTTCCTCGACAAAAAATCCAAAAGCAGGAGAACCACACATATAACCCTCATACCCTATCCCGTCGATTGCAACAAGGCCCGCTACGTCTCTGTTTGCCATCTCTCGCCCAATTAGCTCAATTCCAAATTTTCCACCGTGATAACATCCCTTGATGGGGTTACCCTCTCGATTTAATTCATCTATCCGGTTCTTAACTGACATTGCAGTTTGAGTGCTGGAAACTACACTAACTACATTTGAGTTTCTGAATATTACGTCCTCGATGGATTGATCTCCTCCGGCCCAGGGCACCACTGCAATTGTTTCGCCAATCTCTTTACTCTTTTCTGCAACAGATTCGGCGTATAGGGGCGCAAAAAGAGGTTGAACTGAAGGTGTTTTAATTAGACCTGATGCCTTTACAATGCTTGCTATAAATATCCCAAGACTTTCGATAAATCCAGGCACATTTGAGGGGGTTATGTACGTCACTAGCTCCAATTCTTTATCGTACTGAGATATATTTTTTAGAGCTATTTTGTCTCTAAATCCAGCATATGCCCTAACAAAGGTGTTTGCGCCGTCAATAGGGGTAAAATTCTTAAACACCTCGGGAGGTATGTTTAAGTTTGATAAGAAATTAATGGTCTTCTCATCGATTTTGTATATGGATCTAAATTGAAAAAATTCTATTAACTCAGGAGAAAGATTTGTTAGTACTGGAAGTAATTCAAGAGCAATCTTCTTTTTCGGATAGTTATTATCTGACCAGGTTCTGGATACGCCCCCATATACCTTAGCAATTTCTGGGAAGGGCATATCTGCGAGATATTTTTTTCTATTTTCTTTAAGGTCACTTACTATTTCCTTTATATTGTCTTGATTAATAGTAGGCAGCAACAAAGTATAGTCATTAACCTTTCTCTCACTAAATTCCATTTCTTTTTCTATTGACTTTAGAGATTTAGGGAGGTAATAGCCTTTTAACTTTGACATTTAGCCAGCCACCGTCTTTGCGAGTACTCCAGAACAGCCCCTACTTTCAATTCTTGGAAGTCTTTCAATGCTTAGGAGAATTGGAGTAGTTTTGTTACATGCTGGACAGCCATCGTAATCTATCTTCAATTTATCCCCAGTAGTAATAAACCCAGGGAAGGATTTTGAAGAAGGCTCGAGAAATGCATAAGTTCCAGTTACTTTGCCTTCTTGAGGTATTGGTTCCATCTGATCGTCAAATAATATAACTTCCATCCAAGGTGGAACGTGTTTGTTGTTGGCCTCAGTGCAGTCAATCATTATTGAATTTGATTCGGTCATACCGTAAAGATCAATATACCTCTTTGGATCTAATCCAAACGCCTCTTCAATCAACTCGTTCATTTTGTCTCTGCTGACAACAGACTTGCCTTTAAAGCCCCCTGTTGAAGCCAAAAAACTATCTGCCCCTATCTTTGCATTAATCCCCTGTTCTAAAACATATTTCGCAGTTTCAATTATCAAAAAAGGTGGCCCCATGAAAACGACTTTTTTCCCTTGATTTTCCTCAAGCTTATTTGCTATGTTTCTTATGGCGTTTTTCTCTAATCGCGGGAGCATCTTCTTAATAAAATAATTCATGACTTTCTCTTTTGAAGATCTTGGCCCTCTCATTCTTAATCTTATTATATCGGCTTTCAATTCTTCAAATGCGTGGAAAACGTTCCCGGGGGATATGTGGTCAGCTACAACTTTTCCATTGAAGCCTACTTGTAAAAATGTTTTTTTTGGTATTCCAAGAATAAATTTCTCTTTGCCTTTGTCAAGTTTTAGAGTTGCATCGATTGCTTCGGTATATGATCTGATTAACATTGATCGGGTAAAGGAATCTCTTGGTAAAAATGTCAGTTTTCCAGTAGTGCCACTGCTAAATCCCAATAACATGCCATGAGAATAAAATTCTTCAAGAAAGCTTTCAAGAGAATCCATTCCCCGAGGGGTAAAGTCTATAGGAACTGAAGAGATTCTATCAACCCATTTCTTAAATTCTTGTGGGCTCTTCTCAGGTGATTCCATCTGGTAAGACTTGAATACCCCATCGGGGATTACAATTTTATGAAAGTCTTCAGATTTTATATCCCCATTAAGTCCTTTCAATTTACAATAATCATGGTAGAATTTATTGTTTTCAAAATGATATTTGTGGGACATTTTAATTGCTTTGTGCCTTAATTTTTTCACATCTTCTCTTTTTTTGAAATAGTTTTCAGAAGAAACAAGTTTTTCAATTAAGTCGGTATCATACATAAAAACACCAGATACTATAATCCTCACCGAGAATTTGTTTAATTTCAACTATCTGTATATAAAAAATTTTCGGTAAAGCTAAATTATAATTTTATATATTAATGAAAATAGTTATAATTATAATAAATTTAAAATGATAATGTATCAGATGAAAATAGAATTGATAAATTGCTTCAGATTTCTTTATCGGGTATATTATGATTCACAATAGTTCCACTTTTATATTTACTAAATATTATTTAGGAATAATTAGAGATAATTTTTAATGATAGAAAGTTTTATATATGATTCTGAACTCGGAATCTTCATGCCGCCATAGCTCAGTAGGTAGAGCGCTCGACTGTTAATCGAATGGTCGCAGGTTCGAGTCCTGCTGGCGGCGCTTCTGGGCCCGTAGCTTAGCTTGGTAGAGCGCCCGGCTCATAACCGGGCGGCCAAGGGTTCAAATCCCTTCGGGCCCACACCGGATTCTAAATTCTCCCAACCATTGAAAGCCACTTTTCATAGCATTGTATTGCCATTTTATAATCTCTTACGGCCCAAAAGTAACCATCACGTTTTAAGTAATATTCTGCATCCAAAAGATAATAATTTATTGCCGTATTGAAAAGAGTTTCGGCTCGCTCAGTATCTCCAGAATCCCAATAAAGCTCGGCAGATTTTCTAAAGTCCTCGGCCCCCCAAAAGAAATCTTTTTCTTCAACAAGAAAATTTGCAGCCTCCGTATAACTGTCCGCCGCATCTTGATAATAGCCCTCATCCTCAAAATTAATGGCGATTTTTTCAAGCTGTTCTACCCTTTTTTTAGTTTCGTCTCTTAACAATTAAGCACCTATTTAGATTTTTTTCTTTTTAGGAGGAAGAAAATTGAAAATCCTAAGATCCCTAATATCCCTCCAATAATAACTGTATACATCACGAGTCTAGATAGAGCTTCAGCTCTGATTAACTCATTAATTTCAGTTATTTTTTCATCCATCTCCTGGATTTTAAGTGTGTCGTTCATTGCTACGTATACATCTTTTGCACTTTGGTAATTGGATTTAGATTCTTCGTATTTCTTAATATTTTTAAAAGAAAGTGCTTGATCTTCAAATGATTTGGCCTGAAGGTATATAGCAGAATTTGAAATAAACGTTCCAGAATTATTAACGCCCTCGGCATAAGATACAGATTGGTACAAAGTTCTTGCTTCGCTAAATTTATCTATCGCCGCTTGGTACTCTCTAGCTTCATACAGCGCTTTTCCAGAATTAAAAATAGCATTTGCTGTTTTTATTGTTTCCTCTTTTTTTTGTTGATTTGCTTGAGCATCTGGGATCTGGATCTCTTTTAATTCTTGGTAAGTGATTACGTCTACATCTGTAGATCCTATAATTAATTCTTTCTGATTTTTATAGTCTAAATTAATTGTGAATACCTCTAGTATCGGCGAATAAGTCCTATATGTAAAAAGTCTCTTCCCCGCAGTATTAATTACATATAAACCGTCATTAGTTCCTGTTATAATCTCTATTCCATTTTTATAATCAAGATCATCATAATAAATTAAGTTAATATTTCCATTAAATGTATTGTTAAATATTTCTTTTTCCGAATTGTATGCATAGATTGTATTCTCCTTCCCGACGATAACAAAAGAATTGTTGGAATCGTCTTTAAATGCAGTTGCTGCCTTGACATCTCCATCAAAGGGATATTCTTTCAAAGAAAATCCATCTTTTGTAAAGATAATGAGTCTTTTGTTAACGCCTAATAATAACTCTTTGAATCCATCTCGCTCTACATCGCCAATAGAAAGTGAAGTTAGAGGATAATCAAAATGATATCCCCACAATGGATTCATATTATAATCAAAAACTAGAATATCATTTAATCGGGTAGTTGTTATAAATTCCGAATAACCGTCTCCATTTATGTCCTCAGCAATAAAAAATCTAAGTTGATTGCCAGCTTCCCACTTTTTTGACATCCCACTATAATAGCCTTTTAATTCAAAATCAGGAAAAAAGAAATCTTTACTCTGGAATCTAACACACCCATCGTGATTAATTATTACCCATGCATTGTCCATAAATGTTTTATTATGGGATATGGAGATTACTTCGCCGTAACCATCAGAATCAATGTCTTTAATAATTATCTTTTGAACTGGAGATGGCATCCAATATTCCCAAAGTTTTTCTCCGTCTGAGTTAAAAACTTCTATGCCATTGTTGATAAGCCCAATTGCTACATCGCTTCTTCCATCACCATCTAGATCTCCTGCGGATACACTATTCACAAAATTAATAGTTTTTCTTTTCCATGTCTCTCGCCCAAATGCATCAAGAACATAAACATAATCTCCAGTTGCTGTAACAACATCAAATCTACCATCACCATCAACATCGCCTAAAGCAATTCCTTTAACTTCGTCATTAGTATGATGGCGCCATTTAATTAAGTCTTCAGAAGCAATTTGACTGAAGTTGGCAAAAATTAAAATTAATGTTAAAATTAAAACCAAACTTTTTTGCATTTCTTGCACCATTATTCTAAGTCTTCATTTCTAAGGAAATCCGGCAACGGGAAATGACTCTTTGTAACTACGTGAATGCTCATTTCGCTCTTAAATATCCCAGATTGTCTCATGGACTCCATATATGTCGGGATTAAATCTGTTCTGTCTGCAGGTATTGCTACAACTAACTGGCAATCTGAATTTCCAAATCCAGAGGTTACATACAGAACTCTATCCATATTCTTTAGATAGTTAATAGCTTCATCGTTTGTGCCTTTTTGTATATTCAAGAGAAAATGAACTTGGTGGTATCCTAATTTGTCAGGTTCTATTATGGCTGAAAATCCTTTTACCATGCCATCATCAATCATTTTGTTAATGAAGGGTGTTACTGTTTGTATTGAAAGCCCTGTTTCTTCAGCAATTTTATTCTTTTGAGGGAAACCTTTGATTGCAAGAAGAGATCTTAGAATTTTAATTCCTTTTTTGTTCATTTTCATTATTATCACTATTTTTATAAATTCTTTAAAATATTTAAATCTTTCGGAAATTTTTTATTAAATAATTTCTCTATTAATTATAAAAAGAAGATAAGATAATGAAATAATAAATAGCAGGATAACTTCTAGGTCAACTATGCCTGTTTCAATGCCAATTATAGTATAGCTTAATACCATGCTATATAGTCCCACCAGTATACTCTTTCTTTCTCCCTTTGCACGATCTGCTGATTTATAAACATTTGATAAGAAAAATCCTAAAAAGGCCATTCCAACAATAACCCCGATTAAACCGAAGTCAATGACTAAAGGCCCAAATATTGTAGATGTTACAGAAACTGATCTTTCTCCAACAAGTACTGCTATCATCCTTCTGGGAGAGTATGCCACACCAGGCATTAATCTAGCGAGGAAAGGATGGGTTGCGATATGAATTGCTCCATTGGTCAATCCAAATGCACCCCCCATATTAGCTAGTATATCCATAACATCAGTAGTAAGACTTATTCTTGTTCTAAGTGATTCCAAGAGAGAAAGATTAACGCCTAACAGGATGTCACGTGTCATTGTTAATCCCAATAATAAAATAAGTGAGCCTGCGCCAAGTATTATGAGTTCAGATTTCTTCCATACACCGGCCATTGATCCACAGAATAAAGAGCCTAGTAGAACAAAAATAACTTGGGTCCTGTAGCCCAATAAAGTCATCAAAAAAATTGATAGGAATGTAAAAAAAATAGAAATAAATCTCGCTTTTTTATATGGATATTTCTTAGTATGGCCAACATAAGAAATTAAGAGTATTGATCCCATCGGAAAAAGATGGGACATCATAGTAAAGGTTGGATCTAAAGCGTTTCTTGCCTGGACATTAAATAATGGTATCCCGCCGGCTATCGCCAAGTCAAGTATATAAAAAATAAGACCTAGTGATAAAAGAATAAAAATTAAATTATATGTGTTATCCTCTAAGTATTTTATTAATCCACCTTGATATGTTACGAATAGGTAAATTAAACTACAAAAAATGAAAGGAAACGATAATGCCCAAAATCCATTTAGCAATATAACTACACTTACCATCAAAAGAGAAACAAAAAAATCTTTATTTTCTCTTTTAGTCATTGCTATTAGGAGAAGTGGTATAAGGCTCAATTTTACATAAAATCCAAAAGATTCGATTTGTATCATGCTAAGCAAAAATAATATTGAGAAAATAATTAGAAGGGGGAAAAAATATTTTTTGTTAATCCTTCTTACATTTGGTATATTGGCCAAAGAACCAAGATAAAATGAAGCTGTTCCTAAGATGACAACGAGAGTTCCTATTGGAGAAAGTGGATGATCAGAAAAACTGAAAAATAGTAGTATTGATGCTATTACTATTAATGGTGAGAATTTTAAGAATACAGAATTTTTAAGATAATCGTCAAATTTATCTATCTCAAAAGGAAAAGAAGGAAATTTCTCAATCGTTCTAAAGAATTTTAGAGAAGACTTATTTATTATACTGTTTGAAAACTCTTTTTCTAAGAAAGGAAAGACATTATTTAAGTATTTCATCTAAATCCTCACATGAACATCCCCAATTATTTCTTCTCCCTTATTATTTTGGATAAGAGAAATGTCATTATTTGGGATATCATCTGTAAGTACGAATGTTTTAAAATCAGGAAAATAGTATTTTGTTGGATTATATGGAGAAAGAATAGAGTTTAATTTATCAAAATCATTTGTTCCTAAACTTGTGACGGCCAAAATAATTCCATTTTCAGATGATTTGACTTCTACATCTTTTAAGTAGAAGATCTCTTTTGCTATTATATCAGATAATTCTTTCTCAAAGGTAACATTGTTAGGGAATTTACCGTCAATAACTATATCCCCTGAAATAGTTGTATCGATTATATTATAATTATCTAAAAATTTTGAAGTGTTATCAATAATACTTCTAGCTTCGATTAAATCATTAACAAAGAAACTTTTTTGAGTATAGTTGACAGTAGAGCCATTTAACATTGTAACTTTTATGTTATGTGCGGCTATATCTTCTTTGAATGAAGTCCTCCCCCCAACTGTCAAAACCCTTCCGTCTTTTAATTTCAATAAAAAAGTACCCTCTGATGTTCCAACGACAACACCCTCTTCACTAAAAGGCGAGTAATCGCTAATATAAGAACCGTCGACTTTTACAAGATACCTAAAACCTTTCCCATCGGACAAATCAAAAAATCGAACAGCGCTGTATATTTGTGATCCAGTATAAGTATATTCATCTATTGGTTCTTTTTCAAAATACTTGGCGGAAAATGAGATTAATGCCGCCACCACTAATACAATTATCGCTAAATCAAAGAGATTGAATCTTCTCATTTAAACTCCTAAAAGACACCAACGATTATCGTTCTAAGAAAGTCAGATAGTAGCATGGTATCCTCAAAAGTACTGCTCTCTATAATCACAACGCCCTCGTTTAATACGACAATCTTATTTTCAGTACCACCAAGATTTGGTGTCTTCATATAGATTAATGGTTTTGTATTTGAACCAATCATTTTGATGCCCATCATATATTTGTGCCATGGTGTCAATTCTCTAGCAAGAATTATTGCTCCTTTAGTCCTACCTACACCTTCACTTATTGAAGCAACTCCCCTAACAAGATAAGAATTTTCAGGTGATGAGCCCGGCAATGCAGTGAAAAGCAAATAAATACTTTTTACTTCATCTTCTGTAAACATCCTCCGCATTACAATAAGTGGATCCCCTTCAACATAAGAAACTACTTTTACCGATTGGTCTTCATCTATACTATAAAGTGTTGTTGAGGGGGTTCCTTTTGCATCAAATGCATGATTTCCAAGATTATTAACATAATAAAGAGAGACCATTGACACTCCGATAATCGTCAACAAAAGAATAGTGCTAAGTGTTTTTTTTGATAAATTTAGGCCTTTCTTGCTTTTCTTTTTTGCCATGAAAATTAAATAAAAATTTTACTTATAAATATTGTGGGAAATTTCTCCTTTTTCTTTTAAGAAGATAGAGGATACCATTGCAATCAAACAGAGTGGCAACAACAGGTATATCATCGTGGAAAAATCAGATAGACCATATATAATCCCACCTATTATTGGCCCAATTATATTTGATAGGTTCAAAGTCATAGTAAGTCCTGCCATCGCTTCTCCTCTCTCATCCCATGTAGAAGAATCGGCAATAATAGACGATGTCCCCATGTATATAAATGCCCATGAAAAAGCAACTAGAACCTGTAACAAAATAAATTCAATTGGCAATTTAATTATTGTAAATATAAGTAAAAATACTACAGATCCAATCATTCCGATAAAAATTATATACTTCCTCTTAATTTTATCAGATAAATGGCCAGCTAGAGACATCGTTAGTAGTTGCAGAGAATTATTAATGAAATAGATAAATCCAATAGTAAATCTCTCAAAGCCTAAAGATGCTTCAAGGTAAACTGGTAAAAATGCCCAAAGTGCCGTGGCTACCGAATGTCTGAGCAATAATGTCCTGTAGTATGGAAAGAATTTTTTAAATGTATCAAAATCAATTCCAAAATAACCCGAAGAGGTGTATTTTTCTTCAGCAAAAAATGTTGCGCTAAATCCGATTATAAGAAAAACTACAGAGAGCAGAAATGCGTTGTTATATGTATCGGAAATTATAAATCCTGTAAGAATCGAACCTATTGCCCATCCAAAAGAGCACGCCCCGCTGTATATCCCAAAATACTTGCCTCTCTTTTTTGGGTCTATTTCTGTTGCAAGAGAGTTTGTTAAAGCTGTTGTTGCACCAAAAGATACACCCATCCCCATTCTAAGAAAAAATAGAACAAGCTTATCATTTGAAAAGAAAAGCATCATTGAAAAGAAAGCTCCAATTACAAAACCTATTCTGATTATAGGCAGTTTTTTTTGAATCTTTGCAGCCCTTCTAGCGAATAGAGGTGCAGATAGAATAGAAAAGAATGGCATTATTGCATTTATCATGCCTATAAAGGATTTCGAAGCACCGAGAAAGTCAGCAAAGTTTGAGAGAAATAGATTACCCGCAATATAAGAGAGATTAATACAAAATCCAATTAAAGAAAATATTATTATTTTACTTCGATTGTCCATTGCTTCACTCTATTCTGGCTTCTTCCTCAAGCATTATAGGAATACCTTCTCTAACAGGGTATCTCCTTTTACATTTCACGCACACAAGTTCTTCTTTATCCTCGAATATATCGCCTTTGCAAACGGGACATGCTAAGATATCAAGAAGCTTTTTATCTATCATATTTATTAAAGCCATACAAAGATATTTAAGTATTTTTATAGACCATTTTTAGTGATTAATATGAAGATTCTTATCGCGTCTGATATTGCAGAAGAAGGTATATCCAAACTCAAAAAAGAGTTTGAAGTTGATGTAAAAAAAGGTATTTCTAAAGAGGAGATTTTATCCATTATAGAAAACTATGATGGGGTAATTGTTAGAAGTAAACCCAATATAACTGAAGACATAATTAAAAAAGGCAAAAATCTAAAAGTTGTGGCTAGAGCTGGAGTAGGGCTTGACAATGTAGATGTCAATTGCTGCCAGGGATTAGGCGTAAAAGTTGTAAACTCACCGCAAGCGAGTTCTGATTCAGTAGCCGAGCTTGCTTTTGGGTTAATGTTAGCCGTTTCTAGAAATATTGCAAGAGCAGACAGGCTAACAAGAGCAAAAAGATGGGAAAAAAAATCACTTATGGGTTACGAACTTAATGGTAAAACTTTAGGAATCGTTGGATTTGGGCGAATTGGAAGAAATATCGGCAGGATGGCTAAAGCATGCGGAATGAGCCTAATTGCTTATGATCCTCTACTAACAGATGAACAGGTTAAAAGTTGTGACGCCGAACCAGTTACTCTCGAAAAACTAATCGAAAGAAGCGACGTTATTACACTACACGTGCCTTTGATTGACTCAACAAGACACATGATTTCAGACAAAGAATTTGAAAAAATGAAAACTAATGCAATTATAATCAATACCTCTAGAGGCGGAATAATTGACGAAGATGCTCTTTGCAGAGCCTTATCCTCTGGGAAAATCCTAGGTGCAGGTCTTGATGTTTTTGAGGAAGAACCACCATTAAATAGCAAACTTTTAGGCTATGATAATGTAGTTCTAACTCAGCATATAGGAGCGTCAACCCATGAAGCCCAAAAGAGGGCCGGGATTATGATCGCCGAAGAGGTCATTAAAGCTTTAAAATGTAAATAATTAATTTTTATATTTTAAATTTTTTGACCACATTCAGGACAAAAACTACCCTCTTTTCCGATTGATGCGCCACAGTTGGGGCATTTTAATTCTTCTACTTTTTCTTTAATATCGTTTCCACAGCTTCCACAGAATTTAGCTTCTTTTTCAATGGGCGAACCACACGATGGGCATCTGAAATCCTCTTTTATTGAAGTTTCTTTTGGTTCTTGAGAAACAGTTGATGTTTTTCCTTTTTTCATAAATACTATTGCCACTGCTGCGATTAATACTACTACTATAGGAACTAAGTAGATATATGGAAAACTAGAAGAAGTTGTAGGTGTTGTTTCTGGAGCCGATATAGGTGGTGGTTCTTCTTTAGGCGCTACAGGTGGATTGACATCTGTTGTAGGCTGTTGGGGGACTTCAGGAGGTGTTGATTCTTTCGGGGGTTGTGATGCTCCAGACCCCATATAAGAACTTAAATCATAGAAGTAAATTTTGTTATCTTTTGATCCCACTATCAATTTACCATCTGGTGTTAAGAATAATGAATTTAAAGCATTTTCATTCTCTTTACTCCACAATAAACTCCCGGAATTATCTATTAAACTAGTAACTCTATCGTTAGAATTAACGGCAATATAATTACCATTAGGCACCATGGCTACAGAAATTGCTTTGTCGCTCAACTTTCTTTTGAATAATTGTTTGCCTGAAGAATCAAATAGGTAAATATTGCCACTAAGATCAGCAGCAAATATTTTAGAGCCGTCTTTATTAATTGAAACTAAATGTGCTGCAGCCCCAGCTGTTTTAGACCAAATTAGAGAGCCTTTATTGTCAAAAAGATAAACTTTGTTATCAAATGCTCCTGCAACAATAGATGATGCATTAGGGGTTAAAGAAATTGATTGAACATTGCCTCCGGTCTTGTACTCCCATAAGCGTTCAAGAGATTTTGAAAGTAAGAATACATTAGCATCGTTTGTTCCTGCAACTATGTAAGATCCATCAGGGGAAACTGAAGATGTAGTTAGTCTATTTCTTGAATTGTATGTGGAAACCTCTTTTCCTGCCTTATCAAAAACAAAAACACTATAATCTTTTGTTATTGCTGTTATATATGAACCGTCTTCTGTAATGTTAACCTTATTTACTTCGCCAGATGTTACTCTGTCCCAAATCTTTTCCCCAGATTTATTAAGTAGATAAACTCTTGTATCCCAAGACCCAGCCACTACATATTGACCATTCGCAGATATAGCTACTGATTCAACATTGCTACCAGTCTGAAATTTCCACAACTGTGTTCCATTTTTATTGAAAAGATAGGCGTAATTATCATAGGATCCAACTGCTATGTACGCCCCATCGGATGATACCGCAATAGATGCTATATCGTCACCAGTTTCATGACTCCAAGATAATTCATCTGCAAAAACATTCATTATTGAGATATTAAACAATATTAGGATTAAGAACAAACTAGTTTTTTTCATGAAAATACTCATTGCCAATACTATTTAAACATTATGTTTTATGCACAGTAGATAGATTTCTTTTTATAGTGAGATAGGATTATAATCTCCATTTTCCCTTTCTTAACTCGTTCAAGTTCAAATTTTCTATTCTACCTTCCATGCCCTTGATTATCCCCAATATCTCTTTGTAGTCACTCATTGTATTGTCCAACTCGTTTGAAATGTCACTAGAATATTTTTCTTCTTTTATTTTTTCCTTCAATTTATTAAAGAATATGTCTACAGGTTTAAAAGAGTCCTCGATCAAAAGCCCAGATATAAAAATAATGAAAGGGGTTAGTTGTCCTGAATTTCCAATATCTATGCACCTAAGATAAACCCCCCTTCTCTCAAATGGAATGACAAGTCTTGGGTAATTATTTCTTATAAGAATGAAATTTAGTAGTTCCCTAGAAACCCTGCCATTGCCATCAATAAATGGATGGATTTCAACGAATTTTTGGTGAAAATGACAAGCTAGTTCAACTGGAAACATTGTTAATTTTTTTTCTTTATACCATTGAATTAGATTGTTAAGTTCATCTTCTAATACTGGAAAAGGCGTAGGATCATAATCGGATCCGGATATAGAAATATCTATATTTCTAAGTACTCCTGCATTTTCATCATCTATATTCTTCATCATCATCTCATGAATTTTTAGAATAAATTTTAGGGTGATGTCCCCATTATAAGTACCAAGGAATTTGAAAATGTCTTTATAGTTTAATATCTCATACATTTCTCGTAGAGTATTTCCTGCTGGCGTATCCTCTTCTAATATAAGTTGCGCATCCCTCAACGACAGAGTGTTACCCTCAATTGCCATCGACCCATGTACATATCTCAATCTTAGATTCTCTTCAAATTTATCAAAATAACTTTTATTGAAGGGGGCCATTATCCTATTTATTTCTTTTAGTCTCTCTATTATATTTATGAATGAAGTAGGGAGAATATGTTCTTCATATTCTAACTTTTTAGAAAATATCTTCAAAAATTCTGCTTCAAGAAGTAGCATTTGGGACTTTTCTTTAACTAAAAATTCTATTTCAGACTGAGTAAATGGGCCTTTCCCAAGATAATGAGAAACAGTCTTTACTCTACCACCCATCCGAACAGAATGGTTGACATAGTAATAAATTTCCCCTTTTATGTTCTTTTTTATAATAAAAACCATCATCTCACGCCATAAATATTAAATATAATCCTCTTTTAATACTACATTTTATATAATTTTTGGTATCAAAACATGATTATAGTGGTAACAAAATGATTCAATTTCTGTAATGTACAAAGAAACAAATAATTATACATAATAGCCTATTTTTGATACAAATAAATCATAATCCTTATAACTGCTCCAATGAGTTGAGGGGAGGTTTTACTTATGGAACAAATACTAAAAAAATTTGAAGGCGTTGAAACGCCCTATGTAAAAAAAGTTGCGGTGGCCTATTCAGGAGGAGTTGATTCCTGTCTATGCATAGAGCTCCTGAAAAGGGTGTATAATTCTAAAGAGATTGTACCTATAATGATTGATGTTGGTCAAGGAAAAGAAGAAATTGACATTGCATTTGAAAAAGCAAATATCTTAGAAATAGAACCAATAATTATAGACGCAAAAGAAGAATTTGTAAAAAAATGGATCCCTATGGCAATAATGGCAAACTCCGACTATATGGGTTATCCTGTCAGTACGTCGATGACGAGACAATTGATTGCCAACATAGTCGCCGTAAAAGGCAAAGAATTGGGCTGTGATGCGCTAATGGAAGGGTCAAGTGGCAAAGGAAATGACCAGTATAGGATGCACAATGTATTCAAATTATTTGCGCCTGAACTAAACGTGTTGGTTCCAGTAAGAGATTTTGACCTTACAAGGAAGGAAGAAGAAAAACTTTGCGAATTGTGGGGGATATACGTTACAGAAAAAATAACTGGGGGAGACGACAAAACTTTATGGTGCAGATCTATTGCAAGTGGAGCGATTGATCTTGACCAAGAACTTCCAGAAAATCTGTGGATGTGGACTAGATCCCTTGAAAACACCCCTGATATTCCCACTTTTGTGGATATTTCTTTTGAAAAGGGTGTGCCGGTATCTTTAAACGGGAGAAAAATTGGATTGCTTGAATTATTAACTGAGCTTAATACTATCGGAGGAATGCACGGCATTGGAAAAATAGATATATTTGAAGAAGGCATAATGAATCTGAAAAGTAGAGAAATTTATGAAGCGCCCGCGGCCACAATTATCCTAAAACTACACAAAGACCTAGAACAGATGTGTCTCACAAAAGAAGAAATCATGTTTAAAAAGACTGTAGACCAAAAATGGGGTTACATGGTATACCATGGGGGATGGTTCCACCCATTGAAAGATTCCCTTGATAGCTATATTATTAAAAGCCAAGAGCATATTAATGGAAATTACAAAGTTAAATTATTCAAGGGAAATGTAGAAATATTGAAGAGAGAATCCACCTCATCATTATTTGCCCCTGAAATAAGGTCAATTAAAGTTGGGGGAATGGATCAAAGAATTTCAAAGGACGCTGCAAAGGTTATGGGCCTAATGTATGAAGTTTTGGCTAAAAGGTCCAGATAAATATTTAAATTTTTATTTTATATTTTGTGTGGGAGTATCTAAATGGCTAAACTTTGGAAAAAAAAATACGAACTTGATAAAAACGTTGAAGATTTTACTGTTGGCGATGATTACATCTTTGATATGCAACTAGTCAAAGCAGATATTTATGGAAATATTGCTCATTCAACTATGCTTAATAAAATAGGTATTATTTCTAATGAAGAGCTTATTAAAATCAAGAAGAATTTAATCGATATCTTAGGACTTCATAGGAAAGGCAGATTTATCATTAAAAAAGAGGATGAAGATGTACATACAGCTGTCGAAAATCTCTTAACTGCGACATTAGGCGATACTGGGAAAAAGATACACACGGCAAGGAGCAGGAATGATCAAATCCTTTTAGATATTAGATTGTATTCTAAAGAAAGGTTACTTGATTTAATGGAAAGCGTCCTTAGTCTTTGTGGTATCTTATTGCAATTCTCAAAAGATAATGAATTTGTTCCGATGCCTGGAAGAACCCATACCCAAAGGGCAATGCCTTCATCTGTAGGTCTTTGGGCAAGTTCAATCTTAGAAAGCCTTCTTGACGATCTTTATCTATTAAAGTCCGCTTATGACATAAATGATCAATCCCCTCTTGGAAGCGCGGCAAGCTATGGGGTCAATCTTAATATAGACAGGGAGTATGTGGCATCACTCCTAGGATTTGAGAAAGTACAAAATAATGTTCTTTATGCAAACAATAGTAGAGGTAAGACTGAATCCATAATAATATTTGCGCTCTCGCAGATAATGATGGACCTTTCAAAATTTGCAAATGATTTAATCTTATTTTCCATACCTGAGTTTGATTATTTCTCACTGCCCGATGAATTTTGTGGTGGTTCAAGCCTTATGCCCCAAAAGAAGAATCCTGCTTTACTTGAGTTGACTAGAGCCAAAGCACATATTGTAAACTCGCTATATTTTAGAGTTGTTAATATAATAACATCGCTTTACTCTGGATACAACAGGGATTTCCAACTTACAAAGGGCCCATTGTTAGAAAGTTTCCAGATTACTGATCAGACTCTTTATATCTTTGGATATTTCATTCCAAAGATTAAAGTCAACAAAGAAAAGCTAATGGAATCATTTACGCCAGAACTATATGCAACTGACCGAGTTTTAGAGCTGGTAAAAGAAGGCTCTCCTTTCAGGGACGCATACAAAGAGATAGGGACAAACCTAGAATCTCTAAGAAACAAAGACCCTGTTGAAAATATAAAATCAAAGACTCACACAGGAGCTACAGGAAATCTTGGATTGGATAAGATAGGAAAGAAAATAAAAGAAGAAGAAAAAGAAGTTTTATCGAAGAAGAATGCATACAAGAAAAAGATAGAGCTTCTATTAAAGATTTAGTATTGGGATTCTATGGAAAAATATGACTATGTTGTAATTGGAAGTGGTGCTAGTGGAGCAGCAGTTGCAGAAAAGATATCTTCCGATTATAAAGTCCTGATATTAGAAAAAGGCCAAAGCCTATCTTTAAATGAAGCTCACAAAGGGTATGTCAAGACATCTTTCAATAAAGATTTTGAAAAGCATGGCAGGGTTGAAATTCTCAGTGGGACTGGTGTTGGCGGAACTACATTATTGTCCATTGCAAACGGTGTGAGGGCCCAAGAAAAAGAACTAAAAAACTTAGGCATATACATAGAAAAAGAACTTGACGAAGTTGAAAGAGATCTTAGTATTAGACAAATCCCTGAAAATATGCTCGGCGGTAGGACAAAACTTTTCATTGAGAAGGCAAAAGAATTGGGTTATGATCCTAAGATAATGCCAAAGATGATTGATTTCAAAAAATGTAAGAACTGTGGCAAATGTAATATGGGATGCCAGTTCCAGGCAAAAAAGACCTCGCTTTATTATATAGAAAAATCTCTTTCAAAAGGTGCTGAGCTAAAGACAAATTATGAAGCAACAAAAATAAACAAGAGCGGTAAAAGTTTCATAGTTAAAGGAAAAAGCTTTGATATTTCTGCTAAGAATGTAATTCTAAGTGCAGGCGCCCTTGGTACACCAAAAATACTAAATAATTCGGGGATAAAAACTCCAAAAAGACTTTTCGCCGATATCTTTGTTACGATTGGTGGAAAAATGGATCGTTCATTTAAAGATGAGATACAGATGGCAGCGTATATCCCTTTTAATGACTTTCTAGTTTCTCCATACTACTCAGAAAGAATTCTCAAAATCCTTAATGAGAAAAATATTGAAGCCAAAAGAGACAATATCTTCTGCATAATGATCAAAATAAAGGATGATTCCTATGGGCATGTTGCTAAAACATATGTCGAAAAATCCTGTACCGGTAGAGATGCACAAAGAATATCAAATGGTGTTGCTATTGCCTCTAAAATATTAATTAATTCTGGAGTGGATAAAATAGTTTCAACAGAAGCTAGCGGTGCCCATCCCGGTGGAACAGCGCCAATAGGTATTACAGTAGACAACAACTTCAAAACAGAAATGGGATTCTATGTTTGCGATGCAAGTATACTACCTGAAGCTCCTGGTGCACCACCTGTGTTAACACTTATGGCCTTAGGAAAGAAATTGGGATACAATATTCTAAATTCCACCTGAAGGAACTTTTTCATTTGGATCTACCAATATATCCAAAAGCATGGGCCCTTCTGAGTTGAGTGTTTCTTTGATTCCTTTTTTTAGTTCCCCTTTATCCTCAGCTCTTTCGGCAGCAACTCCTAAGCCGCGAGATATCGAAACAAAATCCTTTTCCCCAAGTGAAAATGAATACTTACCTCCAAATTTTGTATCTTCATACTGCTTAATTGTCCCTAATACACCGTTATTTATCAAGAAAATTTTTACATCGATATTATTTTCTGAAAGTGTCAGTAGCTCCCCTAATACCATCAAAAGCCCGCCATCACCCGTTATTAATAAAACCCTCTTTTTAGGAGTTGATAACTTGGCCCCTATAGCTGCAGGTAATCCAAATCCCATTGCGCCAAATGAATGCGAGCAAATAAATGTCCTTGGGAAGTGAACTTTTTTCAGTAGATGAGTCCATACTGTTATCGAGCCCGTATCGGTAACAACAATATCATCTTTGTTTAGTTTTTCGAGTATTTCAGAAATAACAGCTTGTGGCTTCAAAGGTATTGAAGAAGAAGAGATTCCATCTAACTTTTTAATAGGTTTCTTATTAATCCAAAGATCGGCTTTTCTAGAAACTCCAATAGTGATGTTGTTAATTATTTCATTCAAATCTCCAATTAAAGCTAAGTCAAAATTTATATTTTTTTTATTTTTTTCTATGTTCACGTCTATTATTTTCTTTGAATTATCTAATATGCCATAAGAAGTTCTATCGGAAAATTTAACTCCAAAAGAAAGTATTAGGTCTGATTTCTCAAAGGCCATTTTTGAGTTATTAGTGCCCCTAATGCCAAAAGTTCCAAATGCATGAGGATTGTCTTCATCGATAATTCCCCTCCCTGGAAGTGTTGTAACTATTGGGGCTCCAATTTTATTGGAAAGCGAGTAAATAGTATTTCCTGCTCCATAATTAATAGCCCCTTGACCAGAAAGAATTAAAGGCCTTTCAGAATCATTAATTAATTTAATGGCGAGTTTAATTTTATCAATGTCAAGTTTAGTTTTTGTTTTTTTTTCTATATAGTTAAACTCAGAGATGTATTTTTTTTCAAATAAGTTAGTTGGGACTTCGACATGAACTGGTCTTGGTCTTCCAGATACCGCCTGATTAAAAGAAGCTCTTACTTCTTGATATAACTCATCTTTTAATCTAAGATTCTTCTTTGTTATGGTAGAGGTCATTGAAAGTAAGTCAACTTCTTCAAAAGCATCAGTTCCTATCTTATCAGTTGGAACTTGTCCAGTTATTAGTACTAAAGACGACCCGTCTTTATATGCGCATGCTAAGCCCATCATTGTATTGACTGAGCCTGGACCAGTTGATGCAAGTGCACAAGATATCTTGCCGCTGGCCCTATAAAATCCATCGGCACTGTGAACTGCACACTGCTCATGAGAGGATCTAATAATAGAAATGCCCTCTTCTTCCAATTCGTGGTATAATGGTAATATTTCTCTTCCCGGATACCAAAAAAGTGTTTCAACTCCCGAATCCTTAATCGCTTTGGATATTACTTTCGCTCCGGAATATGAATTTTTCATCATCTAACCTTTTGAAAGAATCTCTTGGACCATGTTCTTAAATTCTTTATCGCCTACTTTTGCCCCTCTTTCTGCCATCTCTTTTACTTTGAGTATTAGAATTTCTTTTTCACTCTGAGGTAAAGACAATCCAAGTTCGTCAAGTTTATATTCAATACAACTAATACCGCAGTGCTTTCCGAGTATAATCCTTCTTTTTTGACCAACAAATTCTGGCATATACGGTTCATATGTCAAAGGCTCCACCCGGACAGCAGAAACGTGTATGCCTGATTCGTGTGCAAAAACATTGTCACCAACAATAGATTTATTTTTAGGTACGGGCATTGTAGTGTACTTTTCAACTAATCTTGAAAGTTCATATAAAACTTCATATTTGAAAGGCATCTCTATTCCATATAAGAGCCGAAGATTCATTATGACCTCTTCAAGTGATGCATTTCCTGCCCTTTCGCCTATTCCATTAACAGTAGTTGATATAGCTCTTGCTCCTGCTTCAAATGCTGCAAGAGAATTAGCAACTGCAAGACCAAAATCATCATGACAATGTATCCCTATTGTGTTATCGATATTATTTTTGATCTGGCTAACGAGGTATTTCATCCCCATGGGCCTTATAGAACCGGTAGTATCGGCTATGTGAATCCTGTCTGCACCGGCTTCAGTTGTAGCTTTGTATAGCTCAATTAAAAAATCTAAATCCGCTCTTGTAGAATCCTCTGCTGTGAAGGCAACAAATATCCCATGACTTTTTCCGTATTCAACGGCTTCAACAGCCTTTGAGAGCGCCTGCTCCCTAGTCATTTTTAATTTATATTTTAAATGAAGATCCGAAGCCCCAATAAAAGTAATGATCCCATCTACATCACAGGACATAGCAACGTCTATGTCACTTTTTAATGTCCTAGTTAGGGCAAGTATTTCAGAGTTCAGGGACTGCTTCATTATATTTCTTATTGCCCTTCTTTCGCCATCTGATACAACTGGAAATCCTGCTTCAATTTGGGGAACGCCAAGCTCATCTAGTTTGATGGCAATTTCTATTTTCTCATCGGGAGAGAAGCAAATTCCTGGAGTCTGTTCTCCATCTCTTAGAGTAGTATCATACACGATGATATTTTTTGGATCTACTTTTATATTGACATTTTCAACGAAATTATAAGGGCTAACAAATGATTTCATAATCTCACAGCCTCATTTGGGTCTTCAGAGTATCCCAAAGCTGCAATTGCGCCTATTAATCCCCAATTGTCCATTAAAACTTCTAAGTTTTTTACTTTTTTGGAGAAATCAATTGCCTCGTCAAGAGATACTAATGAAGATTTAACTTTAAGAGAATACTCCCGAAGTTCTTTTTCTATACCTATTCCATTTAGCATAACTAAACCAGTTTCTTTTGAAAGGGTATATTTATCAAAAAGTTCAAAAATTCGCTCCTTGAATACCGGAATATTTTTTGGATCCACGCCAAAAGTCAATGCTGTACTTACACAATTTTGAGTCTTGTGGGGATTTCTTGGATAAAGTTGAACTAATGTATGCCTAAGATAATCGGCTAATCCTTCCTTTTCTATTTTGTACGCTATTTCATTTGCAAGAGACCATGTTGCCCCTTCCTCTTTTGTATCTGTATCATCAACTCCAACTACAATTTTTTGTTTTAAACCGAAAGATAGTGTAGCTTTGCTTAATCCGCCTCCTCCGCCGTAATCAAGGATTTCAACAGATTCTACTCCCTCTGCAAGACCCCTGTTAAGGACAGCTCCAACACCTCCTCCGCCAAGTCCAGCGTAAGTAATATTAATTTTATCTTCAAATATCCTTACTTCTTCTATGCCTGCTGCAGAAACACCAGCTTTAAGGTCCAAATTGCATTTTCCTTCTTTAACTCTGAAAAAACTTTGACTTCCTTCTCCCACGGATTCTGTAATCAAAGATGAAGCCTTGGGATAATGATAAGTCACCCACGATGCTGTTGCCATTCCCCTTGGGTGTTTCTCAAAGATTTCAATTATTCTTTTTTCTTTGTCTGCAAGAACAACAATCTTTTCAAATGGCGAAACCCATGGTTTATCCCCAAAGGCATTATAAAATTCATTTCTTGTATATTTCAAATATTCACCTACAATTATAAATAAAACTTATTCTTAATATGGGCCCACTGGGATTCGAACCCAGGACCTCCACCGTGTGAGGGTGACGTCATGACCAACTAGACCATGGGCCCAGTTTGTAATAATATTAAAAGTTTAAAAAAGTTATCTATTTATGGACTCGGCGGGATTTGAACCCGCGGCCTCGGCATTGCGAATGCCGCGCTCATACCAACTGAGCTACGAGCCCTAGATAATTATACAAAAGGTAGTTTTTAAATTTAATTACGCTCAAAAAATTGAAAATACAAAAATATTGATGAGATAAGCTGTATATTGTATAGTAATCCCATAATACCAAAGCATGTGCATCATGACAATAAATCTTTTAAACGGCTCCCTCCTTTAAGGCGCATGGGACAAAAAATTAATAGAATTATTGGAGCGATAATAGCTGTAATAGGATTTATATTGTTACTTTCTGATATAGTTGGATACAAATTAGATTTGTTTTTATTGGAAAGTGAGGGTATTTTTGCTGCAGGATTTGTTTTGATCACTATAGGAATAATGATTGCAACTATGTTTTCTAAAGAAGACGATATTAATTTTTAATATCCAAGATTTTTTTGATTTTATATTATGTATTTAATTTCCTAAGTATTAATTTTTATAAAATATAAAAATAAAATAAAAATTAATTTATTTTTTCTTTTCTTTGGTCTTTCCCTTGCCTTCGTATTCAAGAGAGAGATAGAGAATAATTCCAACTACCAAACCGATTGCGGGTGCAGAGAAGAATGGACTTCCCCAGAGTTTGATGTAGTTTGCCATAATCAAAGATCCAGCCATTATACCTGCAATAGCTCTCTGAACATTAGTCTCACACATCTCCATAGCAAGGTATGAACAGAGATATCCTTGAATTAACAAAGTTAGACCGAATCCAATGTTTTTGGCAGGTAGCATTATCTGAACTATTGGGTTAAGCAATAGAGCAAGGGTCATACCCCAGAACATACTTGTTGCTCCTCCCCAGTAGGTGTATTCCTGCTCGGGTGTTGCGTGCATATATCTCTGAACTACTAGTGCCTGTCCTCCAGTCCATTGTGGACCTAGTAATGGTACGTAAGGTAGGAATAAACCTTGGATTAGATTTCTCCATCCAGATATGATGTGTGTTCTGCCTATGTGTACAACTACTTTTTCATCTGGTCTTGCTTCATCAGCTTGTTTAATCAAAGCTTTGAGAACGATAATATCTCCAAAACATATGATATAAGCTACCAAAGCAACGGCAATTCCTGCACCGAACATTGTAGCAGATGGCCATCCGACTCCAAAGACAGATACTTCATCTATCATTCTTTGGAATGGCATGTCAATGAAAACTCTTGAGGTAATTACTGCCATATCGACCTTGATTTCTCCAGTTATAACTCCTAGAATATAACCTATAACGAATCCAGGAACTATTCCAAATCCGGCAATCCATGCAAATATCTTATTGCTCTTTCTCCATGAAACTGCCCTCTTAGAGAACAGAAGGAATAGAGACAAGAATGATGATACTAGAAAAGATACTGGTAAATCTTTTACGAATGGTTGTGCTGGATTGAAAATTCTCTCTATGGATGCTAAACCTGATCCTAGAAGAATACCTGCTGTTAGTGACTTTGGAATATGTTCTACCAAGTGTCTACCTGCTCCAGATACACCAAGAATTATGAAAACAGCGGCCAATATTAGCTGAACTGCAATCAAAGCTTGCATTCTTTCAATATATACTCCAGATGGACCAACGATTTCCGTTGAGAACGATTCAAAGTATGCTACGTAAATTGGTATACCGGGCGTAATCCAACCGGCTATTGATGGGTCACCGAAAGAAGTGTGCCATAGATAGAAAAGGTTGTTTATCATTACCATGAATACTGCTATCTCAATTGGTACTCCCAATGTAGGCTGCATTGTTGCCGTGATACCTAAAGGTACACACGCCAAAATCATCCCTTGGATAAAATCCTGGTATTCGATTGGGTAGTGGTAGAATGGTAATCTAAGCTTCAAAAAGCTGGGGTTTATGGAAGGCTGCTCTTCGTATCCAGGTTTTCTCCTTGGACCAAAATATCCAATTCCTGACATTGTTTTTTTCCTCCATTTTTTTTTTTGATTTAGGCATACCTATATAATTTAGTAAGCCCAATCAATTGTGACTAATCAAGATCCTATATAAGGTTATTGGTTAATACATATATTAATATCGGCAAATAAAGAAAATATATAAATTATATTAAAATAATTAAATAAAATATAATTAAAAAATATATACTAAAGATTATATATATTTATAATAAAATATTAAATAATCCTATAATATTTAGACATACCTAAAATATCGATAATTAAAAGTCCTAGAAAGATTAGTATAATGACGAAAATAAAAGAATTAAATATTTTTATTAAAAAAATCCAATAATGCTTTAGCTTCATCTTCGGCTACATTCTTTGAATAATACTGGCGAATACCCTCATATCTAATTTCCAATAGTTTGATATCTCTAACTACATACGCTTCAAGTCTATCAATCATGTAATAAGCGCCAGCTTCGGTATCTAAATAGTTGTCTTCTTGGTGGGGCAAAGCTTTCTTTGAATCTCGGATAAGTTCAATAAACTTCTTTATATCTTCTTTTGCTCTAACCCTTTCAAATCCTGCTTTCGTATAAGAGTCGACTAAATCTGTGATCTCTGTATAATCGATAGATTTTAAAGTTTTAATCTTCTCAACTCCCTGTACATAATGAGCAAGTAATTGTTTCGCAGTATTTTCATGTTTATAGAAGCTCTCTAAAGATTTCTCTAACGTTTCCGCATCTTTTTTTGATAAAAACAATTTTGCAGTAGGCACGAAATAATCTGCCTTTGATTTATATTCTTTGACTTTTTCGATCTCCTCCAGATTTCTCACTATATACTTAAGGTTTTCTGAGGGAGTTATTCTGACAAAAAGATTTACGGCAAGACAAATTTTAAAAGCTTTTTCTTTATCTTTTAGGATCTTCCCATCTTCATCGACAATGACTAGCTTAGAAAGATCTTCCTTTCTCAAACTCTTTAAATAGTATAAGCTACTATAATATAGATGATTGCCCAATTTAACTGGGATATACGTTTCAAATATCTCTTTCTCACCTTTCAATGCAGTAAAGGCTTCGAATACAGGACCTTCTTCTAAGTAGACTATCCATGGAAGCAAAGATAACTTTTTATTGAGTATTTTGTCAAACACATGAACACCTATTTCAATACTTATCCGGTCTCGCTATTATGAAGTATGTCACTGCACAAAGAACAACAGCTATTAACAAATACCTAAGTGTCAATTGGCCAGTCATATATGCCCTAATACCATAAACTACACATACCAACAAAAGTACATATCTAAAAATATCTCTGAATTCCATACTATCACTTCTTTACTATATATTTTACATTAATATACTGAACTATTAAGAAAGTTACTATAAACCATCCCCATTGTATTGTGTTGCGGAGAGGATCGCCTTCTAATAATTTACCTATTAGAAAAAGACCACCAATAACTACAATTAGGCTTAATACAAAGAAAGGCAAGCTTCTTTTCAAGAATGCCTTTGATCCCATCTTTTTTCTTTTCGAAATCTTTACTGTTACCATTGTATCTCCTACGTTAAGAATTTAAAAAGTTTATAAGAGTTTCCATCTAAACAAAATATCCAAAAAATATATTTACATATAAAAGAGCATATAAATTTAAAAAAATAAAAAAGAAAATTAAATTAATTTATTTTTTCTTTTCCTTTCCCTTACCTTCGTATTCGAGTACTAGCCAGAGAATTACACCTGTTGCTAGACCCATTGCGGGTGCAGAGAAGAATGGGCTTCCCCAGAGTTTGACGTAGTTTGCCATGAGCAATGCTGCTGCCATTATTCCTGCAATAGACCTTTGAATGTTATTTGTACACATTTCCATTGCAAGGTAGGAACATAGGTAACCCTGAATTAAATAGGTTAGACCTAATCCAATGAACTTGGCAGGTAACATTATCTGAACTATTGGGTGAAGTAATAGTGCAAGGGTCATACCCCAGAATATGCTTGTTGCTCCTCCCCAGTAGGTGTATTCCTGCTCAGGTGTTGCGTGCATATATCTCTGAACTACAAGTGCCTGTCCTCCAGTCCACTGTGGACCGCAGAATGGGAGGTATGGTACGAAAAATCCTTGGAGTAGATTTCTCCACCCAGTGATTATGTGGTTTCTGCTTATGTGCACTAGAAGTTTTTCATCTGGTCTTGCCTCGTCAGCCTGCTTAATCAAAGCTTTTAGAACGATGACATCCCCGAATGCTATGATGTATGCTACTACTGCAACAGCTATACCTGCGCCCCATAGAGTGGCACTTGGCCATCCGACTCCGAAAGCGGTGAATTCGTTTATCAATCTGTCAACTGGCATTTCAATTATAAGTCTAGATGTAACAACTGCCATGTTAACTTTGATTTCTCCAGTAATAAGTCCCAAGATATATCCTATTAAAAATCCAGGAACTATTCCAAATCCGGCAATCCATTGCATTATCTTGTTGCTCTTTCTTAGTGCTACTGCCCTCTTAGAGAACAACAGGAATATAGACAAGACTGCTGATACTAGGAAAGATACTGGTAAGTCTTTTACGTAAGCATTTGCTGGGTTAAAGATAGCTGTTAAGGATGAAAGCCCAGATCCTAAAAGAATACCTGCTACGATTGAGGTTGGGATACGCGCTACAAACTGTCTACCTACTCCAGATATACCAAGCACTATGAACATTACAGCCAATATTAGCTGACATGCGATAAGAGCTTGTAATCTTTCGATATAGACACCTGTTGGACCAATTAGCGTACTTGAGAATGTAGCAAAGTATGCTGAATAAATTGGTATACCGGGCGTAATCCAACCGGCTATTGATGGGTCACCGAAAGAAGTGTGCCATAGATAGAAAAGGTTGTTTATCATTACCATGAATACTGCTATCTCAATTGGTACTCCCAATGTAGGCTGCATTGTTGCCGTGATACCTAAAGGTACACACGCCAAAATCATCCCTTGGATAAAATCCTGGTATTCGATTGGGTAGTGGTAGAATGGTAATCTAAGCTTCAAAAAGCTGGGGTTTATGGAAGGCTGCTCTTCGTATCCAGGTTTTCTCCTTGGACCAAAATATCCAATTCCTGACATTGTTTTTTTCCTCCATTTTTTTTTTTGATTTGAAAAAGTCAATTGACTTAATCAACATGTTTGAATATATACTCTTTAGCAGATATTAGCTAAAAATAATATACTCAAACAAACATATTTTAAGGCGATTATATATAAACTTTTCG
>CAZFRW010000003.1:0-57713 GCA_964521515.1 uncultured Thermococci archaeon
TCAAACACTTTCCGATAAGACTTAGCCATCCCGGAAATACCCTTGTCCAAGAGCCTTGTATGCGGGTGGAGCGTGACACTCAAATCCGCCTAAGCGGCTCAGATGCAAGGAATGAAAGACTTTGTTACCAGCGAAGTTTCGACCTGTGCAACATTATCTATTGAATTAACTTTATTTAAAATTTACTGTTATCAAATATCTAGAAAAATAAATATTTTTTATAGATTATATTATTTATTTGAATCGTTCCCTGATACGATAATCGGTGTTGTTAAACGATATGTTTTTTGCCAAAATTAGGCCCTTTTCTTTTGTTAATTTGATAACGTCCTCAAGGTCACGGTATCTATGTGAGATGTGGGTTAAGACAATCATTGTATTTTCTAATTCTTCTTTTAGATCAAGAACATCTTCGACATGAACATGCATTCGCTGCTCAGCAATCTCTATCTCATCTTCGAAAAAGTATCTGCACTCTGTGATTAATAATCTTGGTGCTAAAGAAATTATTTTTTTTCTGTTCTTATAATTTGACCCTTCCCAGTCGCCTGTGACAAGAACACTTGTTTCTGAATTATTAATATAATACCCAAAGTTAGGCACTGTATGATTCAAGGGAATAGGAACAACAGTAGTTCCATTAAATCGAAGATTTTCCTCTCCATGAATCGGAACAAGTTTACGCCTACCCTTGGAATGGAAATTAATCATCTTAGAATGAATATCAAAAACGTTTTCAGTTTCTCCATACTCTTTTCTGTCATCATAAGGTGCATGAATTTTTATCGGATTTTCAGAAAGACTTAGAAAGTCTGCCCCACCTGCCATGCATGACCTAACATGGTCAAAATGAAAATGTGTTAAAAGATATACTTTGTTCTCATTATTTGCCCCGCAAGAGCTATCTACTCTAAACTCTATTTTGTCAAGTTTAATGACTATAGAAGGGTGGTAAGGTGCATGTAACCTTACGGAACCTAAAAATTTTGAACTCATCTAATATCATCTATGATAACTCTACAGGTATTTTGGAGAATCTAATCTTCTGATCTTCATTTTTTATCCAGATAATTGGCTCGCCTTCTTTGCTATCTATATAAAATGTATATTTGTTGTCCTTGATCTCATCTGTTGTTATTTCAAGGCCTTCGTATGCTTCCAACGCTTTTTTAACCTCTTCGCTTATGCTTTTTTCAACATAGCAGTCAAGAAACGAGATTTCATAAAAAACAGGATTAACTTTCTCTATGTATTCCTTTACTTCCCTGTTATTATTAAGATATCTTGTGAGAACTCTAACTTTTGTGCTGTTCTTAATAAAAGGCCTTATTCTCTTCATTAAATTACAATCACAGACTAAATTTATAAACCTTATTACTTAGCTTCAAAAGAAATTTTTACAGAAATCTTTTTAAGTATTTTAAAAAATTGTATGCTATAATTAAGTGATGAAAAATGGAAGAAGACGATTTATTGGGTCATTGGTCGGGGCAAAGAGGATCTTTGATCTATAAATTGGCATTTGAAGGGGGAGTGCATGCAGTTGATAAAGAAAGAGGCCTTTATGTTAAAGGTTTTTCCAAAGAGGTTTTTAGTATGGCCCCCGAAACTGGATCTTTCTGATTTTCTAAGTATAATTAAACAAAGTATTTTTGCGCTTATTATATGTGCTTTTGCTGATATATTTGCAGGGATTTATCTCACAAAAATGATTGATTTCTTGATTTTACTACCTGGAATATTGACTATGCTTCCAGCTGCAATTGACATGAGGGGGAATATTTATGCTTCGATGGGGTCAAGGCTTTCAACAGGTCTTCATACAGGTGAAATCACGCCTGATTTAAGTGACTCAAAACTAATAGTCGAGAATGTTTATTCTTCCCTTATACAAGCTGTAATTATGTCTACAGTAATCGCTTTTTTTGCAATGTTGGGTGGATTTATCATTGGCAACCCAACGATAGGTTTTGTACATCTCTTTTTTATTTCATTATTTGCTTCTCTTGTTGCTGCAATCGGCCTTATTTTAACTACAATTTTAGTTGCTATCTTCTCTTTCAAAAAAGGTCTTGATCCAGATAACGTTTCATCTCCGCTAATCGCATCTATAGGGGACATCTTAAACGTTGTCTCTCTCTTTGCAATTGGTATAATCTCATTTTCTTTAAGCAAAGGTTTCATGATATTTTCTAGTCTTGCAATAAGCGGTATTATTGTTTCCTTTTCTCTATTCTCAGTAAGGAATAGTTATTATGCAAAGAAGATACTAAGAGAGTCAATGGGTTTTCTCGCAGTATGCGCTTTTCTGAGTACACTCGCTGGATCACTTCTTGATCACAACTTAGAGTTCATAGGTATTTTTCCGTTATTGCTTGTTTTATCTCCTTTATTTAACGCAGAAAATGGGAACATTGGGAGTATTCTCTCAGCCAGAATCTCTACTAGCTTTCACTTAGGCCAGGCAGAGATCACTTTTCTGCCAAAGTTAAGAATATTGAAGGAATTCTCATATACATTTGCAATAACGCTAATTCTATTTCCATTACTTGCAATAATTGCTTTTGTGATGTCAACGATTCTTAACATACCTCAGATGGGTTTCTTCAATCTTTTCAAAATTTCAATATTTGTAGCAATTATATCCTCATTTGCAGGGATGCTAATTTCATACTATCTCACTTACTTCTCAATAAGAACAAATATAGATCCTGACAACGTGGTAATACCTCTACTTACGAGTGTAATGGATATTGCAAGTGTAAGTATCTTGATATTAGTAGCAAAAATTGTGATTTTTTGAAGATTATTATTTTGTAGCGGATTAAGAATTGTTCAGAAGATACTCTTTATGCCCAAAATTATAAACTTCACGCCCCAAGAGAGTGTTACAAGTCCAAGGATAGTTGTGGCAACTTGAGTTGCTGTATCCCCTAATACTTTTTTTACTTTATTTGATAAAAGGAATAATAATACAGTTATAAGAAGAACAATACCTACAGCAATCCCTGTTAAAAATTTTCCATAGTCATTGCTTGCCAAAATTATTGTGAATATTGTGGCGGGGCCCGTAATTAGAGGCGTTGCAATAATAGACGCCAAAGCTCTGGCGGAGTTCTCTTTTTTTTCATGAGTGTTTACTAGAGGTTCTCCTAAGACCATCTTTATCCCAAGAATGGTAAGTACTATCCCCCCGGCTATCCTAAATTCGTCCAGCGTGGTGCTGAATAGCTCCAATAAACGCTGTCCTAAAATCAGAACCATAAAACATAGTAAAACAGCAATTAGTATTGCCAGAATCCCAGTTTTTTGTCTTTCCTTGGGGACCATTGTTGAGGAAGTTGCATAAAAAACAAAGAAACTTGCAAGAGGGTCAATAACTACGAAAAACAAAATGACAAGCTGTATCAGTGTTCCTGGCATAGACTTCCCTCTTGATACGACAATCACTATACCAGTATAAATTGATTTCTATTAATTAAATCCATAATTATTTGAAATATATATGTATACCTGGCTTTCTAGGGAGTGCCTTTTTTCTATCATTCCCGAGGTCTTCTACAGGGTCTATATTAATTTCTGCCTTGAACTCTTCTTTTAAAAATGCCTTTGCTTCGTTAAGTACCTCTTTTTCATCGAATCTTTCTGGGAAGTATCTGTTTTTAAAACACCTTTGGATTATGAGATTTACGTCCTTCCCATTTTTTCTGAAATTGTCATTTGACATTGCAGTTTTAATAGCTTCGCCCATATTGTCTTTTGTCTTTATGAGTTCAATAAGATCCCATTTCCAGTTTTCTGCAGTGAATATGTCTATTCTTTCTAAGATTTTTTGCTCCCCTCTTGATAGGACGTTTGTTATCTCTCTTATATCGTTTACAACTTCTTCAATGTAATACTCGCTCTCTTCCGAAATTTTATCGATCATTTCTGCCTTGTATTCAGGCCAGGGCGAATTTGAGATAAATGGCTCAAATCCTAATTTTTCCCAAATCTCCTCGCAGATGTGTGGTGTAAAAGGTGCTAGTATCAGCGTTTGAGCTTTTATTACTTCAGATATGACTTCTTTATTTGGGGAGTTAAGACATCTCTTTAGATACCACTTAAGGTCTCTTTGCAGATCAAAGAATCCTTTTGAAAGGGCAGTCCTGAAATTTGTATCGTTCATAGCTTCAGTTGTTTCTTTTATTGTCTTATCTAAAATGGATAAGAACCACCTATCAATGTATAACTTTTCAGTTCTACCTTTTCCGTAATTCTCAACGCAGAAGTCTTCCCAATTCTTCAATTTGTCGGTAATAGTCCTTGCAAATTCGCTGTCCCAGTTGGGGTCATCGAGGCCTTCTCCACCATTCATCAAAGTTATTCTTGCTGCATCAGCACCGTACATCTTCACAATCTGTTTGATTGTATAGAAGTTGCCTTTGGATTTACTCATCTTTTCTCCGTCTACAAGTATCCATCCATTAACTCCAAATCCTTTTGGCCATAATTCTTCAGGAAATATTGCGGCATGATTGAATATACAAAAAGATAAGTGATTTTGAATTAGATCTTTTCCACTATTTCTAAATTCAAATGGGTACCAATATAGGAATTCTTTTTGCATATCAGAGACTAATTTTTTGGATATACCACTTTTATCTGATACTTCATCAAGATTTCCTTTCTTTAAGTAAATATAATCAAAGAAATAATCATCTAATTTTTGTGGATCAATATTATACGAAGGGTCTTCAAAATACTTTGCCAATACATAGTATGCCATGTAAATAGTTGAATCTGAAAGTGATTCAATGACCCATTTATCATCCCATGGAAGTTTAGTTCCAAGACCAAATTCTCTTGTACATGCCCAGTCCTTTAACCAATCGAGTACGTATTCGAACTGTTTCCTTGCCTTTTCAGGATAAATATTCATCTGTGCTAGACATTTCTTTGCTAGATCTTTCCACTCTGGGTTTCCATATGCTAAAAACCATTGGTCTGATACTATCTTAACTACACCTTGTGTAAGGCATCTGCACATTACCTTTCCAGGGAGCTCATAAAATAATGTCGCAACATCATTATTAATAAAATCAGTAACAATAATTTTTTTGACATCAGATACTTTAATTCCTTTATACTTACCAGTTTTCTCATTTAATATGCCCTGGTGGAACTCTTTCTTGTAAATAATATTAGTTGCTTCTTCAAGTTTGTCGGCATCCTCCTGAGAAGATATTCCCATCTTTTCTGAAATCTCTATTGCAGGGTTCTTACCAAAATCCTCTACAGCTATTAAAGAAATTGGAGTTATGTCTTTAACAAGATTATCAGAAACGCCATATTTTGATGGATTTGATTGTATGTCCTTTAATGCGATATAATCGTAGGGGGCGTGTGAGGGAACAGACATCACCACCCCTGTACCTATGTCGGGCGATACAAAAGTTGCAGGAAGAATTGGAATCTTGTTCCCTGTAACGGGATTTTCACATGATTTTCCAATCAATTCTTTAGTTTCTAATTCTTTAATAATCTTAACTTTGTGTTTTTGGTTGTTTAATTTCTCTGCAGCAACTGGTGATATTATCCAGATTTCGCCGTCAACTTCAACCTCTACATATTTGACATTTGGATTCATCCACATATTTGTGACGCCAAAAACAGTTTCAACTCTATATGTGGCCGCAGGTAATATCTTTCCATCAAACTTGAATTTAAGTAAAATTATCTCTTCAGGCGTAATGCCTTCACCTTCAAGCCTTGCGTGATCTCCTATGGGATTATTACATTTGGGGCACCAAGTTACGGGGTGTTCACCTTTAACAACAAAGTTTTTTTCCTTTAGTTTGTTGAACTGCCATCTGATAAATTTATCATAATAAGGATTTAGTGAAGTTGTTATGAAGCTTCTTCTCCAGTCAATACATAGTCCTAGAAGCTTTAGGTCTTTAATTGATTCTTCAGGGAAATATCTAACCCAGAATTCCGGTTCTGAAAATTTTGGGATTAGCTCTTTTGGAACTTCCATCTTTCTTAAAATTTCAATCTGAGACTTTTCGCCGTCTCTTACTCTTTCAGCAGCTGCAACTATTGGGGTGCCAGTTGCATGAAATCCAAAAGGGAAGACGGTGTTGTAACCACACATTCTCTTGTATCTTGCAAAAACTTCGGCCCTCATAAGGGAAAAAGAATGGCCCAAATGCATGAATCCATTGACATAAGGATACGGAAAGTTTACAAAAAATTTTTTCATGTTTTTGGGATCAGAATAAAAAATTCTGGCTTCTTCCCATCTACTTTGCCATTTTTCTTCTATTTCCAAGAGAATCATCTGCCTTTATTTAAAACACGTTTTTAAGCTGTATTTAAAGGTTTTTATTATCTTATATTTGCTTAATTATAATAAAAATTTTTATGACCAAATCGCCAATCAACGAATGACGAAACATTTATAAACTATAAATAAACCTTTTACTCAAATTCCTGAAGGTGTAAAAATGAGTAAGGCTCTAAGACCATTTTGGGGTGTTGTCTATTTTATAGGATTAGTATATTACATCATTGTTTCTGCAAGAGATGTTGTTATTCAATGTGTTAACGGTAAAATTGATCCACAAGTCATGGAAATTGATACAGTTCTCAAGAGACCCGTTTCAATGACTATTCTTGCTAACAGTATTACTTTGACACCTGGAACATTGACCATTGATGTTTTTCCAGAAAAGCAGAAATTATTAGTTGCTGTAATATCTCCTAGAAGTCAGAAAGATGTTATTCCTTTTGAAGGCTGGATAAAAAAGATGGTGGAGGATTAAATGAACAAATATAATATTTTATTGGTGTTGATTTTAGCTATAATTCTTTTAGTCGGTCATTATCTCCAACTTAAAGACTATTATGTTTACGTGATGTTGATAGGACTTGGCGTTTCTATTATCTCTGGTCTTAGGGTAACTACTTTAAGGGGCGTATGTAATTCGCTAGCTGGTGCAAGCGCCGCAGAAATCGGCGTTGCTACTGGTTTTATGATTGTAGGAAAAATGTACGGCATTCCTTATTTTTCAGATATAGCAATTTATTTACTCTTACTTGGGCCAGTAGGAACATTGATTATTTCTAGATTCTTTAGAGGAGGGATTGCAGAATGAACGTATATTCTTATATGGAACTAATACTCCCTTATTTCTATTTAATAGCAGGAATGGCACTCATAGCTGTTGCCTTAGGACTTTTCAGATTTGGGCAGAGGAAGAACATAGTATATGCGAGACTTCATATCTTGGGGGTAATGGACGTCGTATGTATACTTGTCATTATCTTCCTCGGTAATCCAGTTGCAATTCTAGCTGCTTTGGCTCACTTTTTCTTAATGCCTTTTGCAGTTCATTCGATATCTTGGGCAGATTTAACGGAGGCTGAGGACGATGTTTGATTATATATTGTTATTTGTAGTGGCTTTGTCAGCTTTAATGGCAATAATACAGGAAAATCTTTACAAGAGTATTATTATTTTAGCTTTTGAGAGCTTTTCTTTAGCAGCAATATTCCATTTCTTACTTGCTACAGATGTTGCCGCTGTACAAGCAATTTTGGGCGCAGCACTAATACCTGGTCTATTCATAGTAGCACTATACAAAACAACAAAGGGGAGGGATGAGTAAATGGAACCCTTTCAAGTAGGATCTTTCATGACCGCAGGAGTTTTGATTGTAGCGGGATTATGGGCACTATTAATGATGGACAACATTCTAAAGAAAATAATTGGTGCAAACTTGATTGGAGATGGAGTAAATCTTGTCTTGATCAGCATTGGTTACAGGCCAGGAGGATTTATCCCTGAGGTAATGCATCACTTCCACGCTACAGCGACACCCTCAAATTATTCCTATTTACTAGAATTTGAGGAATTTGCAAGTAATGCTTCATACTCGTTGCCATTCGCATTGGTTCTTACCAACATTGTTATTGGTGCTTCCACACTTTCAGTCATGTTAGCATTGGCAGTTGTTTTGTATAAGAAATATCATACTTTAAGTGTTCAAAAGATGTTTGAGGGGGATGAATAAATGTTAAACAACAGTACTTTAATTCCATTGATGGTTGTACTTCCACTGATAATGGCGATATTAGTAAACTTTCTTCATCAAAAAGATAAGTCTGTAAAGTTTATCTCCATTGTATCATTGATTGTCTTTGTTTTTGTACCTCTTGTAACTTTGTATGGGGTACATTTGTTCAGTGGCCATCTTCGAACAGGGAGTTTCCCCGAAATATCTAAATTATTGATACCCGATGTATACATGGGAATTGTTTATTCTTATGGAGCTGTGCAGAAAATACTAATGATGGTCCTGACTATTATTACAGGATTTACTGTCCTGACTGTACTTAACAAAAAGATGATCTCAGGGGTATATGTAGCCATGATTTTCATTAGTCTGGCTTCAACTAGTGCAATAATGTTAGCAGATGATATATTTAACTTCTTTGTTTTCACAGAAATCTTAGTAGTTGCACAAGTTGCACTTGTAATAGCTGTTCAAGATACAAAATCATTCAAAGCAGGATTCAAATATATGATTTTTGGAACAATCTCGGGGGCTTCGATTCTATTAGGAATTGCACTTCTACTAGGTGTTTACGGGCTATTGAATATAACAGATCTATCAAATGCTATAAAAGCCGGTGGACAATTAAATCCAATTGCATTAGTTTCCGTGTCGTTGTTAACATTGGGGTGGCTGTATGAGTCAGGTCTTTTCCCATTTCATATAATAAAATCTAATATGTATGAAAATGCAAAACCAGAAATATCAGCATTACTACAAGTTCAGTCAAAGTTTGTTCTTGTTGCAATGGCCATAATCTTATTCAGAGTTTTCTCCGGCTATGCCCTTCTAAAATCTGTAATGTTGGGATTTGCAATATTTACCGTTGTAATAGGTTCAGTTATGGCTTTACAACAGGTAGAACTTAGAAAACTTTTATCGTTTGTAGCTGTATCCCAAGCTGGGCTCGTAGCAGTGGGGTTGGGATTGGGAACCTCCCTCAGTATTGCGGCAGGTATTTTCCATGCAATTAATGATGTTTTGAGCATGGCTATACTATTTTTCATTGCAAGCTTTGTTTACGATAAATTCAAAACAACAAAATTGGATGAACTTGGAGATGGATTGCAGATTGTTCCTTTGGTTGGGTTTGTAATGTTATTAGCAACTCTGGCCATATCTGGAGTTCCACCATTTAACTCTTATCAAAGTGAATGGAGACTAATCCAAGCCGCAACTCAAGCAGGGGCGCCGGAACTTGGAGTGCTTGTGATATTATTAAGCGTAGCAACATTTGTTGCAATCATAAAAGCATTCTTCATGATATTCATGAAACCGGGGCCGAGAGTAGAAGTCAATACCGAAGTGCGTGGAAATATGTTCAAGGCGATTATTGTGGTATTGATACTAGTTTGTCTTGCAATAGGATTGTTCCCAAATATTATCTATGATCCGATATACAATTTTGTTGTTTCCTTGGGGGTGTGATAATTGTTAGAGAAAGTATACGAAATATTCCATGAAAAGATGAAAGATAAAGGACAAGGGATGGGTATTGGAAGTGCCCTTACATCAGAATTTTTAATGTTATCATTCCTCTTGATAGGTGCAATACTAGTCTTAAGAACAGCTAATTCGACAATATTAGGATTTGGTTCACTTATTATTTTGGCGGCGATCCTATTTACAGTACCTACTGTGTTCAAAGTAGAGAAAGAGAACACAGATTCAATAAATTTATCTTCGTTCTATGTGGCTCTAACACTTGCACTTTTATTTATCGTATTCTTGGGAGGGATTTAAGTGAAAACAAGTAACTACCAACAAGGAAGAAATATAATTGCGGGCGTATCTTTATTGATAGCTTCATTTGTTATATTGAGAACTCTTTACCAGTTTAGTGATTATTTGGTACCTGGAATGAGTTACCTCTACAATTTGTACAGTGGTAACATTGCACCTAACGTTATTACAGTTATATTGTTTGACTTTAGAGGATATGATACATTAGGTGAAACTTTTATCTTGATTACCGCAGTAATAACAACAACAATTGTATTTGGATGGGGCTCACTAAAGGGATACAAGAAAAAAGAAACTCCCGAAATGACAGACAAATCTACAGTTATTCAAAGGTTGATGGCATTTCCGATTGCCCTATTCCTTGTAGCTTTTGGTGTTACAATTGTTCTTGGTGGACACATTTCACCCGGAGGAGGTTTCCCCGGTGGCGCAGTAATAGCTACTGGATACTTCTTAAGTGTAGTAATTTACGGACTTAAGAAAACACCTATTAGATTTACTCACAGATATCTTGTAAATCTATCAACTATCGGGGCATTGATATTTTTGTTAACAGGAGTCGTAGGTCTTGTATTCACAACATATTATTACGGAACAGGTTACTACCTATACAATACAGGTGTTGATCCCTACGATATACTACATGTTGGAGCATTTGGATGGGACAATTTCCTTGATTATCCAGATCCAACACATCCAGGAGTTTTACCATACCTAAACATTGGAGTGGGATTAAACGTATTAGCAGGTCTTTCGCTAATAGCGATGTTCTTAATGGAGGCGAGGAGAGATGAGTAGCGAAGTTGCAGCTCTTGGATTGGCAAATCAATGGGGGCCAATATTATTTGGTCTTATCTATGGAATTATTATTGGATACAAAGTTAAATCTGAAGAAATTCCAAAGTCTATGTACTTAATAATATTGATAGTTTCAATACTGATTGCAGCCGCATTGGGTACATATCCAGATTATCAATGGACATTATTTGGGCATATAATAAGATTCTCGGAAGCATTTTTTGCAACTGTGCTTGGAGTATTAATTTCAGTGATTATAAGGAGGCGGTAAGATGTACATTACTAATGATAAATGCAACCTAAGCAAGGTATGTGTAGAATCATGTCCTACAAAGAGCATCAGAATAATAAATGACAAAGCATTCAGCTGTGTCACTTGTGGCAAATGCATGGAAGTATGCCCAGTTAACGCCATATTCAAGAACAGATATGGCGGATATATTGTAGACAAAGAAAAATGTATTGGCTGTGCAATCTGTGAAAAGAACTGCCCCGTTAGCGTCATTAAAATGGTAAAGTACAAGGACAAGAAAGTTCCACAGGGAATATGTGCAATGTGCAATGTTTGCAGAGATGTTTGCCCAATGGGCGCTAGATTAAATGTCGAAGGTAAGCTTAGATTTAATCTTGAGTCAATGACTATTGAAGAGGTGAAGAAATAATGCCAAAGCAGAAAGATAGAGACGGAGGCCCAATCCAGACGAAGGGCAAAGCTAAGCTCTTGAGTATAGCCATAGACGAAACGAGATGTGACAAAGGAGGCAGATGTACTTATTACTGTCCAGCAAACGCAATAAAATATGAAGCAACACCGGGAGTTTGCACTCACTGTGATGTATGCATGGACGTATGCCCAGTAGGTGCGATAAAGAATTCTTTCATAGATTATGGCAAATGTGTTTCTTGTTATACTTGTGTTAGAAAATGTATTAATAATGCTATTGTCATTGAAAATCACAGACCGAAGATAATCAAAGGCGACTCAAAAAGAAAACTGTATTACTGTAATCAATGCGGACTATGCGTCGATGCATGTCCAACAGATGCTTTAAAGTGGGAAGGCGGAAGAATAAGATTTGATTCTATAAAATGTATTAACTGTAATCTTTGTGTTAAAGCTTGTCCAACAAAAATTAAGACAAGTGAAAGAGAGAAAATGTTCACTGGCCACTGCATCGTTTGTGGAATCTGTACTACAGTCTGTAAAAAAGATGCAATTAAGCTAAATTACAGAGAATGGCAGGGTGAACACGAAGGATGTATTCAGTGCGGTATATGTAAAGAAGTCTGTCCAACTAAATGCATTGAAGTCGATCTGAACGGATTTAGAGTAGACCTTGAAAAGTGCGTTATGTGTGAAACTTGTGGCGCATATTGTCCTGTGCAATGCCTCCCAAGAAAAACAAGAGATCACAAAGAGATCAAAGGTGGAACTCTTACTTACAATGATGATTTATGTATAATGTGTGAGCAGTGTGTTAAAATTTGTCCAGCAAACGCAATATCTGTCAAGTCCAAAAAACTTGTCTTTGACATGGATAAATGCATTAGGTGTGGCGCATGTGATAATATTTGTCCAGCTTATGCAATAAATGTACAGACAGATTTTGAAGACAGAACTATTAACGGGAGGTCTAAATAATGAAAAGTATTTTCTTAATATTTCTAAAGGGTATCTATGTGAATATCCTTAGAATACTTTTTGCAGCTGATAGAGTAACAAGTAAAGATATCAGAAATTCAATACTTCAAGGTAAGGTGAAATACCCACAAACTGTAAATGATGAATCCTGTATCGGATGTGGAGGTTGTGCCAATATATGCCCAGTAGAAGCAATAGAAATGGTTCCTCTAGAAAAACCAATTGAAATAGTCAAAGGATACACAAAAACACAAACTCCAAAATATGATCCTTTAAAATGTATTTACTGCTTTTGGTGTCACGATAACTGTCCAATTTATGCATTTTATGGAAAGCCTGGGGCAATTCATCCAAGAGAAGTAGGTGAATTTAAGGCTGATCCTTCAAAGCTCTTAAAAGAGCCAATAAAACTTAATGCAAATCAGATAAAGGAGATCATTGATATAATGGCTAAGGACTCCTCAAAGTATTTTGAAGAGGTGTAAAAATGTTTAAGAAAATATCCAGAAAAAATGCAATTCATGTCATGTTATTTTATACAGGCGGATGTAACGGATGTGATATTGAAGTTGCAAATGCTGCATGGTCACCGAGATACGATCTTGAGCAGTACAAGGTTATATTAACTTGGAATCCAAGAGAAGCAGATGTACTAGCTGTGACAGGTCCTGTTTTAAGAAGGACAATCGAACCTTTAAAGAGAATTTATGAAGCAATTCCTGAACCAAAAATAGTTGCTGCAGTGGGCGCATGCGGAATTAGATGTGGTATATTCAAAGAGTTTGGCGGGGATCTTGGAGATAGTGATGAAGTAGTTTGCAGAGTAGATGAAGTAATCCCAGTTGATGCTTATATACCGGGATGTCCTGCAAGGCCTGAAGATATTATTGCAGGTATTGCAGCAGGTATACCTTTATTATTGGAGAGGTGATAAGAGTGGGAGAAAACGCTAGAAAAGAGACGGCAGAAGTTGAAGTTCCAATAGGTCTTGTGCATCCTGGAATGCTTGAACCTTACCGGGCAAGATTCTTTGTAGAGGACGAAGTGATTGTTGATTGTGAACTTACTCTAGATCCTTATCATAAAGGTATTGAAAGAATTATGGAAGGAATGCCTGTTCATAAAGGCCTTATTATTACTGAAAGAATTTGCGGTATATGTTCACATATACATCTTTGGAATAGTACAAGGGCTGTTGAAAGAGGTCTTAAGATTAAAGTTCCCGAAAGAGCAGATTATATAAGAGTAATCATGGAAGAACTTGAAAGACTTCATAGCCACTTGATTTACTTAGCACATGCAACTGAAGTATTGGGGCATGAGACAATGTGCATGAGGGCCTTTACCTTGAGGGAAGATGTAATGGACCTTTTGTACATAATCTCAGGGAATAGAGTTCATTATTCAGTTCCTATAATAGGTGGGATTAGGCCAAGATGTGATATTGATGATTATAGGATGTCTGAATTAAAGGGTAGATTGTCTAAATTGGACGTAAAAATAGGAGATTATGCGAATAGAATAATTAATGATTCAATGATAATGTCAAGGGTAAAAGGAAGCGGGGTGTTGACCAAAGAAGAAGCTATAAAATATGCAACTCCCGGTCCAACTGGTAGAGCAAGCGGGTTGAATGTCGACCTTAGAAAGAAAATGAAAGAATACAAGAACTTTGATTTCAATGTTATTGTACTTGACGACGGGGATAACAAAGACAGAGTAGTTGCAAGAGCCCTTGAATCAATAGAATCTGTTAAGATTATTAAACAGGCACTTGAAACTTTACCTTCAGGGCCAATATCAAACAGAAGTTTTGAATTGAAAGAAATGAAGTTTTCAACTTCCTATAACGAAGCACCAAGAGGAGAGATCTATGATTCCCTTTCCCTTGATGAAACTGGAAGAATACGAAGCTATCAAGACAGAACTCCAACTCTAACAGCTTTGGCATCAATGGAAATTGCATGCATCGGGGATCAATTAACAGATGGTATGCTTACAATGGCAAGCTGTGACCCGTGTTTGGCCTGTACTAATAGGGCCATAGTAGTTGAAAATGGGAAGGAGAAGATTATCACAGAAGAAGATGTAAAGAGTCTAATTAGGAGGGGTCTATGATGATTGAACTTATACTTACAACGATACTTATTCCATTAGCAGCATTAATCACTGGATTTTTGATACCAGGGCTTGAAAGAAAAGTTCAGGCTAGAATACAGCAGAGGATTGGACCACCTATACTTACACCCGGTTTCTGGGCAATTCTTAAATTCTTCTATAAAGAAAAGATTAAACCAAATTCACCAATGCCAAGATTATTCCATAGTTTACCTATAATCGGAATATTTGTGATGTTCTTTGCCGTCCTCTTTACAACACCAGAATGGGGCGTTGTTAATGGATTAGGAACAATTGTAGCAGTAGTGGGATTACTAAAAGTAATAGAGTTCTTGTTTATGGCTATGGGTAGCTTTTCAAGGTCTATTCTATCTGTTTCAATGCCGTATGCAGATCAGATTAAGGGGGCAGTCATGAAAGGGGAATATAGAAGATTCTTTGAACAACAAAGCGTAATAAGGGCATTTAAGATGATTACAGTGGGATCTTTTCCACTATATCTTGCAATGTTCGTACCTGTAGTCCTAGTAAAATCAATTAACTTCTCTGACATAGTTCAATTCCAAGGGTTCGATGCTTCACTCATTTATCCAGGCGGATTGATTGATCTAATGTACCTTAATAAAATATTTAGTCTAAAGCCAATCTTATTTACATTCTCTGGAATGTTGGCCGGATTTGTTTACTTCATTGGGTACATCATGTTACTAAACGAATATCCATTCAGCATTGAAAAAGCTAAATCAGATGTAATTGAAGGGCCATCATTAGAGTATGCAGCTTGGGCAAGAGGGGGCTACTATTTAATGAGGGAATCAATACTATTTGGCTTATCAAGTGTTTTCATAACATTGTTCATAGGGCTTCCGCCAACACTTAACTTACCTTTACTATTGGTACACTGCCTGTTGTGTCTAATAATGCCAATACTATTCTCTATAGTATCTGCGTTCTCTCCTATCTTTACCTTCAAGCAAATTTATCCAGTTTCAATGGGATTCACAGCGCTTGGATTTCTTGCAATGGTAATATCTCTATTAACGGTGGTGTAAAAATGGCTAAATTTATCCTTTTTCCAAAAGATGTCCAGAATATGGGTGGATATATTGTAGAAAATGTTGCGAAACTAGGCTATAGGGACATAATTGTTGGAAATCCAACAGATGAACCTATTAAAATTGATATCCCTGTATACAATGAAGACATTGTAAAAAGCTATGAGCAGCTAGGTATTATTGTTTACAGGCTGAAGATCGATGAATCACTAATCTCAGCACTTGAAAAAGTTAAAGCCATTGTAAAAACTGATACCTTAAAGGACATGAACTACGATATACCTTTGAAGAAAAAGACAACTAAAAAATAAATATTTTATTATTTTCTATTCAATACTTCTTAAATTTTCATTAAGCTTTTCTATCTTCTTTTTAATCCTCTCAAGCAATTGATTTCCTATTTCAACTAGAACCATAACGTATTCTTCGCTAGGATATACTTTTTTATCTATTACAACAGGGGCATCCATTTTTTCTGTCGATCGTATTTCAACAATTATTTTTTCTCCCAACGAGAAGATTGATGAATATTTGAATCCTGATTCCTTTGAAATATTAATCAATTTCTTAGCAGATTCTATATCTCTACAAACAACATGAAGTATGGGCGAGTTGACTATTAAAAAAAGCATTTTACTTCCTTTGTATTCATTTATAATCTTCCAGATATCTTTATAATCTACTTTTTCATGACTCTTAAAAACAAAATTAGATTCTTTCTTACCGCCTATTTCTTCAAGTTCAATAAGGATTATCCTGCCGGCGCAGCTTGAAGTGGTATAGTAATCCTCTTTAGAGTTTAGGATGTTTAGAGTATCAATTATTCTAAAGTCTACTTCACCTTCTTCAATTACCTTTTTTAAATCTTCAAGATATCTAGATTTGTCTTTCATACTATCGATACATTATCCTATCCACACTTTTTTTTAGTCTTCCAGTTATAACTATGGCTATTACCCCACCAACTATAAACTGGAATAAATTAAATGGGACCTCTATAAGTGCAACGGGAGGGGGTATCAAAAAGACCAATATTTCAACGATAAAATAGCCAAGAACCATTATACCCCCACCAGCTACTATTCCCAATATTTTATTAACTCTACTCTGACTACCGGAAGCTATTTTGCCCACGATGAACCCTTCAAGACCTTTTATAATAAATGTAAATGGGGCAAAGGCAGCATATGGGGATGTAACATCTGCAAGAGCTGGTCCAATAGCACCGACTAGCCCCCCTACTGCAGGCCCAAAAAATATGGCAGCGATATATATTATAGCCTCACCAAAGTTTAGGTACCCACCTGTTTGGAGAATTGGGATTTGTAGAAATCTAGTCGCCACAAATGCAAGTGCAGAAAATACTGCAACTATCCCTATATTTTTAGGATCTTTAATTCTTGTCAAAGTTATCTCGTCCAATTAGATTGTCCAATAAGGCCTCAAGCATACCTGAAAGAGTATGTGTATCAGCTTCGATTGTAGGATTTATCCCATTTTTGACGAGGGCATTACTTGTTTCAGGGCCGATTGAGACGATGATTCTAGCATTCAATCCTTTCTTTTTAAAGGCATCTGCATTTGAAGAGCTTGAAACAAACGCTATGTCGAAATTCTTTTTTTCCGGAATGCCCTCCCTCATTCTTACTTTATAGACATCAACTCTAGTAACATCGTGAAATTCTTTTAATCTTTCCTCTAAATACCCCGGGGCTTCCTGTGACCTCAATGTCAAAATCTTTTTTCTTTCCTTAAATTCTGAATTCATAAATTTTGCAAGTGCTTTTGAATTGTATTTTTCTGGTCTTCTTGGGTATATACCTTTTTCAATTAATTTTTCTTCCGTCTTTGGCCCTATTGTGTAGTATTCTTTATCCTTTGGTAACTGAATTCCCTCAAGTCTATCCACGCCTGTTGCGCTTGTAAGGACAATGACATCATAATCAGATAGATTTGGAACTTTAAAATCTATATTAACTATATCAATAAGCGAGTAGGCATAGACATGGGCCCCCATTTTTTTCATAATATCTAATTCTTCTCCATTTTCTCTGGAAACGAATATATCTTTTCCTTTGATCAATGATAACTTTTTTTCAAAGAAATCAAGTTTATCTCTAAACAATACATTTTTCCCCACAAATATGACAGACGGTGGCTCTGCAGGGGTTTCTCCTAGTGTGCTTAAATCGCATACAGTTGTTTCTTGAAGTAAAGTTGTTCCATTCTTAATTATGGCGACTGGTGTTTTTGGATTGAACCCTGCTTTAATCAAATTTTGGGCTATCGCATCTCTATTTTTTATCCCCATTACTATGACAAGAGTGTCTGGAAGTCTGTGCCAGTTTATGCTAAATGATTTATCCTCAGCCTCATGACCAGTTAAAAATGCAAACGCTGAATTTGATTCCCTATATGAAAGAGGAATTCCTGAATACATAGGGCATGAAATAGTTGATGAAATTCCAGGAATAACTTCAAATGGGATACCCTTCTCGTAGAGATACATTGCTTCTTCTGCTCCCCTCCCAAATATATATGGGTCTCCACCTTTGAGTCTAACAACAATGTCGCGTTTTTTTCCATAGTCATAAAGTTCTTTGTTTATATCCTCTTGAAATTGACTGGACCCCTCAGATTTCTTTCCGACGTAAATTTTAATACACTCTTTCTTAGAATATGAAAGTAAATCCTTACTCACAAGTTTATCATATAGAATAACATCGGCTTTTTTTATAATTTCGAGCGCTTTTACCGTGATTAACTTCGGATCGCCCGGTCCTGCCCCGACTATATATACAACCAATAGATCACTCTCTAATATTTACTCTCTTTGCAAGTTCCTTTGCTATATTTATATAATCTTCCTTATTTCCTTTAAGGTCTCCCCTGACTGATTTTGCTCCTTCCATATCTCCTACAAATCCTTTGAGTTCTATTTCATTTCCTTTTATGAAAGAAAGGGCTCCTACGGGAAGATTACAACCTCCACCTACATCAATCATGAACTGTCTTTCACACATTGTTTCAATTCTTGTTTTTTCGTCATCAATAGTTTTCAACAATTCTTTTATTTTTCCATCGCCTTTTCTACATACGATAGCTAAAGCACCTTGTCCTGGGGCAGGAATAATGATATCTGAACTTATTCTTGAAAACTTGTACCCTTCAATTTGATTAATTTCCCCATATAATCTAGAAAATCCAGCTTCTGCAACAATTATCGCATCATAGAGGCCTTCCTTTATTTTTCTTATCCTTGTGTCTAGATTTCCTCGTATATCTTTAAGATCTAGGTCTGGGCGAATTCTTGATATCTCTGACTTTCTTCTCAAAGAGGAGGTACCAACAGAAGACTCTTCTGGGAGATCTTCTATAGACTCTTCAAGACTTATTAAGGCGTCATATGGCGACCTTCTTTTTGTAATAGCACAAATCTCAAGTTCAGGCAGGACATCAGTTGGGTAATCTTTTAGAGAATGGATGGCAAAATCAATTTGATTGTTAATAAGTGCATCATCTATCTCTTTGATAAATAGGCCTTTACCTCCAATCTTGTGTAATGGGAGGTCTAGAATTTGATCCCCTTTAGTTTTAATTATTTTCTTCTCAACTTCTATCCCTGTTTTTTTACATAAATCATCAATAGCTTCATTAGTTTGAGTTAAAGCTAACTTTGATCCTCTAGTGCCACAAATAAGTTTCATTTTATCCTCATCTTTTAACTAACTTTAGCGCAGAACTCATTATTTCTAGAGTTTTATCTATTACTTCTTCATCGTGATCTATAGACAAGAAGTTGCATTCAAATTGGGAAGGTGGTAAGAATACCCCTCTCTTTAATAGCTCTTTGTGAAATTTCTTAAACATTTCAGTATCTGATTTCTTTGCATCTTCATAATTCTTAACTTTGTCAACACCGAAGTATAAACAGAACATTCCAGGTGCCGAGTATATTACAGTTTTCATTTTTGATGTCATATCTGAAATCCCGTCTGTTATTTTATCAGTCATTTCCTTTATTTGGGGGTATGTTTCCTTTCTTTCAAGTATGTCTAAGGTCTTTAATCCTGCAGCTATAGAAACTGGATTACCATTGAAGGTCCCTGCATTGTACACATGACCTTCTGGGGATACTTCATTCATTATCTTCTTTTTTCCACCAAACGCTGCCAGGGGAAAACCCCCTCCGATAATTTTCCCCATAGTAATGATGTCTCCATTCACTTTGAAGTATTCTTGGGCGCCACCTAGGCCAACTCTAAATCCTGTGATAACTTCGTCCATAATCAATAATGTTCCATTTTGTTTTGCAGTCCTTTTTACTTCTTTTAGATATCCTTTTTCAGGCAGAATGCAGCCCGCGTTTGCAATTATTGGTTCTATTATTATGCCTGCGACATCGCCTTTTTCAACTATGGCTGATAAAGCTTCAATGTTGTTAAATTGCACAGAAATAGAATTCTTTATAGAATCTTTGGGTATACCCATTGAACCTGGAATCGCGGTGGTCATTACGCCAGAACCAGCTTTTACCAAAACTACATCATGGGCACCGTGAAATCCTCCATCAAATTTTACTATCTTATCTCTTTGTGTTAGGCCTCTAGCAAGTCTTATGGCACTCATAGTTGCTTCAGTACCGGTTGTAACACACCTCACTTTTTCTACATTGGGCACAATTTGAGATAATCTCTTTGCAAAAATAATCTCATTCTCAGTTGGCGTTCCATAATCTGTTCCTTTTTCAAGCTGATTTTTTACTGCATCAAGAATATCTGGATTTTTGTGTCCCAACATCATTGGGCCATAACCTAAACAGTAATCTATGTAACTGTTACCTTCAACATCCAATAACATTGCGCCCTTAGCTCTATCAGTAAAGAAAGGATACGGTTTCATGGCCCTTACAGGGCTATTAACTCCTCCACAGAGATATTTTTTAGATTCATCAAAAAGATCTTTATTGTTTCTCATGAAGAATCATTAAAATAGAAACTTATAACTATTTCGAATCTTCATCTATTCTTTTGAGAAGGAGCATAGCATCTTCTTTCTTTATGTCCACTCTATTATTCTTAACAAAGACTGAAAAATCAAGAAGCCTTTTTTCTAGTGCATTTTCTGAGTTTTTTATTATTTTATCCCATCGTCTTTCTGGGAAATACAAACTTTTTGCTGATTTCAAGATTATTTCTGATTCTTCTAGGCTTATTATATTCTGATTAGTGGCTTTTTTTATTGTTTCTCTAATATTTACAAGAGGTTCTGATATCGGGATAAATTCTTCACTATCAAAGGATAATGCGACTTCATCATCAGAATTTAAAGTCCCATCTCGGTACCACTGATAAATTTTTCCAATACCTATCATTCCATATCTATCCAGTTCTGATGCACGTAATGCGCCCATACTTGAAGCCCCGTATATTTTCACGTCACTTTTTAGAACTTCCATTATTTCTCGAGGAGACGCTGCACTTTCCCTAAAAAAAACCCCATCAATAATTCCAATTATACCAAAACCTTCTGAAACAGCCTTTGGGATATCTCCTCGTCTAATTGGGGGGGCGTAGACAACTTCCCTTTTCTTATCTGAAGATAAAATATATTTAGCCTCTTCTGGAGGAAGGCTTGGGCCCAAATAGATAATAATTCTTATCAACTTCTCTCATCCGCCCTCTTGATCCAATCCTTGAATTATCAATTCCATACTGTTCAAGTTGAGGAACAAGAACTCTTACTACAGGTATTCCAAGCTCACTTCTAGTAAGGTCCACAACTATGGCTCTTTTTATACCATTATTAGTTAGAATATCTAATAAAGTATTGATATCTTCCAATATGTCATCTGAAGCTTTAGCTTTGAAATCAGAAGTTTTTGTTTCAACTCCAAATTTATTTAAGTAATACCAGTTTAATCTTCTAATCCGGTCATATCCTATTCTTCTTTTCATCTCTGCTTTTTGTGTATCTTCTCTTGCACCGTGTATTTGGGTCAATCTTGACTGTGCAGCTTCAGTTATGGCACGGTATAATGCTACTTTTGGTTCGATATGTGTTCCCATACCCATTACCATGAGAGTTGGATCCTTTAATCTCAAATCATCAATAGCAGCAAGAATTGTGGGAACTTGGATATCCGATGTAATATCTTTGAAAATAATTTCTATTTCATTCTCTTTAAATCTATTAAGAAAATCCTCAAGCAAAGGATCATTTATTTCAATTACAAGATCTTTGGGAAATGTTCTTTTCATCTCTACAAGTGACCATGCGTCTCTTTCAATAACTTCACAAAGCCCATGAAAAATAGCTTCTTCTAGAGTATTCCCAGAAGCTAATCCATTTGTATTGGTTCTGAAAAGGGGATAATCTCTTTTTAGAGGGTATGGATGGAATACAGAATTTGCAGGTACATAAATATCTTCTTTCTTAATAAGGTCGTAACCTTTGACCCACCCTATTTTTATATATTCGTTATACATCTCTTGGGCGGGTAAGGTAAGTTCGTAAGGAGATAAATAATTTACTTTACCTTTCAATTCAGATTCTGAAGAATCTAAAATAATCTCTTCATTAACTTCAGAAGAATATCTTTCGATACCTTCCATTATTGCAGATACCTCTGCCTCAGTTTTAGATACACCTTTGCCGTTATAGACTGATACTGAGCCCTGGGATGCATCAGGCCTTACGGCAGAGAAAACTGGAATCCCAAGTCTATCTAGATCTGTTATATCTGCAACTCTTGTGATCCCACAAACCTCAAGTTTATCTTTGACAATTTCAAGTGTTTCTTCTGGAGGAATAGCTCTGTGAGTATCCTTCATGTATCGTTTTTTACAACTTTTAAGTTCCATTTTATCTCCCGTATATCGAACTATCCATAAATGTGTCTATCATATAGTCAAATGGTATTATACCGCACCATCCTGATTTTTCAAAAATACTCATGAAACAAACACCGATTACCTTTTTATCTTTGTTACCAATTTTTTCTAAAAACTTTTGAACTAAAGGAATTTCAGGCCCCCCTGGCATGGCAAGCCCTCCTAGTAGTATTACTAAATCAGGAATGTAAGGATCTCCCCCTTTAACAAAATCACAATCGACATTTGACAAAATAACTTTATAGGGATCATCTAAGTTAATAGTTGGAACATAAATAATTTCTTTGTTCATTGATCTAATTACATATGTCAAAAGCTCAACAAAGGGGGTGCATGTGTATTTGTTCCCTGTAAATACTATCTTTTTAATTTCTTTTTCTTTATTAATGTCTTCTACAATCTGCTTAAAAGTTCTTAAAAAACCTGTTATTCCCTTAGATTCAGACTCAATCTTTTTCAAAATAATCCACCTCTTCTTCAAAATACTTGAAAAGTATATCTTCAATATTCTTCTTCAGGGCATCTATATTTGACCCTTCTTGAGCAGATATTTTTATTCCACCTATGTCGTCTTTAAAACCCCATTCTTTTAAATCTGTTTTATTTAAAACTTTTATAAATGGAACTCCTACAAAACTTTCAGATATTTCATTATATAGATTCATCTGGTCTGACATAGTGTAACCACATGATTCAGTTGGATCAAATACAAATAAGATTAATTTTGCAAGATACTTTAATGCAGAGATAGCCTGGAGTTCAATTGGATTTCTGTAACTAAGCTCTCTGTCTAGTAGGCCAGGCGTATCTACAACCTGTATCTTCCTCTTATTGTAACTAAATGAGGAAACATTAATCCCTTTTGTTGTAAAAGGGTATGAATTTATTTCGGGCTCAGAGTTGGTAAGGGCTTTTAGGAGTGAAGATTTACCTACATTTGGAAATCCTGCAATAACTACAGTATACAAATCAGGATTTATCGAAGGAAGATTTTTTAATCTATCTCTCGCATTATTCAAAAATTTTAGATTTTTTTCTACTTGTTTTAATATCGAGATATACCTTCCATAACACTGTTTTCTTAGAAATGATGCATCCTGGGATGATTTAGCACGCCTAATATTTTTTATGTACTCTATCTTAACCGCATTAATTGTATTAACTGCAAAAGAAAGAGCGCCTAGATTGTGCCTTAATTTATCTATGCCAACAATTACATCTATCAACTCCCTTGTAAAGGGAGGCAATCTATCAAAAGAAGGGTATCTTTCCACAACTTTGAAAATTGACTCTGCTAAATTTTCTCCGGCAACTGTAACTCTAATCGATTCTTTCTCTTTCACCATCTCATTCATATTTTTCTTACTAGAGAGGGCTTTTTTCTTAGCATTTCTAAATGCCTTATCTACTATCTCGTCTATGTCTATACGAGGTATTTCTTTGAACATATGAAAAATCCTTAATATTTATATTCTGGGGTCTCCCTTAGTAGAATCTAATGTATATACCTTTAAAAACCTCATCTTAAGTTCGCTTGAACTGTAAGGGAGTCTCTTGTCAAGTCTCATTATCTTTGTATTAAGTCCACTTTTACTTATGCGTTCTTCGATCCACGAGGAATACTGGTCAGGCCCAAGAAAAATTATATCCGGATTCTCCTTTATGACCGGTGCAAAAAAATCCTTTTGGTCCCCAAGTATCACTTTTTCAATCATTTTAAGATTTTCAAGAATTAATTTACGTTCATTCTCATTAAATATAGGGGCGCGCCCCTTGAATTTCTTTATAGTTTCATCTCTTGCTACAACGACTGTGACATCTCCTAATTTTGATGCCTCCGTTAAGAAATAGATATGGCCGGGGTGGATAACATCAAAATTACCTGCAATAAGAACCTTCAAAGGAACACCTTTACTCTATTAAAAAGGTTATTTTATAAATATTGTGGAAAAGGTTTCTTTAATGCTTATAGCTGTAAGAAACAAGAAGAAAAAAGATGAAGTGGAGATCCTAGAAGTTCTTAGTGGTAAGATTACTAGAAAATATCTTCTTGTTCTTGCACAAGAAGGAGAAAGATTCGTTCCTAAAAAATTTAGAATGAGTGAAAATGAGAAAGAAACAATATTAATGCCAAAAGAGTCACTTAAACTTCTAAGAAGCGATACTATATACATCTCAAAAGATCACTTTACTGAAGAGATATTGAATCTATTCATTAATATGCTAAATTCTTATTGCGCTAAATTTAATTTTATTTCATTGTGTAGATTTTGCCTGATTGAGAATAGAATTAATACCAAAGGGACCCCATATACTTATCGTTCTGAGCCAATATGTGAAATATGTGCAAAATCTGAAATTGCAAAAGATTTAAATCATAAAGGTATAAAAGATACAAAACTTGCCGAGAAGCTACTCAAAAGATACTCTGACGTTGAAAGGGTGCTGATGGTTTTTGATCCGAAGTTTGATCCAACAAAGGATTCTTCTATCACGATGTATGACAGAATAGATGCTTCTCCCATTGACATTAAAATTCATAAGATCTCGGACCTTGATATATCTAGCGAATTCAAAGAGAGATTTTTTTCAAGAGGTATTAATGAACTTACACCGGTGCAATCCATTGCGATAGAGAAGGGACTATTCAAAGGGAATAATTTTCTTGTTATGAGTGAAACTGCTTCAGGAAAGACATTGATAGGCGAATTATCGTTTTTTTCAAGATATAAAAAAGGAGATAAATTACTTTACTTATCCCCCTTAGTTTCACTTTCTTTACAGAAGTATGAAGATTTCAGGGAAAATTATCCCAATAACAGTGTTTCGTTAAGGGTTGGCCTATCCAGAATTTCTGAGAATCCTAAAGATATAAACAGATCTCTTGATTCAGATATAATAATTGGGACATATGAGGGCATTGATCAGATATTTAGATCTGGAATTACTATTAATGGTATTTCTACAGTTGTAATAGATGAAATCCATATGCTCCAAGACAAAGAAAGAGGCCCCCTTTTAGACAGTTTAATATCGAGGCTATATGTTTTGTGTCCAAAAGCTCAGTTTATAGGACTATCTGCAACTGTTGGAAATCCAAAAGAACTCTCCGATATCCTTAAAATGGATCTTGTCAGTTATGACAAAAGGCCCGTTCCTTTGGAAAGACATGTTATTTTTTGTTCAGGGCATGGCGGAAAACTTCACATAATTTCTAGACTAATACGAAAGGAAAATTCAGAAATCTCTTCAAAAGGCCACAGGGGGCAAGTCATTGTTTTTTCTAATTCTAGAAAAAATTGCCATTCTCTGGCTGAACACTTTAAGACTAGAGGCATAAATGCGGCAGCATATCATTCAGGCCTTCCTTTTAAAGAGAGGAGGGAAATAGAGAATAAATTTTGGAAAGGAAAGATTGACGCTGTCGTAACTACGGCAGCACTTGCGGCAGGTGTTGACTTTCCCGCATCGGCAGTTACTTTCGAAACGCTTTCTATGGGAATAGAGCCTCTAAAGATATTCGAATTTCAGCAGATGATAGGAAGGGCCGGTAGGCCATCATTTCATGACAAAGGAAAAGCTTACCTGTTGATAGACCCCCAAGAAAAGTATGGGGATGTTTCAGAAGAAGATCATTGTTTTTATCTTTTAGATAATAAATCTGAGAAAGTAGATATAAATTATGATGCTGATACTTCTCTAGAAAGAACATTATCCATTATATCCACATTTTCCAATTTGTCAATTTGCGAAATAAAAAGAAACTTTGAGATGGGATTTGCCCCATCTTTTGATAATAGTTATATTGATAATTTAAGAGAGGAGGGACTGATTGAAATTAAAGGAGATAAGGTAAATATTACTAAATTTGGGAGAATTGTTTCCTCAAACTTTCTTAAGATCTCACATGCCCTTTTCGTGAAAAAATTCAAGAGGGAGGATGTTAGAGAAATTATTTTTGAAACTTTGCCTTTCCCAAATACTTACCTCACTAGTAAACTCCAAGCTATCCTAAAAATTGATTCATCTTCTCTTTTTTCTGGATCGACCCTAGAAAAAATTTACTTCCAGAACAGAAAGGAAGCCCTATCGAGACAAGGTGAAGAAGTTTTAATAAATCTTTTGACCGAATTTTTCGCCTGTGGATGCAAAGATGCACCATATTGTAATTGTCCAAAGATTGAGATTGGGAAAAGATTATTAGATTTAAGAAAAGCTAAATTATCCCCTCATAGAGTTAGTGAAGAATTTAGAAAAGATTATGGATTGAAGATTTTCTCGGCAGATCTAATCAATTGGCTAGATTCTGCAATAAGAACTCTTGAAACATCCGAGAAAATATTTACTTTGTATGGAAAGGAGAAACAAAGAAAATCTGCAATAAAGGAGATAGAAAACATAGCCGGAAGATAATTTTTGTATAATATTTTACCTACTACAAAAAGTTCTTATTATCTTTTTATAGTATAAACTACTAGGCCTATATTTTCAAATAATTAGCTTCAAGATATATTGAACCATATCACTATATTTAAAAATATAAGAGATATATAGAATGTGTCGAGAGGTGATATAAATGGAAAAGAATAAAAAAATTTTAATCGGAGGGGCTATAATTATTCTATTTGCAATAGCTGCATATTTCACCTTCTTTGGAAATCAAGAAAGAGTTTATACTGAAGATTCTTACGGCACTATCAATCTAAAAAAAGGAGATACTTTTAAAATTATTCTAAAATCTAATCCAACTACAGGATATCAATGGAATGCAGATTTTGATGAAACTCTAATTGAATTAGTGAATACATCCTACAAAGCTGACGAACCACAACTTATGGGAAGTGGCGGAACTGAAATTTTTGAATTCAAGATAATTGGATCCAATACAGACACAAACATCAGATTCACATACGCTAGACCATGGGAAAGTGTTCCTCCACTAGATGAGAAATCTTTTGAAATTAAAATAAAATAATTTAATTTTTTTATTTTTACTTTGATTCTTAATCCAAATATTTAAATAAACATTGTTTTCTTAATATCAAAAAAGAGGTTAGATAATGGATCAAAGTTTTGCTAATGAAGTTCTTAGGGGCCTAAAACAAAAAGAATATGAAAATTTAAGAAAGCTAATTCAACTCCCTCAAGCCCCCGAAATAGCAGAATTGCTGGAGTCTTTGGATACAAAGCATTCTTTACAACTCTTTAGGATTATTAACCCAAAAGTAAGTTCAAATATTTTTTCTCATTTAAATATCTCAAAACAAATTATAATTTTGGATTATTTAAACCAAAAAGAAAAGAAAATTCTAATCTCTTTCTTAAGCCCTGACGATAGAACCTCACTTTTAGATAGATTGCCTCAAGATCTAAAAGATTCTTTATTTAATCTTATGAATAAGGAAGCATTTGATATAACAAATGAGCTTTTGAATTACCCTAAAGGCAGTGTTGGCCGAATAATGACAACAAACTTTGTTTCAATAAAATCTAATTGGACAGTTGAAAATTCAATGAAATATCTTAGGGAAAAAGCCGAAATTAGTGATTCTATTGATATTGTTTATGTTATTGATGATAAAGGTAAACTTATTGATGATATTCCTCTAAGTCGTCTTATTCTTTCCAATACATCTTCTAGTATAAACGAGATTATGGATAACTACTATATCAGTGTTTCAGCTTTTGATAAAATTGAAAAAGCAATTGAAATAATAAAAAAGCAAGATATTAATCTAATCCCAGTAGTTGATTCGGAAGGAATACTAGTTGGTATAATAACTGTTGACGATTTACTTGATATCGATGAACAGGAGGCAACTGAAGATTTTTTTAAAATCGGTGCAATCGAAGTAAACAAAAAAAATAAAAATGATTTGACAGTAAATATCAAAGAAGCTTCACTTGGTCTTCTTTACAAAAGTCGAGTTTCATGGCTTTCTAGTCTAATTATTGTGGGCATTTTCTCTGGGATAAGTGTCGGAATTTTTGAAAAGACAATTGCTGAAACATTGGCACTTATATTTTTTCTCCCGCTGACTATTGACAGTGGAGGAAATGCAGGGTCTCAATCTGCGACACTCATGGTTAGGGCGTTGGCAACCGGGGGAGTAAAAATGAGTGATTGGACACATATGGTTATCAAAGAATTGTTAGTTTCTTTTGCGCTTGGCATAACTCTAGGCGTGATTGTATCTATAATTGGACTAATCAAAGGAGGAATTATCATTGCATTAATTATAGGATTATCTATGGTATTAATTGTTATTGTCGGAAGTACAATTGGGATGTGTCTGCCGTTCATATTAACAAAACTAGGGGCAGATCCAGCAACTTCAAGTGGGCCATTGATAACAAGTGTAGCTGACATATTTGGGATTTTGATATACTTCTCTGTAGCAACATTGATTCTTTGAATATAGGACAATATCCAAAAAATCGAGAAAGAATTAGAAAACCTTATAAATATCCTATTTGTTTTCATTATGAGGGATTCAATGAGGGAGAATTTATTCAAACCTGTTTATGTTCTTTTTGAGAACTCTCTCTCTAACGTTTATTGCTATTATTATTATGGCTATTGATTCCCTCGTGAAAATTTATCCCTAACTTAGGGAAATTTAACGGGGTGTTTTTTTGGAATTTAAATCCAGAGAGGAGATAATACAGCATCAGAATAAAAAACTAAGAATTTGTGTAGATTACGCTTCGAAAAACTCTCGATTTTTTAAGGATACATTGAAAAAGTGCAATTTGAAAGTTGATGACATAAAAAATATCGATGATCTTCAGAAACTTCCATTTACCACAAAAAATGACCTTAGGGACAACTACCCCTTTGGGCTTATGGCGGTTCCAATGGAAGAGATAGTAAGATTTCATGCATCCTCTGGAACTACCGGGAAATCAACTGTTGTTTACTACACAAAAAATGATCTTAATACTTGGTCTGATTTGATGGCGAGAGTTTTGGCAACGACAGGCCTAACGAAAAAAGATTCTATGCAGATTATCTACAACTATGGCTTTTTTACAGGAGGATTTGGTTTTCACTACGGTGCTGAAAGACTTGGTGTCGCTGTAATCCCAACTGGGTCTGGTAACACCAAGAAACAAATAGAAATAATGCGCGATTTTGGTACAACCTCCTTCACAAGCACTCCCTCATATGCGATATATCTTGGGGAAGCCGTTGAAGAAATGGGACTAGACCCTAAAAATGATTTTAAATTAAAGATTGGGGTCTTTGGAGGAGAACCTTGGGGCGAGGGTATGAGACAGAGAATTGAAGAGCTGTTTAATATCAATGCCTATGATAATTATGGAATTTCTGAACTCTGTGGCCCTGGTGTAGCTGTCGAATGTAAAGAAAAAGACGGACTTCATGTATGGGAAGATCATTTCATAATGGAAGTAATAGACCCAAAAACTGGAGAAATTCTTGGAGAGGGTGAAAAGGGGGAGCTAGTATTCACTCCATTGTGGAAGGAAGCAATGCCCCTCTTTAGGTATCGGACCAAGGACATCTCTTTAATATATGAAGACAAGTGTAATTGCGGTCTCCCTTTCAGAAAAATTGAAAGGCTTCATGGAAGAAGCGATGATATGCTCATAATAAGGGGTGTCAACGTTTTCCCAAGTCAGATTGAGGAGGTAATTTTGAAAAATTCGGTCTTTAAAGGCCATTACGCAATAATTGTAGAAAGAAAAGGTCCTCTTGACCACTTGACAATTGAGATAGAGGTAACAAAGGATCTTTTCACAGGGAATCTCAAAGATTTAATTCAACTTAAAGATAAAGTTGAAGAGGATCTAAAGAGTGTTCTTTTGGTTAAAGCAGATGTTAAGCTCGTTGAAGAAGGGGCTATACCAAGATCTCAAGGTAAAGCTCAACGAGTTATCGATAAAAGAAATTTAGAAGGATAGGAGGAATTAAATGATATTTGGTCTACCGGAAACAACATTTTATGTTGTTCTAATAGTTCCAGTAGTAATAACCCTTTTACTTTTGTTTTGGGGATTTAAATACAAACCAGAGGAGGAAAAATAATGGCATCAATAATGACGACATCTCTAGTAGTACTTTATTTTTTGGTAATACTCATAATAGGTGCTTGGGCATCTAAAAAAGTCAAGACCAGTGCAGATTACATAGTAGCAGGGAGAAGTCTTGGATTTTGGTTCTTTGTTATACTTATAGTCTCCTCTGCAACAAGTGGTATGAGTATACTGGGGGTGGCCGGACTTGGTTATACCGCAGGTTGGCCCAGTATTTGGGAGCAGATATTTGTTCCATTGACAACAGCAATATGTATATTATTCTACGGTACAAAACTGCATAAAATTTCAGAAAAAATGGGATATATGACAGTTCAAGACTACTTTGCCAATAGATTTTACAGCCCAAAATTTATGAGGGCACTTTCAGGTCTTGCCGTAATCGTTACAAGTGGTATCTATCTTGTTGGTCAATACACAGCAATAAGTATAGTGCTTGTATGGCTTTTTGGCATAACCCATACAGAAGCGCTCCTAATTTCAGGACTGATAGTGCTTCTCTACGTGGTATTAGGAGGGTTATATGCAGTTGCTTGGGTAAATCTAGTTCAGGGAATATTTATTATAGCGGGAGTTCTTATAGTATCCCCATTTGTGATCAATGCGGCCGGAGGATTTACACATATAAATACAGTTTTAGCTACAATAGATCCAAATATGGTAAATCTTGCTTACCCACAGATGCATCCACCGTATGCAGGCTACGCATTCATGACACCATTGTATCTAGTATCGTTCTTCTTCTTGCTTGCAATGGGCCTTGGTTCAGCACCACATATTATTAACAATGTACTCGCAGTAAAAAAGGACAAATACTTTAAGTTTGCCCCATTTGCCGCGTTTGGAATATACGTTGTAATAATGTACCTAACAAAAATCGTTGGATTTGGAGCAAGAACAATGGTATCTGAAGGAATATTGAAAGTTCCTTACGCAGATTATTCATTTGTTTCTGCAGTTGAATATGCTTTGCCGGCATTCATATGGCCACTATTTGCAGTAATAGTACTGTCAGCTGTAATGTCCACTACAGACAGACTAATGCTCACAATAGGAAGTTCAGTAAGCTGGGATATCTACAAGAATTTGATAAATCCAAAAGCGACGGATAAAACAATAACTAATATCAGCAGGGCAGTAGTAGTAGTTGCAGCTATCTTAACACTTTACTTAGCTATAACACCACCTCAACTTCTAGCATTATTGATCTGGATGGGAATAGGAATAATGCTTTCAACATTTGTCATGCCATTGCTTGCTGGGCTTTACTGGAAGAGGGCTACAAGAGAAGGGGCAATAGCATCCATGGCAGTTGGATTTTCAACAGCGATAATTTTCGGATTTGTCCACCAATTCATAATGAAATTGCCAATGCACTTTAGTATGTACAGCTTTGTTTTAGCTGTAATAACAATGATCGTTGTAAGTCTTCTTACAAAGAATCCACCTGAGAAAGTTTTGAAAGAAACTTTAACAGGGCCATTCATCCAGACAAAGAAAAGGTGAAAAGTTTGAAAATACTATCAGTATTCATCGAAAATAAACCAAAAAGACTTTCGAAGATAATTGAAGAGCTTTCAAAAGAAGGAATCTCTATATCGGGACTTGCAATTGCAGACGCAGGCGACTTTGGGATAGTAAGACTTATCCTAGACGATGTAAAAAAAGGAGCTTCAATACTATCAAAACACGAGATGATTGCAAATATACAGGATGTAGTCGGTGTTAATTTAGATAAAACGACTATTTCAGAAATCGCAAAAATTCTTGGAGAAAACAACGTCAACATAGAAGACGCAATTGGCTTTGGATTTATAGACAACGAAAAGATACTGGTATTAAAAGTGGATAATATTGAACTTGCAAACAAGGTCCTTTCTAAAAAAGGATTTAAAATATATTAATTTATTTTTTTTTTAAAAGCAATAATTCAAGATAGGACCTTCTTTCACTTTCTAGAAATAGAAGATTAAAAAGATCTTCTATTTTTTTTATATCTTGAAGATTATCTGATTTTAATTCTACTTCAATATACTCTCCAAGGTCTTCAACATCATCAATTGACACAGTAAACTCTCTATATGCGTAAACTCTTCTTTTTTTTCTTACATTTAGTACCATTCTATAACCAAGTTTCTGAAGTATTTCCTCTATGTCCCCAGAAACAAATGCTTCGAATTCTTCCCTTGATTTGGATATCTTATCTAGTTTTGGCCCTTTATATGTTAAAATAGTATTTTCGCCTGAATATCTTACCCTCAATGCCTCATCTGTTTCTTTAAAATCTCTTATTGGTGATGAAAAATATATGTCTTCCTCGTATTTTTCCTGAAGAAATTCGGCACGCTTTATAATTTGATCAATTCTTCCTTGTGAATACCTGTCTATCTTAGCCTTCATCTCGAGCTCAAGCATAAGTTATTTTAATACAATTGTATTTTATATGTTTGTTGATTTGATGAAGTTAAGCGACATAGCGAGAGAGTACGGGTATAGCTTTGACAATCTTAAGCGATATAATGAAATGTTCGGAGAAAAACTACCTCAGTTCTTAGAGGCGAATGAACAAGAGAACAAGGACTCGATTAGGGTTAATACTATAAAGATACCGCGGAAAGAACTATACGAAAGGCTTACAGAAAATGGATTTATATTAAGTAATATTGAAGATTTTGGTTTTATTATAGAAGAATCAAAGTTTTCAATTTCTTCCACACAGGAAAATCTTCTTGGATATTTTTATATTCAAGGAGTTGCAGAAATGATTGTTTCGCCCATTCTTTCACCTGATAAAAATGATTTTGTAGTTGATATGTGTGCCGCCCCTGGTGGGAAGACAACGCATTTCTCTGCGATTATGGAAAATCAAGGTTTGATATACGCTTTTGACATAAATAAGAGAAGACTTTCTGCCCTCAAGAATAATATTTCTAGATTAGGATGTTTGAATATAGCTGTCTTTAATTTGAACGGAGAAGAGATAACAAAAATAAAAGATAGCCCGGATAAAATTCTTCTTGATGCGCCTTGCACAGGTAGTGGCATAATGAGAAAGGACAGCCTTAGAAAATCTTTAAGGAGTAGTCACGACGTAATCTTCTTAAGTGAAATCCAGAAAAAACTCCTAAAAGCCGCTATCGAAAGTTTAAAGAGTGGTGGGGAACTTCTTTATACCACATGTAGTCTAGAACCCGAAGAGAATGAATTTGTTGTTCAGTGGGCTCTGGATAATTTTGATATAAAACTTTTGAAGATTGATGCAGAAATTAATGGTATCCCTCTTGAAAAAGGATTCACCCAGATATTTAGCAGAGAATTATCAGACGAAATTCTATTATGTAGAAGATCGCTTCCACACGTTCACAATACTAATGGGCTATTCATGGCAAAAATAACTAAATCTTAGAAAAAGTGTAGAACAGAACCTAAAATACCCCCAGCAATTGTTGCTGTAATATTTGTATGATTGTTTCCAAAAAAGTCATACCAACTTTCAAGAGTGGCGCCTACTATGCTATCAATGTTTGCACCTATAAACCCAGCGATACCTGTAATTAGCACCATACGTATATCCCCAAGTCCTGCAAAATATGCTGATATCCCTATTAAAAAAGCTATAATAAGTTCGGCCAATTCTCCTAAAAGAGTTACTCCTCCGTCAGAACCAGTTTCTACAACTTTTAAATTAGTTATTAATCTAGGTTTATACTTAGAAAGTCGTCCCAACTCCCCTCCGGCTGTATCTGCAGCCGCAGTTGCTAAAGCACCAAGAAAACCAAGTAAGAATATATTACTATCTAAATTAAGATAGATTGGACCAACATAGTACAAAAACGCAAAAAAAGAAGCAACGATTCCATTTCCCAATACATTAATGTAACTTCTGGCACCTTTATTTTTCTCAGCTACACCCCTTCTACTCTTTTCTTCATAACGAAATCTTGTAGCTATAGAAGCAGTTATAAAAAAGAATGCAAGAATGAAAAAGAATCTGAATCCCCCAAAAATAATGATTGGAATCCCAACAAAAATGCCGGCAACAAAGCCAGAAAGATCAACAGCTCTAAATTTAAAAGAAATGGCCCCAAAAATAAGGCAAAAACACGTTGCTATTATTATATACTCTAAGGTAATCATCCAGGCACCGATAAAATCGTTTACTTTTAAGAAACTTATAAAACTATCTTTGAACAATTAACCGTAAATTTTTTAAGTATAGGCCTAATGGATTGATAAATGCTCCGGTGGTGTAGACCGGCCAATCATTCGAGCTTCTCGAGCTTGAGACCTGGGTTCGAATCCCAGCCGGAGCACTGTTTTATAAAACTAATGCATCAGCCTTTGCCCTAAATTTTAAAAAATTAATCTAAAAAACCAAAAACTAAAAAATAAAATTAAAATGTGTTAAGGATTAGTTTCTCAAAACCTATAACATTTATAAACATGAAGAGAGATTTAATAACATGGATGATTTCGATCAGATTCCTAAAAGGCGCCCTAAAGGCCCAAGTTGGGGGAGATTTCTACCTTTATTAGTAATTGGATATATTCTATTCACATCCTTTTTTGGTTCAATCAGACTACCTTCAACATCTTCTTCAGATCCGGTATACTCGCTATTCAATAATTCAAGTATTTTTATTGGCGGAATCATTGTCGCAGTTATCTTAATAATCTCTTATATGACCTATTCTAAAAAATAACAAATTATTTAAACGTATGATTCTTAATGATATTAATGTTTAAACGCATCTTTTTAATTGTTGATGCGGGAATGGAAGTTAGAATAGTTTCAATGTATGCAATTTTGATTTCAAAATATTCAGATGCATCTTTCTTCTTAGTACCTTATACAAATAGCAAAGAAGTTTCTGAGAATATTGATTTTATTGATAAATTGGCAAAGGAAGAAAGAGTAGTCACAAAATTATTGGAGATCAACGAAGATTTGCTTTATGAATTAAATAAAATTGTTAGGGATAAAGATCTTGATTTAATTATCACTACTCTAAAAAGGCAGGAAAATGGCCTATTCTTTATAGGTAGCTTCTCCCAGAGACTAATGAAATACGCTTTATCTTCTGTCATAGGTATTAGAATAGTCAAGGTTAGACCCTTAAAACAACATAAAAAATTATTAGTCCCAGTTTCTAACAAAGATTATCATGCTAAAGAAAGAATATTTTTAATTGAATCCCTTTCAAAATCATTAAATCTTAAGGTGTCAGTATTAAGATGTATCAAAAATCCTAAAGGAAAAATGGACAAAGTAGAGATGCAAAATGCTTTCAATGAAACCCAAAATTATTACTCTTCATTTATCAATCAACTTAGAAAGAATGGAATCGATACAAACCTTTTAATTAGAGAATGTGAGAAAGCAACAGACGGCATACTAGACGAAACAATGGCTTCAAACTTCGATCTTCTTTTTGTCAAATCCAAAGCCCAGAACGTCCTAAAAGAGTTTCTTATGGGTAACGAAGTCGAGGATTTACTAAGGCGAACTCCTTCTAACGTGCTTTTTTGGAGGTCAAGGGAGTAGGGTTTAGATGGATCAAATAAATGATATCCATGAGCTTTCAGTAGAAGAAGCTATAATGAATCTTCAATCCTCAAAAGAAGGTTTCTCAAAAGAAGAAGTTGAAAAGAGATTTTCATCATTTGGCCCAAACGAGATTCAGGAAAAAAGAGTTACTCCACTATATGTTAAACTTCTGAAACAATTTTCGAATTTCTTTGCTATTTTACTATGGGTTGCCGCCGGGCTTTCATTTTTAGGCGAATATTTGGCCCCAGGAGAAGGGAACATTAATCTTGGAATTGCATTAGTTGCTGTAATTTTTATCAACGCATTTTTTACTTTTTATCAAGAGTTTAAGGCAGAAAGGGCAGCAGAGGCACTTAAAAAACTATTGGCCCCTTCAGCCGTGGTATTAAGAAACAATAAAGAAGAAGAAATTCCTTCAAATCAAGTTGTAGTTGGAGATATTATTATTTTATCTGAAGGAGATAAAGTACCTGCAGATGCAAGGTTAATCGAACAGTATGAACTTAAGGTCAATAATGCGCCTTTAACGGGTGAGTCAATATCTCTAAAAAGGAGCATAGAACCATTTAAGGGGGATATACTTGGAGCAAACAATGTTGTTTTTTCGGGAACTACTGTAGTTTCAGGATCTGGGAAAGCTATTGTGTTTGCCATAGGGATGGGAACAGAATTTGGTAAGATAGCTGGGCTTACACAAGAGATAAAAGAGGATCCAACTCCTTTACAAAAAGAATTATCATATTTTATAAAATACATATCCATAATTGCAATTTTTCTTGGCATAACCTTCTTCTTAATAGGGTGGTCTTTAGGCAATACCTTCACTGCAAACTTTATTTTTGGTATAGGGATAATTGTCGCGAATGTTCCGGAAGGTCTACTCCCCGCAGTTACTTTGACCTTATCTATTGCTGCTCAGAAAATGGCAAAGAAAAATGCTTTGATAAAAAGTCTAAATTCTGTTGAAACACTTGGTTCCACTACAGTCATATGTACCGATAAAACTGGAACTCTTACCCAAAATGAAATGACTGTCAAGAAAATATTTGTAAATGACAAAGAGATTGATGTTTCTGGCGTTGGATACAAACCTGAGGGAAACCTTCAGATAGATGGAAAAGATATAAGTCAAAAGGAAATTGATCCAATAATTCCTTTTCTTAAGACTTCCTTCTTTTGTAACGATTCAAAATTGGCTATGGATGAAGGCAAGTACTCGATAATCGGGGACCCTACTGAAGGAGCTCTTTTAGTTTTGGCTAAAAAGATTTTAGATACTGATAAGACATGCAAATCAGAAAAAAGAATTTTTGAGATACCTTTTACCTCTGAAAGGAAAATGATGAGTACAATACACAAAGAGGAGAAAATTACTGCCTATGTTAAAGGATCTCCCGAATCAATTATTTCACTTTCAAATAAAATATTAATAAATGGGAAGGAAATCCAATTAACTTCTAAGGATAAACAGAATCTTCTAGAAAAAGCTGAGAATTTTCAAAAGAAGGCCTTGAGAACATTAGCCCTTGCATATAGAATTGTAGACGAAAAAGAAAAATATGTCGCTGAAGACGTAGAAAAAGAATTGGTGTTTTTAGGTTTAGTTGGAATGATAGACCCACCAAGGCCCGGGGTCAAGGAGGCTGTAAAGAAGTGTAAGGGCGCCGGAATTAAAGTAATAATGATTACCGGGGATAACAAACTTACAGCCGAAGCCATTGGCAGAGACGTAGGAATAATTGAAAGTGATGCACCTTTTGTGGTAGAAGGAACAGATGTCACAGGAATGAAAATAGAAGAATTGAAAGAGCTATTGAATAAAGAAGAACTTATTTTTGCAAGATCTTCTCCAAAAAATAAACTTGATATAGTCATGGCATTAAAACAGATGGGAGAAGTAGTTGCCGTCACAGGGGACGGCGTAAACGATGCACCCGCCTTGAAAGAGGCAGACATTGGTATATCAATGGGAACAGGAACTGACGTTGCAAAAGAAGCTGCAGATGTTATACTGATAGATGACAATTTTAAGAGTATAGTAGAAGCAGTTCTTGAAGGCAGGGCAGTTTATGACAACATCAGAAAGTTTATTTCTTACATCTTAGTTAGTAATGTGCCCGAAATAGTTCCATTCATAGTGTATGTATTGTTTAGAGTTCCACTTCCTTTAACTGTTATTCAAATATTAGCTATAGACCTAGGTACCGATATGCTCCCGGCAATTGCACTTGGAACAGAGCCTGCCGAAATAGATGTGATGGAAAGGCCACCGCGCTCTAGAAAAGATAGACTGCTAACCGTCCCTCTAATTCTAAAATCATATGGACTTATTGGGCCAATCGAAGCCGCCGCAGGATTGTATGGATTCTGGTGGGTGTTAAATCAGGGAGGGTGGTCATTAGGAACACAGTTAGCATTTAATGATCCACTATATCTTAAGGCTACAACAATGTGTCTCATCGCCATAATAGTGTGCCAAATAGTGAATGTTATGGGGTGCAGAAGTCTTAGAAATTCTATATTTAAGATGGGTCTTTTTAAAAACAAATACGTATTTTTGGGGATAGCAAGCGAGATACTCTTGATTTTAGCTTTTACAAATGTCCCAATCTTCAAAACTTTTCTTGGAACAGCTTCAATAGAACCTGAATTAATTCTATTGATTCTACCTTTTGCATTATTGATATTTGTAGTGGATGAATTAAGAAAATATTTAATGCCCAAGTTAAATATTAAAGATATATAATTGAGAAAATCTTGCCAATTTAGTCAGATTAATAATTTAAACTATTTTAAGTAGACTTTAATTAAGGAGAATAAATTAATCAAGCATTAAAAAATTACATTGACCTGACAAGGGCACATTTTATGTTTGCATGGCCTTTGATATTCTGTTAGTGATGGGATTGATTGCTTTATCTTCATTTGGCCCTTAACTATTTTTATAGTTTATTTTATTTTTTAGGACAAAGATTCATTTCTTGTTAGACCACTTCTTGGCTGCTTTTGTGGGAAAAAGAGTTGTAAATATATTTTGTTGCCACTTAAGAAATTTATCAATGCAATCTGAGCATATGTCTACATTATGGGATTCATCAATTTTTAATTGATTAAATTTTGCATTATATCTATCAATCGGCTTCTTACATAATATGCAATTCATTATAATCCCGCTTTCTGGGGGCATGTTCCAAAATTATAAAGAAAAGTATAATAATCTTTGGTATTTTATTTTAATATTAGTGCTTTTAATTTAAATCGTAATTTGAAAAGTAGTTTTATCTAATAAAAGATTTTAATAAAACTATCACATTAATGTTAAATATGGCACTTCATATGTATTGTTGGTGAAAAAATGGCTAGAAAATATAGTTCAAATGAAATTGTAGCATATTTATTAGTAGCGGTAGGAACTTTTTTGGGATATGCTGTTGGGGGATATTTCAGAAGTTCATTAATTGGAGCTGTTATAGGAAGTGTAATTGGACTTTATATCGCATCTAACTATATCCGATGAACTTCATACATTAGACTAGTATATATAAAAATATTTTATTAAGACAAACTGATGATTATAATAAAATACTTAATTAAAAGAGCAGGTGCAAGAATCATCCAGACGCTGAAATATGCGGTGTCAATTAAATTTATTCTTTCTTTTCTCTTCTTTTTAAAATTTTTTAAACTCTAATGCTGCTCTTAAAATGATGGGCATGTGATGCCAAACAACAAGTCCTGGAACTAGAAAAAAGAATAATTATTTTTATTATTTTCAAACTTTTATATGTCTGCCCCATCTTCAGAATGTCTTTGAACACGATCACAGCACAAGAGTTTCCAACTGGAAATATGCCCCCAACGAGGAGGTTGGCACCACGATCTACCTATCTATTGGCTTTCTGTAATAATCTTTTTTTAATGAGACCAGTCTGTCTATTTTCTGTTTTATGTCGTTATACTCGTCCAGTTTTTCCTGGGTTTTTTTCAGCTCATCCATTATAACGGCCGAGGGTTCTGTTGCAACATCCCGGGCTTTGTTTTTCACACTACTCATTTCGTCCATAATGGTTAATTTCTGGGACACGACAAACTGCATAAGCTCCTCTTTCTGGCCCTCAATTTGTTGGTTAATATACTCGTTGTTTCGTTCTATCTGCTGGGTTAACTGGTCAATAGATCTTTCTAGTTTAAGGTTGAAGTTAACGATCAATTCCTCAATCCTCTCGTTCAACGCACGATCATTTTCTGTTAACCTATCGTCAATGTAGGGCTTAACCTTCTCGATATCCAAAGGAATGTTAACATCAATCAATTGAACCCTAACGATTTTACCAACCCATTCTTTTGGGAGGGTTAACCGTCCTCCATTCCCAGACTTTTGGACTTTACCCTCATAGATCCCTTTCTCTTTGTGTCTTCTGGTCGGTGAACCCTTCTTCTCTTGGTTAGTCATAAAAACATATTGCATAAAGCCATTAAAAAAACTTTCTATCCTGGCACAGTTGTCCTTATTTTTAGGGCCAAATATTATAATGGAAAGAATTATTATTCCCTTTTCCATATTAAAAATAAATAATTAATAATGAGTATGAAAGGTTGTTGACAGAGAAAGGACAATCTTTCTAAAAGTCAATTAATTTTTTAAAATTTAGAGGGAATGCATAACACATTTGTAATAGAAATTGGTGCGGTCAGCGGGATTTGAACCCGCGTCATGAGCTTGGAAGGCTCAGGTGCTAGGCCACTACACTATGACCGCTTCTTTTTTTATCGAATTAATTGTCTATTTAAAACTTTCTCTTTTATCACCACAATGCTTAAAAATTGATGTCTTAAAAAGTTTATGTGGAGTATATGGGCATAATTAATCTAAACTTTAAGTTTGATTCTTCTATTATTTTGTCATGTACTGCGCATCATCATTAATTACGCCATTTTGGCGGAGGTATTTTTATGCTAGAGATAGCTATTCCTAAAAATGAGAGATTATCAAACCCTTGTATTGATATATTATAAAAATAAGTCATGAGTAAAAAGCTTTTCGAGGAATTGGAGGTTAGGCTGTGGCCTCATATCAAAAACTATTCAAAAACTTAAAAAGGCTGGAAAATGGAATCTTATTATTCATATGGAAAGGTTGGTGAACTAGTTGATTGAAATTTATGAAGGATCAAAGGCATTATTTGAAAAAAATAAACAGAGAAAGATCTTATTAGAAGACGATGGTTATGTCAAGTCAATTCTTTTGGATGTTGAAAAGAGGGGGGACGAAGCACTTAAGGAATACACATTGAAATTTGATGGGATCAAAATAAATGATTTTTTGGTAACTCAAGATGAGATAGCAGAAGCTTATGATAATGTAGATACCGAACTCATTGAAGCATTGGAAACCTCGGCCGAAAATATAGAAGATTTTCACAGAAGAGAACTCCCTCAGTCTTTTTTATTTGAAAAGAAAGGCATTACTGCTGGGCAAATGATTCTACCTATCGAAAGTGCAGGAATATACGTACCTGGTGGGAGGGCCACATATCCATCTACTGTGTTAATGGCAGCAATTCCTCCTAAGATCTGTGGAGTTCCAAGAATTGTTGTGGTAACGCCTCCAGGCAAGGATGGTAAATGTAACGATGCGGTACTAGTTGCTTCAGACATTGCAGGCGTAGATGAGATTTACAAAGTCGGAGGGGCTCAGGCAATAGCAGCTTTGTCATACGGAACAGAGTCAATTAAAAAGGTTTCAAAGATTGTTGGGCCGGGCAATAGATTTGTTGCAATGGCAAAAAAACTTGTGGAGACCCCTACTGAATTTCCTGCAGGGCCAAGTGAAGTAATGATAATAGCAGAAGAAAAATCAAATCCAAGATTCATTGCTTTGGATATGCTAGCCCAATCTGAGCACGATCCTCTTGCCTCGGCATATCTACTGACTACATCAAGATCACTTGCTGAAAAAGTCATAAGTGAAATAGAAAATGAATTGAAAGTCCTCCCAAGAAAAGAGATACTTGAAGAATCTCTTAAACGAGGAGGGATATTTATTATCTCTTCTATTGATGAGGCCATAGATATGTCAAACAGCTTCGCCCCAGAACATTTAGAGATTATGTTAAATGAACCATTTTCAGTACTTACAAGAATTAAAAATGCAGGGTCGGTATTTTTAGGCGACTATTCACCTGAAGCGATGGGGGATTATGTTTCGGGAACAAACCATGTCCTTCCCACATCAGGATTTGCAAGATTTTATTCTAGCCTCTCAGTAGACGACTTCCTAAAAAAATATACATTTCAGTATATCACAAAGGATGGGCTAAAGACTTATAGGGGCACTGTTTCAACACTTGCTAGGTCGGAAGGGCTTTTTGCGCATGAAAAGGCCGTTAACGTGAGGTTTGAAGATGAAAAGTAAATTTGATAGGGATCTTTTAGACAATCTTGAGCCCTATTCCTCAGAAGTATCTTTATCAGATGGAAATCTACTGAGATTACATGCTAATGAAATTCCATGGAACAACGAAGCTGTAATTTTGGCCTTATATGATAAACTCTTATCAATGCCATTTAACAGATACCCAGAGGTCACAAATTTTGGCATAAGGAAAAGAATCGGAGATTATATTGGATTTGAAAAAGAAAATGTTCTAGTTGGGAATGGTAGTGATGAGATTATTGATACAATAGGAAAAGCATTCATCTCGCCTCTCGATAAAGTTTTGATACCTTCTCCTACCTTTTCTCTTTATTCTTCAATAGCCAGAATATATTCGGGGCTTCCAATACTAATCCCTCTTAATCCAGATTATACCCTTCCAGTTGAGAAAATAATTTCGGAATCTAAAAGTTCTAAAATCGCGATTATTTGCAGCCCAAATAACCCAACAGGAGTATTATACCCTGATGAAGATATCAAAACTATACTAGACACTGGAATACTCGTCATTCTTGATGAAGCATATGCAGAATTTTCTGGGCATTCAGGGTTACACTTGTTGAATAATTATGATAATTTAATTGTCATGAAGACATTCTCAAAAGCATTTGGACTTGCAGGTTTTAGGACTGGATACTGCGTTGCATCAGAAACCTTGATTGAATCAATGAGTAAAGTCATCCTTCCATACAATCTTAATCTAATATCCTTGAAAGTAGTTGAGCTTGCAATTCAGCACGAAGATTTCATGAGCGACGTCGTCAAAAAAATAAAGGAAAACAAGAAATACCTTTATGGTGCATTGAAGGAGATTGAAGGTATAACTCCAATCCCTTCGAGTACTAATTTCATACTCTTTGAAGTGCAAAATGCAAAAAAGATATATGAAGAGCTATTGAAAAGAGGGATTCTAATAAGATATTTTGAAGGAAAAAATTATCTTAGAGTATCGGTAGGAACTTACGAAGAATGCGTTAAGTTTATTTCTGAATTGAGGGAGATATTAAATGTCTGTTAAGATTGGCATCATAGACTACGGAATGGGAAATTTAAAGAGTGTTTACAAAGCTTTTAAATTTCTAAAAGCAGACCCTGTTTTTATTGACAAAGAAGAGGACTTTGATTGCGATGGTTTGATTCTCCCAGGGGTGGGTGCATTTGAAGACGGCATGAAGAATCTGGCGCCTTTTATTAGTATTCTCAATAAAGAAGTAAAAACAAAACCCATCCTAGGAATATGTCTTGGGATGCAGATGCTTTTCTCAGATAGTGAAGAAAACGGATTCTTCAAAGGATTAGATCTTATCCCTGGTTCGGTAAAGAAGCTTCCAGAAGGGCTTAAGGTTCCACACATGGGTTGGAATAGCATTGAATTTCTAGACGACGATCCTCTCTTGTTAGGAATAAAAAATGAGTCTTATTTCTATTTTGTACACTCCTATGCGCCTTTTTGCGGCCCAGATTACACTCTTGGCCAAACAGAGTACGGCATAACATTTCCTTCAATAGTTGCAAAGGATTTTATTTATGGCACTCAGTTCCACCCGGAGAAGAGTGGTGAGTTCGGATTAAAACTTCTTAAAAATTACATAAATTTAGTGGAGAGTACAGTATGAAAGTTTTGCCTGCAGTTGATATCCTAAACAAAAAATGCGTTCAGCTTGTAGGGGGAGATCCAAGCGTCAAGGTATTTGAGGGCGCAGATCCTTTGACAATTGCAAAGAAGTGGGCAGAATACACAGATTATTTGCATTTGATTGATCTCGATGCAGCAATCTACAATACAGATACCAACAGAGAAATTATAAAAAAGATCCTTTCTGAAGTTAAAGTTCCGGTAGAAGTCGGAGGCGGGATAAGAAGCATAGAGATATTCAGAGAACTAATAGAGGCAGGAGCTGATAAACTCATAATGGGCACATCCGCAGTAAAAAACTTAAGACTATTAAAAAATATAAAAGACGAATTTGGAAAGGAAAGAATAGTCATAGCTTTGGATGTTAAAGGGGAAGAAGTATCCATTTCTGGGTGGACACAAGGATCGGGATTAAACATATACGAAGCAATAAAAAATCTTGAAGAATATACATCTTCTTACCTTATTACAAGCATAGGTGTTGAAGGAAGGATGAAAGGGCCAGACTTAGAGCTATACAAAAAGATTTTATCTCTTACTGATGTAGAAATAATTGCATCAGGCGGAATTTCATCAATAGATAATCTAATAGAGCTTGACAAAATAGGGATAAATAAAGCAGTAGTTGGAACTGCAATTTATACTAATAAGATTGATATAAAGGAAATAAGGAAAGTATTTGGGTGATTATTTTTGAGAGAATCAAAGATTGAAAGAAAAACAAAGGAGACCAATATCAAGATTAAGTTAAATATTGATGGCAAAGGAAAATATAAAATCTCGACATCAAAGAAATTTTTTGATCATATGCTTGAAACTTTTTCTAGATACAGCCTTTTTGATATAGAGTTAAAAGCGGAAGGCGATCTAACTCACCACCTTGTTGAAGACATAGGTATAGCTATGGGAATGGCCTTTTCAGAAGCCATAGGCGATAAAAAGGGTATCAATAGAGTAGGCTGGGCTACAGTACCAATGGATGATAGCCTTGTCATGACTTCCCTTGATATAGGGGGAAGACACTATACAAAATTTGATTTAAAATTCAGATTTGATAAAATTGAAGAAGTCTCACCTGACTTATTCTTACACTTTCTTGATTCTTTTGCCCAGAAGGTTCCGTTGAATCTTTTCATAAAGGAATTCTATGGAGATGATGACCACCACAAGATGGAGGCAGTTTTCAAATCATTTGGAAAGGCACTTTTAATGGCAACTTCCTTCAATGAGAGAATTGATCTTCTCTCAACAAAAGGAGTGATATAATGCACGCAAAGAGGATTATACCTTGTCTTGATGTTGACCAGGGGAGAGTTGTAAAAGGAATAAAATTTGTGGATATTAGAGATGCCGGGGATCCTGTAGAAATGGCACAGCTTTATGATCAAAAAGGTGCCGATGAGTTGGTATTTCTTGATATTACAGCGTCATCGGATAAAAGAAACATTATGGTTGATGTAGTCGAAAGGACAGGGGATGTAGTCTTTATCCCATTTACAGTTGGCGGAGGATTAAGAAACATTGAGGATATAAAAGCAATATTAAGGGCAGGGGCAGACAAAATAAGCCTCAATACGTCAGCAGTTCAAAATCCAGATCTAATAAAGGAATCCTCGAGAATGTTTGGAAGTCAATGTATAGTCCTTGCCATAGATGCTAAAAGAAAAGGTAAGAGCTGGGAAGTTTATACCCACGGAGGAAGGACGCCGACAGGCATAGATGCAGTCGAATGGTCACAGAAAGCAGAAAATCTTGGGTGTGGAGAGATATTGCTTACTAGTATGGATGCAGACGGTACAAAAGATGGCTACGACATTCCATTGACAAAGGCAATTTCAGAAGCTGTTAGTATACCCGTTATTGCTTCAGGCGGAGCAGGAAATGCAGAGCATATATATGAAGCCTTGACTAAAGGTAAGGCAGACGCCGCACTTGCTGCTTCAATATTTCATTATGAAGAACATTCAATTAGAAAGGTAAAAGAATACCTTAGGTCAAAAAATGTTTCGGTAAGATTATGAATGATTTTAATTTAAAGTGGGATGAAAAAGGGCTAATCCCTGCAATAATCCAAGACTACACTACAAAAGAAGTTCTTATGATGGCCTATATGAACGAGGACTCGTTGAAAAAGACACTTGAAACTGGAAGAACATGTTTTTGGTCAAGAAGCAGACAGAAATTTTGGTTTAAGGGAGAATCATCTGGCAACATCCAAAAGGTCAAAGAAGTTAGATATGACTGTGACGCCGATTCTATTTTAATATTAGTTGAGCAAATCGGTGCAGCATGTCACGAAGGATACCCTACATGTTACTTTAGAAAACTCGATGGAAAAATAATTGGTGAAAAATCCTTTGAAGGAGGACTTTATGTATTGGATGAGCTCTACAAGTTAATCGAAAAAAGAAAGGAGCAACTTCCAAAGGAATCATATACGACACGATTAATTACCAACAAGGATCTCCTCCTTAAAAAAATTGAGGAAGAGGCAAGTGAGGTAATTAGATCCCATTCCGAGGAGAAAAATAGGACAGTTGAAGAAGCTTCTGACCTCATTTATCATTTATTTGTTTTATTAGTTGAAAGAGATATCAAACTTGAATCAGTATTAGAAGAATTGAAGAATAGAAGGAAGTGAATAAATGGATTTAGGAAAAAGATATGATTTTCACACACATACACTCTTTTCTGATGGGGAGCTCATCCCCTCAGAACTTGTAAGACGTGCAAGAGCATTAGACCACAAAGCAATCGCATTAACAGACCATGCCGATGCTTCGAATATAGAGTTTATTGTCCCTAATCTTGCAAGAGTTTCTGAGGAACTGAACCAGTACTGGGACATAACGGTGATTCCAGGTGTTGAGATTACTCATGTCCCACCAGAGACAATTAAAAAACTAGCAGTCAAGGCAAAAAAGCTTGGTGCAAAAATTATAGTTGTCCATGGCGAGACACCAGTTGAGCCCGTAATGTCGGGAACAAACAGAAGTGCGATTGAAAGTGGCGAAGTTGATATTCTTGCGCACCCAGGGATAATTGAAGAAAAAGATGCAAAACTTGCAAATAAATCAGATATATTTCTTGAAATAACTGCGAGAGGCGGCCACAACATTGGAAACGGTAGAGTTACTTCTCTAGGTGAAAATTTCATTTTGAATACAGATACACACTCACCGAGTAATTTGATTACTCAAGACTTTGCGTATAAGGTGGCTTTGGGCGCCGGGCTTAAAGAAGAATCTGCGATAAAAGTGATTAAGGAAAATCCTAAAATATTACTTGAAAAGATTTTGTAAAAATATGCAATGATAGGTTTATCTAGGATTCCTATTTATTTTTCTTAATTAATTTAATTATTGCAAAACTTTTATAAGTAAATTTTTTAATTTAAGAGCTATGGACATAGGGCAGTTTGTCATAAACGTTGTAGAGGCCATACTCTCTTTCAGTGAATTCATAGCAGAAGAGATATCGTCCCTAACAAACGGGTTTCTCCCAGAAGGTGCAGTGAACGAAGTTGGGATATTGATCCTTTTAGTTTTATTGAGACTGGGGTTTGACTATGCCAAAAAAATATTAGAAATTTTAATCGTAATATTTATTGTATACATAGTAATACAACTTCTCCCATCTATTATTAATTCGATAGGGTAGCGTTAAGAAAAATGCAGCGTAAGATTTTTATTGAAACTTATGGCTGTACCCAGAATAAGGGTGACAGCGAGATACTTAAATATCTCTTGAAAGATTTTCTTGTAGAATCAATCGATGAGGCCGACACTGTAATTGTTAATACATGTGGAGTAAAAGGGCAAACTGAAAAAAAGATTGTCCTAAGAATCTCTTCTTTACTTGAGAACAAGCGTGTCATAGTTTCAGGATGTCTCCCAAAAATTAATTTTGGGGCTATTGATCAAAGAGTTTCTGGAATTATAGGGACAAACGATTTAGATAGGATAGTTGAAGTAGTTTTTTCTAAAGAGAAAATGATTTTTATCTCTGAGGATAACAGAAGGCTTGGGTCAAAAACTTCTTTTAAGAAGATTAGGGATAATTCTACATCTGCTATTGTCCAGATATCCGAAGGATGTGCAGGTGGATGTAGTTTTTGCTGTACAAGATTTGCACGAGGGCGCGTTCATAGCTTTTCTATAAAAGAAATAATGGAAGAGGTAAGCGAAGCGCTTTCAAATGGTTATAGGGAGATTCTTTTTACTTCGCAGGACACAGCGGCATATGGTCTTGATACAGGAGAAAATCTTGTCTCTCTTCTAAAACAGACCTTTACACTAAACGAAAGATTCAAGTTAAGATTAGGGATGGCAAATCCAAATCACATAAAGAAATTTGAAAATGAATTGGTCGACTTATATAAAGACCCTCACATGTACCGATTTTTACACATACCCGTTCAGTCCGGGGATGACCAGGTTCTTTCAGATATGAATAGGGGGCATACAGTCAAAGAATTTTTGGGCACAGTCTCCCTTTTTAGGGACAACATAAAAGATCTTTATTTATGTACCGACGTCATTGTGGGATTTCCTACTGAAGATGAGTATGCATTTGAAAATACTTACAAGCTGATTGAGCAGATAAGGCCCGATAAAATTAATCTGACTCGTTTTTCACCTAGACCTGGAACAGATTCATCCAAGATGAAGCAGATACCAACTTGGATTGTAAAAGAGAGATCAAGAAAATTGAATCTTCTTAGGAAAAAAATTTCTTCTGAGATAAATAAATCTTATATCGGTAGGAGTTTTGAAACATTGGTAACTGAGAAAAATAAGGACGGAACATATACTGGACGTATATATAATAATAAACCTGTTATTTTAGAAGACGCAAGAATGGGGCAATTTATGGAAATAGTAATCGATGATGCAACTTCCACTTATCTTATTGGGAGAAGGTGATTTATTGGATTTAAGAGAAATACAAGAAAAAGATAAAATATTTTGTGAACAGCGTGGATGGGACAAATTTCCTCCATCACTAGTTTTAATTCATCTTTATGAGGAACTATCTGAAGTTGGCGAATATATACTCTACAAAGATGGCTATAAAAAAGGTGGCATGGGAAATGACAGAAGTGCAGATTATGAAAATCTTAAACGTGAATTTGGCCAGATATTGTCTCTGTTGATGCAACTTGCAAATTCATTTGACATTGATCTAGAATCAGCATTTCTAAATGAATTTGAAATAATGGAAAAGAGATTTGGGAAAGAGGAATGGAAAAAGTATATGGATAAATTTGTTTAGGGGGGTTTTTAAGCCCCCCTGGTGGGAAAATGGAGGAAAAAGATGAGCAACGCCATTAATCAATATTTGATAATGGGTCTCATAATTCTATACTAATATAGTTGCATTAGTATATAAAGCTTTCGGTAATATTGTTAAGCAATACTATAATAATGATTATCATGAATGTTACACTCTCGTTGGGATCAGCTGTAAAGATGGGATTCAAAAAAGGGACGCCTCTTGTAGAACAAAGAACCTGTTATTTGATGATGGAAGGGCAATGCAACGCAGGATGCCTTTTTTGCATAAGACCAAAAGATGAATCCAAACTTTCAAGAATACCTTGGTATACTATCGATTTAGAGAAGGCAGTTCCCAAAATTGAATCTAACTTTGAGCGTGTCTGTATACAGAGCATTAATTATGATAATTTTATCTTAGAAGTAAAAGAAATAATCTCAAAGTTTTCAAAGAATATTCCAATTTCAGTATCCCTTTCATTAAAAGATTATGATGAGGTGGAAGGTCTTTTTGGGCATGCAGATAAAATTGGTATAGGCCTTGATTGTGCAAAAAAAGATTTATTCCAAAAAATAAAGCCTTATTATAGTTGGACTAAAACATGGAAAGGTCTAAAGAATGCTTCAGATATATTTGGGCCATTCAATGTAATTTGTCATCTAATATCTGGTTTAGGCGAATCAGAGGAGGATATGGCCCAAACTTTCCAAAAACTTTTTGATATGGGAGTCTACCCATCATTATTTGCTTTTACTCCAATCAAAGGAACAGACTTTGGAAAATTACCTCCCCCAGATATTTCTAGTTACAGAAGGCTTCAATTTGCTCACCATTTGATCACTTCAGGCCTAAAAAGATTTGAGGATATTTCATTTGAAGGAGGAAAGATAGTTTATCAAGAAGAAGATTTTTCTCACTTAAAAAAAGATATTTTTATCACAAGAGGGTGTCCATCATGTGATAGGCCCTTTTACAACGAATCGCCTAGGGGGAGAATCTACAATTTTCCAGACATTAAAATGGTTTCCTTATCCGAAATAAAAAATGATATCTTAAACCATAAGATTTATTAAATATTTATGAGAGAATAATGTGTGATTTTATGAAGGATACATTTAATCTAGAAGTTAAGATTCCTGAATTTGTAAAACTGCTAGGCGAAGAAGGGAAAAATCAGATTTTAGAAGAAGTAAAGAAAAGAGTTGACAAGGATATATCTAACATTGTAGTTAAAGCCGCAAGAGAAATAATGTCTGAGAAATTGGGGCTTGATTCAAGAGAAAGTCCTTTTGGGCCGGTATCTGTAAAATCACATACAGCCCCAGTTGAAGAAGATGAACCAAAATCTGATTTAAGTTGTCCAAACTGTCAAAAGCCCCTTGAACCTGGGGTCAAGTTTTGTAGATTCTGTGGACAAAAATTAGGCTAATCTTCACTAATCATAAGAGCTTTTTTTATCTTTTCATAATTTACTTTTGTTTCTACACACCCATCTTTTTCAAGATTAATGCCTCTCCCAGGTATCTTAAGATAATCCAATAAAAGACTTGCTTCCCTAAGCTCAATATGGCATCCTACACCAATAATGGCTTTAGGATGTGTAAGTTTAATAATTTTCTTGACAAATGAGCCGCCGGGGATAATGAATACTTTAATATTTTTTTCATTACAAAAACTTATCAGATTCCCTATCCCACATCTCCCGCAATTTTTGCATTGAAAACCCTTCAGCGAATCAAGGATCGCGGGGCAGTCTCTTTTTCTAAGACATTGGGGTAGGAGCAGTATTCTGTCCTCAAATGGAATTTTAGAAAGTTCTTTGTAATAAATAAAATTTCGCATGTCGTTTGAAATCATGTCAATGTATCCTTTTTTCAAGCCTAGCTTTTCCGTTAATATTTTCAAAGGGTGGTAAAGAAAATCAAGAACAAATAAAACAAATCCCGGGAATAATACTTTCTTTGTCTTGGCGGAATATGAAATAAGTAGTATAGCAATGGCAAGAATTAAAGCTATAATTAAGAAAAATACTGTCAAAATAACTCCCAGAACTGCAAATAGGTCTATCATCAGTGTACCTCAAATAACATCTCTTTTACTAATTCCATATCCACATCAGTTTCAATGCACCCCGTTTTTTCTAGTAGTACCCCATATTGAGGTATTCTTTTAGATGATAATACTCTCATCATCTCGTTTAACTCAACATGGCATGCCACTAGTAAGACTGATGATTTTGGGTGTCTTTTTAGGACTCTTTTTACAAAAGAACCGCCCGGCGCAATGAATACTTTAATTGAATTATTGTCGCATATTTCTTTAAAATCTCCTATTTTGCATTTTCCACATTTGATACATTTAACTCCGAATTCTGGGCTAACCTGCGCTTTGCATTCTATAGATCTTAAACAGTATGGAAAAACAACTATTCTGTTCTTCATTTTTGAGGAGAAATATTCATCTTTTAAAATTTTATTTCTAATATTAATCTCTATTTTGTCAACTATCCCATCTTCAAGATTTAAAGATACAACTAATCGTTTAAGGGGGTAGTAAAGTGTATCTAAAAGAAATAGAGTTGCCCTTGGGAACATAACTCTTTTCTTTTTAACTATGCTATATATCAGAATTGTGGCAACCAAAAAAAGTACCCCTAAAATAATAATAATAATTACGAATATAAAACCTAAAACAGAAAAATAACTTGGAAATTCATTCATTATATGAGAATAAAAAAATATATTTAAAAATATGATTGTATCATGTATTTTTTTTGAAAATCTCAGGTTTAAATAGATATACCAATAGTCCAACAAGCCCTATGCTTAGTATCGCTAACATCACAAGGATAATCACTAAAGAATTCTTACTCATTGTAATGCTGTCTATTGAACTTATTTTAGAGTCAATAAGTCTTACTTTTTCTTGGTCCCCAAGTTCAGTGTAGAGATTTTTTGATTTGATATAATTTTCTCTAGCTTTTTTGTAGTCCCCTAATATGTAGCTGTCCTCTGCTAACTCGTAATACTCCGCCGCTTCAGCTAATCGTATATCGTCCCCTATGGAAACAAGCATTGATTTGAAGGCATTTGCATCTATATCCGTAGGAGAAATATCAAGTGCAATGTTTATGGCTTCAATTGCTTTTTGGTAGTTTCCAAGATTATATTCGGACCTAGAAATTCCGTACCAAACTCCAAATAATTTGTCATTTAGCCCATTAGCTATTTTATAAGTCGCTAAAGATTCATCGTATCTTCCAAGAGAAATTAGTATATCGCCCTTTAATATTAAAGACTCTATCCTATCGTCATATCCGGGATTTCTATCCAGGGCATTGTTTATTTGATTCAAAGCTTCTGAATATATCCTTTTTTTCCACAATGCTTTTGCTTTGATAAAGTAAGGTTCGTATTTGGATGAATCGAGTGTTATAGCCTTGTCACTAGCCTTTATAGCGTCATCATAGTTATTATCTTTTAGATAATTCTCTGCCGCCACAACTAATTCGGCGTAAGTCAACTCCTCTTCGCCAGGAGTGACATCAGTTTCGCTTCCAGAAAGATAGTCAAAGATGTTCGAGACAAGCCTTAGGTGGTCATACTTAGTTATCATGTGATCTTCAAGAAAAGTTGAAGACCCCATTGCCACTACCTTGCCACCCACAACATTTGACCTTGCAGCAACAATTATGTCCGTCCCATAAATAGGATTCAGAGGATCTTTAGGTGGATTACCTGATTTATCAGGGTCACTTAAATAAGGTCTGCTAAGGCTTTGAGGCGAACCCTTCATTAATGCTTTTGAGTTTTTTGATAAGGTGAGCGAGCAGGGCAATTTCATAGCAACTTTGAATATGTCCTCTGTGACTGGATCGTCAACTATATTGACAATAATCACATTTGTAGCATCATTATCATAGAAGTTCTGTGTGTCAGTAACTAGATCATCATTAAATATAATGCCCATGTTGGTGGTCAGTTGGTTTAATACTTCCCTTGTTTTCTTAATATCAAGAGAGCTACCCCCTCTACCGATAAGTAGAAGACTACCACCATTTTCCACATATTTCTCAATTGCCAATATCTCCTGCTGAGTAAAATTTGATTTAGGAACAATAATAAGAAGGATATCATAATCTTTCAGAGTGTTCTCTGTAATAGGAACTTTATTCTCCGTTAAGGTGAATCCTCTATTGGTAAGCTGGTCAATAAGCATAGTATAACCAGCTGTAAACGTTATTGGCTCATCATGAGCCACATCGATTAAAACTCTTTTATTTGACTCTGCGTTAATATTTATTGGGAAACTAAATATCATTAACGCAATTAAACCTAAAACAAATAATTTCTTCATGGCGACCCCCTCCTACAGATAGCATAAATTTCCTAACATTTAAAAGTATATTGTTTTTCTTTGTAATAGTTCCCATATCTAAGTTTTTATGAAACATATCGAAAGCTTTAAATACCAACTATAATTATCTTGGAATGGTACGGCGACCACAGCGAGAGTGATACACCTGGACTCATCCCGAACCCAGAAGTTAAGACTCTCTGCGTCGTGATTTGTACTGCTAGTAGCGGGAATATCACAACGTCGCCGGCCTTTATATTCTTGGCTATTTGTATACTAGCCGACTGATGAAAAACTATATGTTTTGAGGAATGAGGTGTTTTAATGGCAGTTTATGTTAAATTTAAAGTCCCTGAAGAGTTAGCAAACAAATCTTATGAATCTCTTGAGATGGTAAGGGACACAGGAAAATTAAAGAAAGGCGCAAATGAAACAACAAAGGCTGTTGAGAGAGGCATTGCAAAATTAGTTTATCTTGCAGAGGATATTACCCCTGAAGAAATAATTGCACACATACCATTACTTTGTGATGAGAAGGAAATACCCTATATATATGTTCCAAGAAAGGATGAACTTGGTGCAGCAATAGGTATTGACGTATCAACAGCAGCAGTTGCAGTAATAAAAGAGGGCAAGGCTAAGGATCTTATCGATGACATCATTGTCAAGGTAAAAGAACTTAGAAAGTGATTCAATGGCCGAAATAGACAAAGGAATACCGTCAGAAGTTTTAGAGATTGTCGTTCGTACTGGTGTAACTGGTGACATATTCCAGGTAAGGGTCAAAGTACTCGATGGAATTGATAAGGACAGAGTCATTACAAGAAATCTAAGAGGGCCGGTAAAAGTTGGGGACATCGTTGTTCTAAAGGAAACTGAAAGAGAAGCAAAGGAGATAAAGACGCCAAGGTGAGACCATGCCAAGAAAAGTTAGCTGTTCTTTTTGTGGAGATCCAATTGCTCCTGGAACAGGCCTTATTTTCGTGAGAAAAGATGGAGTTATCTATAACTTTTGTACTCGAAAGTGCGAAAAGAATATGATTGGCCTAAGTAGAAAGCCAAGAAAAATCAAATGGACCGAAGAGTACAGAAAAGAAAAGGCCCTTAGAACTAAAAAATAATTTTATTATATATTTTTTTAATTGGTGTTTAGCATGAGCGAAAGAACTTTAATTATTTTAAAACCAGATACTGTAATGAGGTCAAACATTGGAAATGTTTTGTCCAGAATTGAAGCAAAAGGATTGAAAATATCTGCTCTTAAGATGGAATGGATTTCTAAAGAAAAAGCCGGAACGCACTACGCAGAGCATATAGGAAAGCCCTTCTACGATAGTCTCATTAGTTACATTACTTCCTGCCCAGTTATCCTTGGGGTAATTGAGGGAGAGGACGCCATAACTGTGATAAGAACATTATGTGGCGCAACAGATCCCCACAAAGCCGCCCCAGGTAGCATAAGGGGGGACTTCGGATACAAGAAAGGAAACGATATATTCAATGTGATCCATGCTTCAGATTCACCAGAAAGTGCAAAGAGAGAAATTTCATTATTCTTCAAAGATCAAGAAGTTTTTAATTACAATAAATAAACAATCGTTGTTTAAATGATAAGGCAGCCAATTATCTCTGTTCTGGGACATGTAGACCATGGGAAGACATCTCTTTTAGATTATATTAGGGGTACAGCCGTTGCTTCAAGGGAGGCCGGTGGAATAACTCAACACATAGGTGCTACAGAGGTACCAATTGACACAGTAAGGGCTATTTGCGGAAAAGATTTTGATAAATGGGGTATAAAACTCCCTGGATTACTATTTATAGACACACCTGGCCATAAAGCCTTCACTAATCTTAGATCAAGGGGTGGCTCTCTTTCCGATTTAGCTGTTTTGATAGTTGACATAAACGAGGGATTACAACCCCAAACTCTCGAAAGCATAAACATCCTGAAGAATTATAAGACTCCATTTGTAATGGCCTTGAACAAGATTGATCGAATTAATGGATTTAATATACTCCCCAAATCTTCTTTTGGCAAAGTAATATCCCAGCAGAACGAGAATGTCAAATCTATACTTGAGCAGAAGATATGGGATTTTCAAGCAAAGATGTACGAGCAGGGTTTTGACTGTGATATTTACAATAAAATTTCTGATTATACTAAAAAGATTGCAATGGTGCCTATATCAGCTAAAACTGGGATGGGCGTTTCAGATCTTCTCCTCCTCATAGCAGGTCTTTCTCAAAAATTTTTGAAAGATAAACTAGAAATCGATGAAAACGATCCTGGAAAGTGTACAATACTAGAGGTCAAGGAAGAAAAAGGACTTGGCATGACCCTTGATGTTATAATATATGATGGAGTTGTGAAGAAAAAGGACAACATAGTGTTTGGGGGAAAAGACGGTATATACGTCACAAATGTCAAGGCTTTACTTAAACCGAAACCATTGGACGAGATAAGGGACCCAAGAAAAAAGTTTGATTCAGTTGAATCCCAGTATGCGGCTGCAGGGATAAAGATTTCTGCACCAGATCTTGAGAGGGCATTGGCAGGATCTCCCCTTTATGTGGCCACCGACATAGAAAAAACTAAGAATGAAATCTCAAAGGAAATTAAATCAATTAAGATTGAAAATAACAGTACTGGCGTAGTAATAAAGACCGATACCCTTGGTAGTCTTGAAGCAATAGTGATGGAACTAAGAGAGCTGGGCATCAATATTCGAAGAGCAGATATTGGAGATGTCACAAAACAAGATATAATTGAATCCAAATCAGTTAAGACAGACGATAAAGTTACAGCCGTTGTTTTTGCATTCAACTCCAAAGTTTTGCCAGATGCAAGAGAAGTGGCGACTAAAGAAGAGATTAAAATATTTGAAAGTGACATTATATACAAATTAATTGAAGATTACGAAGCTTGGAAGAAAGAACAACTTGAAAAGGAAAAGAAAAGGAAGTTTGAAGGTATCATAAGGCCTGGAAAGATAGAGCTTATGCACCATCATGTTTTTAGAGTTACTAAACCAGCAATTGTTGGAATAAGAGTATTGCGCGGAAGAGTAAAAACTGATGTTTCTCTAATAAAAGAAGATGGCAAGAATATTGGAACTGTTAAGACCCTAAAAGACAAGAACGACTTTCTAAAAGAAGCCTTACAGGGAAAAGAGATAGCATGTGCAATAGACGGCCCAACAGTTGGAAGACAGATAAAAGAGGGGGACATACTCTATATCAATATACCACTTCCAGATTACAAAAAATTAAAGTTTGAGATCTATAATGAACTAACACAGGATGAAAAGGAAGTCCTTGATGAATTTATTACCATAAAAAGGAAGGAGGACTCTCTTTGGGGCATATAATTTTATTACCAAAAGATTTAAATATGATTTCAAGGTATAGAAATTTGTTAACTTCTTATTATATAAGTAATTATTTTGAGGTGATTTAGTGGAAGATGTTAAAAAAGGTACTACTACAGTAGCTATTGTTTGTAAGGATGCTGTGGTACTAGCAACAGATAGAAGAGCTTCTATGGGTTATTTAGTAGCCCACAAGAACGTAAAGAAAGTATATAAGATTGATGATTACATTGGGGCAACAGTAGCCGGTAGTGTTGGGGATATCCAGAGTTTGATTGGATCTCTCAAGGCCGAGGTAAATCTTTACAAGATGAAAAACGGTGCAAAGATGTCTACTAGGTCACTTGCAACACTGACTTCACATATACTACATGGCCAAAGATACTACCCATTAATAGCATGGCTTGTTGTAGCTGGATTCGATGAGGGCCCAGTTGCATATTCAATAGACCCTATTGGGGGGGTCAATGAAGATAAGGCCATCTCAACAGGCTCAGGTTCACTTGTAGCATATGGTGTTTTGGAATCCATGTACAAGGATAACATGGGTTGGAAAGAGGGCGCTTTTGTCGCCACAAAGGCCATTAAGGCTGCAATAGAAAGAGACCTTGCTACTGGAAATGGCATTACAATGGCCGTTATTGATAAAGACGGCTACAGAGAACTTTCTGATGAAGAAA
>CAZFRW010000004.1:0-57073 GCA_964521515.1 uncultured Thermococci archaeon
ATACAGATGCACAACATGTGCAGAGAAGACATCTTTCCTTCATGACCTTCAATTATTTCACCTTAATTGGTTTTTGACATCTATGTTTTAAGATTTTTGGTTTAAAATTTATCTTAACTCTATTTAATGTTGTATAAATACTTACTTTCTGTAAATTTTATCATGATGGTCATAATCTATTAATCTTACAATTTTGTTATTTTCATCAATTTCATATACTAAAACGAAAGATTTTGCTACATGAACTCTTCTAGCGCCTTTCATTTCACCTCTTAAAGGTTTAAACAGATAAGGATTTAATAAAATTTGAATTATTTTTTTATTAATAATTTCTAATTGGTGCTTGTCTTTAAGTAGTAACTTATTAAATATATCTTCTAAATGGTCGGGTATTCTAAAGAGAATTCCATTTAAAGACCGAAATGTTCAGCAAAATTATTAACTTTGAAGAATTTACCTTTACGTATGGTATCTAATTTTTCTTTATATTCTTCAGTTATTTCTTTATCGTCGTCTAGAATCGATAAAATAAAAGTTTCTATTTCTTCATCGGGCGTAGTCCCAATTTTTTCGCAAAATAGCTCAAATTTATGATATAATTTATTGCTAATATTAAGACTTATTGTGCCCATATAAAAATATTTATTTTGATTATTAATAAAATTTTTGGTTTAAAATGTCATCCTTTTTACCAGATAATAGGTAATATCATTATCTGTATCGACAAAAGCAAATATCATATCTTTTTTAACAGAGTGGGCTATCCTGACGTGTGCCGCAAGTATATTGGCGTCTATCTTTTCCCCTTCCATGAAGACATCAATTATATAATCTGCATGCTCGTCCTCTACAGACCCCCTATAGACGCGAAAGGCGCAACCGTATTTAAAAGCAGTTTTTACATGATACCCCTTCTCTTTAAGGTCCTTAAAGACGATGTACTTTCCAAATATATTCTCTTCAACACTCCCAAACTTTAGGAGCTCTTCAAAAGTTATCTCCTTGCCATCTAAAATGACCTTTACCATCCCTCTTTCAGAAAGATATATGCCCTCGACAATCGTCAGATACAGCTTGTTATCGATAAGATCCCCAAATCCCCTTTTTCTATAGATCTTGCTTACGGCATCAGAGTCATCAATTATAATCCTATTTTCAACGAGAGTGGCAGAAAACATGAAATAATTATGATTTTAGATGTTAAAAGCTTTTAGAAACACTTAAATATACTTGGAGCAATTTCACCATATATTCTAAGGTGACCATATTATGTTTAAAATTATACAGATAAGGGATACTGCAAGGGTTCCACCCAACAAATTTGGTGGAGAACTTAGCCAGTCCATAGCAGAAATCCTTCAGGGACAGTACGAAGGGACCTGGGATAAGGACCTTGGGTTTATCCTTGCTATCCACAACATCGTTGAAATAGGCGATGGGAAGATAGTACCTGGCGATGGCAGCGCCTATTATGACACGGTGTTTGAAGCCCTAGCTTACCTACCAAAACTATACGAAGTTGTCGAAGGGGAAGTTGAGGAAATAACTGAGTTCGGCGCATTTGTAAGGCTTGGACCCATCGATGGGCTTGTCCACGTATCCCAGCTTACAAACGATTTCATAAATTACGATAAGAAGAATAATACACTTGCCGGTAAGGACAGTGGAAGGGCCCTAAAGGCGGGGGACAAAGTCAGGGGAAGGATAGTTACCCTTTCTCTTAAGAGGGGTTCTGCAAAGATTGGGCTTACAATGAGGCAGCCTTACCTAGGAAAGTTTGAATGGATAGCAGACGAGAAGAAAGAGGGATAAAATGAGGGTAGCATGTCAAAAATGTCAGAGAATCCTAAATGAAAGCATGTGCCCAGTGTGTAAGGATGACAAAACTACCGACAACTGGAGCGGCATTGTCGTAATAATCGATCCTGAAAAATCAAAGATAGGTAAGGCCATTGGAGTCAATTCTCCTGGCGCCTATGCCCTTAAAGTTAGGGGATGAAGTAAAGAGATGGCTCTTGTTCTCACAGAAGATCTCAGATTGAAACTAAAATATCCGATGGGGCTTCTTATAGAAGGCGACGTTGAATCCGTCATGAATAGACTTTTGCCTGTGATACAGAATAAGAGGGTAATATCCGTTGGGGATGTTGTTTCTCGAAATCTTATTGACTATGGGGTTTGCCCTGAGCTTGTAATCGTGGATGGGATGAACTTACGGGCAGAAATAGACGATAGTATCGAGTGTGATGACACAATTACAGTTGAAAATCCGCAGTCCGAGATAACGGGGGAGCTTTGGGTTGCAATTGAGAGATTTTTCAAGGATAGAACCAAAAGGTTTAAAAAAATATTAGTAGAGGGAGAAGAAGATTTGGCAGTCATGCCTGCTGTTATCCACGGAGATATGGATACAGTTGTACTTTATGGTCAGCCCGATAGGGGAGTTGTGATTATTGAAGTAACAGAACAGAAAAAAAAGGAGATATCAGATTATTTAAATGAGATGGAGGGAGATCTATGGAATTAACGATCGTAAACGAGAGAGAAAACCCACTATTCAACAGGAAAGAATTAGAAGTTAAGGTAATTCATGATGGTGGAACTCCTAAGGTATCAGAAGTTAGGGATAAGTTGTCTGCTTTAAAGAGCTTCAAAATGGATTCCTTTGTAGTAAGGTCCATTGAATCTAAGTATGGGAAGGAAGAATCCTTTGCCACTGTATTTGTATACAGTGACCCCAAGACATTGATGAAGGTCGAGCAGAAATACATATTGAAAAGAAACGGCTTGATTGTGGAAAAGGAGGAGGAGAACTAATGCCATCCATGTACACTATAGAGGGTGACAAAGTAGTTAAGAAGAATCCTTACTGCCCAAGATGTGGCCCAGGGACCTTTATGGCCGACCACAAGGACAGATTTGTATGCGGCAAATGTGCATACACACAATCAAAAAAGATGAAATAAAAATAGATAATAACTATTGTCAAACAATAGTTAAACTTTTTTATCTGCTGTTGCAAGCGAAAACTATAAAAAGGGTTAGCTACATATTAATAGTTAGCTTTAGTATTAATGATTAATATGGCTCCATAAGGGGAAGTTATTATGAGAAGACTCAATAAACTGTTTGGTAAGGATGATAGTCAAGACTATGAGTATGACGAAAGGGACTACCCCGAAGAATATTATCAAGATGAACCATCTACGGAAGACGACTCATGGGCTGAAGACAAAAAGGTAGAGTCATCTAGAACTATTAGGGAAGTAGAATCAATTCCTTATGAGGAAGAGGTCCTTAAGCGAAACGATTTCATGGATTATGGGACCATCTACATAAAATCTTACAAACTTAGAGGTCTTGGTGACATAAGAGATATTTCAAAAGAGCTATCAGATGGTCACATTCTAATAGTGGACATTGGTCTTTTGGCAGAAAGAGAACCACTTGAGCTTAAGAGGGCCGTTGACCAGATCAAAGGTATCTTAAGAGGAGTAGGTGGGGATATAGCGGGTATTAGTGAGCGAAAGATTTTAATAGCCCCTTCTTCTGTCAAGATTGTAAGATCACATGAATAATGAGAATGTAGAATGCGATTATTGTCCTTCGTGCAATAGAAAATCGCTTAGAATAAACAATAGTATTATTTCTATCCCCTATTTTGGGGAAGTTTTAGATTTTACAATTCTTTGTAGTAACTGCGGTTATAGAAGGGCAGACATTATGCCCATTGAGGTCAAAGAACCGTCAAGATACTCTTTAAATGTTGAATCCGCATGTGATGTGAGTATAAGAATTGTCAAATCCAGTACATGCACCATTAGAATCCCTGAACTCGGGGTAACAGTTGAACCTGGTCCTTTGTCTGAAGGTTATGTCAGCAATATAGAAGGTCTACTCTCCAGGATATCAAAAGTTATCAGTATGGGGATGAAGATGGGAGAAGATGAAGAGAAAAGGAACGGCAATGAATTAATTAACAGGATAAATAAACTAATAGAAGGCCAGGAAACTGTCTGTATAATCCTAGAAGACCCTTTGGGTTACAGTGCAATTGCCTCAGATAAAGCCAGAAAGGAATCGTTAACAGAAGAAGAATTAAAGGATCTGAAATATGGAGATTCAGATTTTGAGATAATAAAAGATTCTTGTTAAGAAGGTCTCTGCCAGTTCCAGTGAACTATATTTCCAGACTCGTCCATTTCTATGTAGCAGATGTATGGTGAAACTGATTGGTATTTCAGGTCAGCAGGCATATGGATAATAAAAGTTTTGTTCTCTTTTTGAATAGTTGCCTTTTCATAGTAAACTCTTACGACAGAAGGATTAGTTGTTCCACACTCTACAGGTAGATTCATACTTGCCTGTGTGTTGACAAAGTCTAAAGCTAAAAACATGGCATACTCTTCGTTTATCAGCTGATTTTGATAGGTGCTCTGAAGTTTATACATAGAATTTCTTGCTTCTACTAACTGATCTCTCAACAGATCGTTTCTCTTGTTTAAACTGTCATTTAGCTCTTTTAGAGTTTCATTTTCTTTCAAAAGAGCTTGGGTCTGTTTTTCAAGATCAAATATGTAGGACTCTTTTGTGCCTAAATTGGTATCTATTTGCTTATTGGCACCATAAAGTGAAAAAGACGTTACTAAAACAACTGAAAGAAGAAGTGATAGAACAACTGAAACTTTGAACCAGTTGATCTCCCGTTTCAAAGTAAAGTTATTTTTCGTTTTGTTATCAATATTCGTCGTTCTTTGCTGTTCAATCTCTGGCAGCTTAGTGGGCTCCTGATAAACTTGTTTAGGTGGCTGACTTACTGGCGCAGGTGCATCCCGTCTTCTTAAAATCCGGTCATGCTTTTCTTTATAATTTTGATAAAAAGTATTAGAGCGAATTTCAGGTATAGTATAGCTTGAGGTGTGCTCATCACTGGCTTTTTTATATGAAGCGCGCTTTAAAATATCACTTTTATCTACTATTCGCTCGTTAAGTATCTTTTTCTTCTCTTCCAAGCGTCTTAACCTGTAAAAAATATCAAATTCTTCATCATTCATGCTTTATCGCCAGCGCATATACACAGTGTATTTGCCAATATATAAAGATTTATGTTTTAAATCTTAACATCAATACCCAATTTCTCTATAATTTCTTTGTATCGGTTCCTAACAGTTACTTCTGTGACCTTTGCTACCTCTGAAACAGCCTTCTGGGTCCTTCTTTCTCCCTCCATAATAGCTGCAAGGTATATAGCTGCTGCACAGACGCCTGTTGGGCCTCTTCCTGATGTAAGACCGACCTTTATTGCACCTTCGAGGATATCCTGTGCTTTTCTCTGCACCTTTCCTGAAAGTCCTAACTCTGTGGCAAATCTTGGTATATAGTCTACTGGACTTGTTGGATAAAGTTTTATTTCGAGTTCTCTTGTGATAAACCTGTAGCTTCTGCCTATCTCTTTTTTGTCTACTCTAGAATGCTCTACGATCTCATCCAAAGTTCTTGGAACTTTGTATTCACGACATGCAATATAGATACATGCGGATGTCACTGACTCTATTGATCTACCTCTGATAAGCCTCTTATCCACCGCTTTTCGGTAAACCATAGCTGCACCTTCCCTAATATTTCTTGGCAGATGCAAGTGAGAAGAGAGTCTATCAAGTTCTGTTAAAGCGAAAGCAAGGTTCCTATCCTTGGCATCGGCAACTTTAATTCTTTTATGCCATTTTCTCATTCTATAAATCTGGGCTCTCCTACCGGCACTGATATCCCTACCGTGGATATCCTTGTTCTTCCAGTCAATCATGGTGGAAAGACCCTTATCATGGATAGTGTAGGTCATTGGGGCCCCTACTCTACCCCTTTTCTCGCCTTGTTCATGGTCAAAAGCTCTCCATTCAGGACCTGTATCGATAATGTCTTCAGAAATTACAAGACCGCATTCGTCACAAGTAACTTCTGCTCTAGAATAGTCCCGGATAAGTTTATGACTCCCGCATTCTGGGCAAACATGAACTTTCGCCGTCTCAGTTTTTTCCATAGAATATAAGGCAACCGTAACATTTATATAGCTTTGGGTATAAGTGAAATCCCACATTAGACCTTATAATCTGATTTCCTTTGTTCTTTATAGTCCTTAATTATTCTAAGGAGTCTATCGGACTCTCTTTCCTTTTTAAGGGCCATTAGTAGTTCTTTTTCTTTTTTATAGACTAAATCAAAGCTTTCTTTATCCAGTATAACGAACTTTGAAATTACCTCCATTTTTATATCTTTCGAATCTATTATGGGAATTTCGCCGTCAATTAACTCCTCTTGGGCCTGATGCGAGATCTTTCCCAAGATAAGAACAGCTTTGACTTTTATCTCAGATAGCATCTTAGAAGCTTCGGCCCCTCCACCTGTGGCATCTTTTAAGTAAACTACATCGCCCTCGGTAAGATCCTGATTTTTTATTAGATTTCTAATACCGTCGATAGAAAAAACAGACAAGACTTTGCCGATGATTATGTCCTCAGATTCTATAAGCGGCTTTAATTCCTTCAATCTCTTGTTTTCCTCCGTCAGCGAATTAACCCTACTTTTTAGAATATCGACGCTTTTTCTTAAGGAAGTAATCTCAAAATTCTTAGTTTTTATGACGTTTTCTTTTAAAGCTTCTTTTTTTTGCCTGTCCAGTATATCAAAAAGTTTTCTTTCAAGAGATATGATTATTGAGTCCTTCTCTTGAAGTTTATTTTTTTGGTCTATACTTTCCAACTGAAGCTTTTCTAAATCTTTTTTTAGGACGTTCTGTTTCTCTTTGTAATTTTCAATTATTTTTGACTGCTCTAGGATTATATCTTCGGGATTTCTCTGCTCAATTTTTACTTCGTTTTCTTTTTCCATCAAGTCTTCTTTGACTTTGTCAAATGCTTCTTTGATTGGCATGCCCTTTATGACCTCACCGATAATCCGTGAGCTGTATGGAGATAGTTCAAGAGGTATTTTGGATTTTATCTGAATAAATTTGTTCTTGTAATGTAGATAAGCTTTCAGAGCTGCAGATAGAGCATCTCTTTCGTGAGCATTAGTTGCTTCTTGGTCTTTTGATAGCTCATTTTTTTCTTTGACAGGAATCGATAAAGAGGGCACATAAAGTATTGAATCAAAAGAAGTGCTCAACTTTTCAATATAACCTGAAGGCGGATTTACATCTGATCCAAATATCAAAGGATACCCATATTTTCTTATCTCTTCCTTGACATCTGACATTGAATAATTTCTCTTTGAGATAATTGCAAGAACTTTTCCCTCGAGGTCAAGTACTGAAAGGCCAACTGTTGTTCCAGGGTCAACACCCACAATAACATATTTATCTTTGATGTTTGATACTTCAACTTTTTTTTCGAGAGGTTCGTACTCAATGGAGCTCTTTTTAAGTGGCCTAACATCTATCCTTATGTCGCCCCTACTACTTTTGATAGGAATATTCTCAAAGTTTGAGTATACTCTGAAGGTGCCTTTTGAAAATCCACCTTCTCTTTCTACTACCTCAATATCAAATTTGAATCCTTCGTTTGTCAGCTCCTTCTCGATATCCCTCACTCTATACTTGATAAGGGCAAATGTCCTTCTTTGGTATCTACCTTGGGAGTACCCACCCCTCCCAAGACTTCTGCCACTTGAAACAAGTATTTCAGTTTCATCTTCAAACAACTTTAGTTTGTAGCCAACGCCTTCAAAAGGCAGCCTCGCAAGGGCATATGCCTCGTCAAAAGGATTTTTGGGGTTTAGATTTATGTTGTATCTTTTTGCAAGAGCTGGAAGTGATGTAAAGTCATTAAACTTTCCAGTAACTTGGACTATTGAAACGTATTTTGAAAGTTTCTCTAAATCGTTTTTAGAGAATTCTTCGGTAGAATCGATCCCCATATATGTGGGGGAGTAGTTTTTTATTAGTTTCAAAAGTTTAAGCCTTGACCCGCTTTCCTTCAAAACAGGCAAAAATCTGTTTTCTTCCCTCGAAAGTATGACCATTGCATAAATTCGGGGGTCACGGGAGATTATGTCAACTCCCAAGGATGTTTCCATGAATGCACCCAAAACTTTATCTTTATCCTGATATTTTGTTCTCTTGATGTTTTATATAATTTTTGTAGAGCCGGAATCTTCGGGGAACATTGGGAGCATTGCTAGAGTTATGAAAAATTTCGGTTTCTATGATCTTATCTTAGTCAATCCAATTGAGATAGATGATGAAGCGTACAAATTAGCAGTTCATGCGGAAGATATTTTGAAGTCTGCAATAATTGTGGAAAGTCTGGAAGAAGCACTAACATATGTGGATGTCTCAGTTGCAACAAGTGTGAATACAAGCGGGGGTGTTTTAAGGAACTATACGCCCGTAGAAAGCCTGGCTAAAAAAATACCCTCCGAGTTTAGGATAGGGATAGTTCTGGGTAGAGAAAGCAGCGGGCTTAGGAATCAAGAAGTTGAGATGTGCGATACAATGACCACGATCCCTACCGATAAAAGATATCCAACAATGAATGTTTCGCATGCACTTTCAATAATACTCTATGAAATATTCAAATCCAAATGTTCTATAAAAACAAATCCTCTGGAAGGGAGAGAAATAATTGAAAAAAATCTATTGATAGATGATTTCAAAAAGATATTGGCTCATGTGGAAGAAAGAGAATATAGAAGAGATAATGCTCTGACGGTCTTTAAACACGTTTTAACAAGAGGATTTAACACAGAGAGGGAAGTATATACATTAAAAGGCATTTTTAGAAGAATTATTTTGAAGCTTGAAGGCGAGCTTTAAAGAATAACAAATTTAAACATCATGTTCTTAATGTTGACTAATGTTTGAAGTATTTTATCTTGAAGATGGGCTCAAAAGAGAAGTAGCATCTCCAGAAAGATTAAAGAAGTTATTAGCAAGCGGTACCAGACTATGGGTTGACCTTGTTGATTCAACTACAGAAGAGATATCTAATCTTGGAGATATATTCGATTTACACCCCGTGACTGTGGAAGACTTAAGTGATGAAGGGACAAGGGTCAAGATAGAAGTTTTTGAAAATTATAATTTCATTGTCCTCTACAATCTTTTTATGGATACCCGGATCAATAAATATGAATATGACATTGCGATTGGAAATAATTTCATTATAACAAAGGACACGAGAAAAGAAATAAAAATTTTGGAAAAAATAAAAAAAGATGAAAAGGTGCTTTTAAAAATTCTGGGTAAAGGGCCAGACTTTCTTTTGCACATTATTATGGATAGGATAATAGATTCCTACTTTTTGATTTTGGATAGGCTCGATATAATATTAGAAGAAACAGAAGATGAACTATTCAATCAAGGTGGTAAGGAATGTATAATGAAGGTCATCGAGCTTAAGAGAGATGTTTCTCTTTTCAAAAGAGTAGTTGTTTCTGAGAGGGAAGAGCTCCTTGGATTATTAAGAAAGGAATCGATGTTTGTGTCTGATGAAACGAAAATCTATTTCAGGGATAACTACGACAGTATCATAAGTATTTTTGATTCTCTTGATTCGATGAGGGATTCCTTAATTGGGATACAGGATACCTATCTATCCTTTACATCAAATAAATTAAATGAAATAATGAAGGTTTTGACTATAATTGCAACTATAATGATGCCCCTCACATTGATTACGGGGATATATGGAATGAACTTTAATTTTATGCCTGAATTACAATCACCCTATGGGTATTATTCCATACTTTTGCTGATGCTAGCTATTGGTCTTTCAATGATTTATTATTTTAGAAGAAGAGGATGGATGTAATCATATGCGCCCAAACCGATAATGCTGTGACGTCAAGAAAAGAGATCCCCTTTTTCATTTATTATTTTTGTAAATATTATCTTAAATAGTTTTCCAGCTTTCAACAATATATATTTAAATTAGATTTCGGGAGACCTATTGGTGACTTTATGAACTTCCTTTTCGATGAGGAGAAGAAGAAAGGCGGCTACGAGATAGAATCTTTGAAGGATTCAATCAGACGGATCAAAAATAATCTTGATACTATCTATAAGGAATTAGAAGAGATTGAAAGAAGCGTTTCTAATGGAAGCGATCTTTTTGAGGTAAGAGAAAGCGACCGCGATGATTATGTTAAAAATGCTTTAAATAGAAAAAGACCTACTAGATTTGACAGAAACGATACCTCCTTTGAAGCAGATGATAGCTCTAATTCATACACTACTACTGATTTTGCAAAAAAGATTGAAGATTATGATGGATAGTTCCCTTATTTTTTATTAATAGAGTTTTTCTCATTTTTTAACCGTAAAATTTATAAAGGATTAATTTAACTTTAGATTAACTTAACTTGATGTTAATATATTAATGGAGTGTTTTAAAGTGAAAGAAAATAATGAGATGGAACTTGTTGTAGGGAGCGCGGAAAAGCTCGACGTGGGTAAAGGTATCGTAAGGATTGACCCTGGTGCAATGAGAGAGATGTATCTTAATTACGGCGATATTGTAAAAATTAAAGGTGAGAGAGTAACAGCTGCAAAAGCCTTACCAGATACAGAAGAAGGTTCAAGCATCATAAGAATGGATGGCATACTCAGGAAAAACTCTGGGGCGTTACTTGGAGACAAAGTGACTGTTTCAAGAGCAGAAGTTAAGGAAGCAAAGGCGATTACTCTTGCCCCAATGCAGGCTGATATGCAGTTTTCAGGGGACCTTTCTGGGTATTTTAAGGAAAAATTCTCAGATATCCCAATTGTCCAGAATAACGTTTTTGTTTTTGAGATCTTTAATAGAAGCCTTCCATTTGTCGTTACAAAAAGTAATCCAAGAGGCATTCTAAAGATTATTCCATCAACTAAGATAACTGTATCAACTAAACCCGTGTCAGAATCTGAGATTTCAAAAATGCCTGACGTCTCATATGAGGATATAGGCGGACTTAAAGATGAGATCCAAAAGATTAGAGAAATGATCGAGATGCCAATGAAGCATCCTGAAGTTTTCTCCAAACTTGGTATCGATCCCCCGAAGGGAGTTTTACTGTATGGACCTCCTGGAACAGGTAAAACTCTCCTTGCAAAGGCACTTGCAAATGAGATCAATGCATACTTCACCTCTATTAATGGTCCGGAGATAATGAGTAAATACTACGGCGAATCTGAGGAGAATCTTAGGAAGGTCTTTGAAGATGCTGGAGAAAACTCACCGGCCATAATATTCATAGATGAGATCGATGCAATTGCCCCAAAAAGGGAAGAATCAAAGGGAGAAGTTGAAAGAAGGGTAGTTTCTCAGCTTTTGACATTAATGGATGGACTAAAGACTAGAGGCAAGGTAGTTGTAATAGCGGCAACAAATTTGCCTGATACAATTGACCCAGCTTTGAGAAGACCAGGAAGATTTGACAGGGAAATTGAAATTGGCGTTCCCGACATAAATGACAGAAAAGAGATACTTCAGGTCCATACAAGGGGTATGCCAATAACTGGGGATGTAAATATATCGTATTATGCATCAAAGACCCACGGTTACAGCGGTGCAGATCTAGAAGCTCTTTGTAAAGAGGCTGGTATGAAGGCGATTAGAAGAGTTCTTCCAGATCTTAGTGGGGGAGATATTGAGATTTCTCCAGAAATCCTAAACAAACTTGAAGTTACTAAAAACGACTTTGATCTAGCCTTCCTTGAGATAGAGCCATCTGCAATGAGGGAAGCTTTAGTTGAAGTCCCCACTGTAAAGTGGAGCGATGTAGGGGGATTAAAAGAAGTAAAACAGAGATTACAGGAAGCAGTTGAGTGGCCACTAAAGTATCCAGAGGTATTCAAAAAGATAAATGTTCAAGGGCCAAAAGGAATCCTTTTATTTGGACCTCCTGGGTGTGGAAAGACCCTTCTTGCAAAGGCCGTTGCAACTGAAAGTGAAGCAAACTTCATAGCAATTAGAGGCCCAGAGCTAATCTCAAAGTGGGTTGGTGAGAGTGAGAAAGGTATTAGAAAGATATTTAGCAAAGCAAGACAAGTAGCACCCTCTATAATATTCTTTGATGAAATTGATTCAATAGCGCCAAGAAGAGGCCAGGAGACTGGTGCAAAAGTAACTGAAAGAATGGTAAATCAGTTATTGACAGAGATGGACGGTGTAGAATCCTTGGAAAGGGTAATAGTAATAGCGGCGACAAACAGACCGGACATTTTAGATGAGGCCCTACTTAGACCTGGAAGATTTGACGTGATAGTCGAAATACCTTTCCCTGACAAGGAGTCGAGGCTTGACATATTAAAGATACACACAAAAGGCATGCCACTGAAAGATGTTAATATCGATGAGCTAGTTCAGCCAACTGAAGGCTTTACAGGCGCCGATATAAAATCGCTTGTAAGGGAAGCTGGACTAAATGCGATAAGGAAGGGCCTTGACAAGACTGAATATGTTACCAAAGAAGATTTCAAAGAAGCGCTTGAAAAGGTAAAATCTTCTAAAAAATAATTTTCTTTTTTTAGATAAATTAAAATAGTATTAAATTAATATTTAAAGCATGAGAGAGGCGCTCTTTTACGTAAAAGAAAATGGTGATATGAGATGCCTTTTATGTCCACATGCCTGCCTGATAGCGCCAAATGAAAGGGGTAAATGTAAGGCGAGGATAAATTTAGATGGGGAACTAAAAACTCTTGTCTACGGAGAGAGCGACTCAGAAAAACTATATTTTCATGTAGACCCCATAGAAAAAAAGCCTCTTTACCATTTTTATCCAGGTTCATACTCACTATCATTTGGGACGCCTGGATGTAATTTATTCTGTCAGAACTGCCAGAACTACACTCTTTCACAATCAACTCCAAATGACATAAAAGACAATTTTCTTAAACCTGAAAAAATAGTTGAGCTAGCAAAAACTCATGATTGTAAATCTATTTCTTATACATATACAGAACCAACTATATTTTATGAGTATGTGATGGACACCTCCAAAATTGCAAAGAAGCAAGGTATCGAAAATGTCTGGGTTACAAATGGATTCATAAATCCAAAACCTTTGAGAGAAGCCTTACCATATATTGACGCAATGAATATAGATCTTAAGTCATTTTCAGATGAATTTTACCAGAGCGTATGCGGTGGGAAACTTAGGCCAGTCCTTGAAACTATCAAGACTGCATCAAAGAGCACCCATATCGAGATAACAAACTTATTGGTTCCAATTTTAAATGATTCTGATGAAGATATAAAAAAACTGGTAGATTTCGTTTCAGAATTAAGTGATGAAATCCCTTTGCACTTTTCTGCTTATAGGCCAATGTATAAAATGGAAATAAAACCTACCCCTACTGAAACGCTTTATCGGGCTAAAGAAATAGCTGAAAAGAAACTAAAATATGTTTACCTTGGCAATGTTCCTGCAAACAATGATACCTTTTGCCCTAAGTGTAAGACAAATATTATCAAAAGAAACTATGGAGTAAAAATTAGCCTGATTAATGACAAATGTCCAATCTGTAAGACAAAAATACCAATAAAAATCAATAAATAGAGCGATAATTAGGATTACCAAAAAGTTTTTAAATGAATGATTTAAGTGTTGATGGAGCGCCGCCTGAAACATAAAATAAGGCGTAATGGTGGTAATTTTATGGCCATTGAAGGTAAGTTGAAAGATCTAAGGAATAAAAAAGACGAGTTAAAGCTTGGAGGCGGTAAGGAAAAGCTTCAATCTCAACACGCAAAGGGGAAACTCTCTGCTAGAGAAAGACTTGACATCCTCCTTGACAAGGGCAGCTTTGTTGAAATAAACGGACTAATAAAACACAGAGCAATTGATTTTGATCTTGACAAAACGGAACTACCTGGCGATGGCGTCATTACGGGTTATGGTACAATTGAAGGCAGACTTGTATTTGTATTCTCTCAAGATTTCACTGTCATGGGTGGTTCATTGGGAGAAGCACACGCTTTCAAGATTAGCTATCTTATGGATCAAGCCATGAAAGTTGGAGCGCCTGTAATAGGTATAAATGATTCTGGTGGGGCTAGAATCCAAGAGGGCGTAGATTCCCTTAAGGGGTATGGTGAGATTTTCTATAGGAATACAATATCCTCTGGTGTAATACCACAGATAACTGCTATTATGGGACCATGCGCAGGAGGGGCAGTTTATTCTCCAGCTATTGGAGATTTTGTCTTCATGACGGATAAAATAAGTTATATGTTCATAACTGGACCCCAAGTTGTTAAAACCGTGTTGCATCAGGACGTAACATTTGAAGAGCTTGGTGGGGCACATGTTCACGAGACTAAAAGTGGAATGGCCCATAGAGTTGGTAAAGATGACGAGGATACGTTAAATCTAATTAGAACTCTCTTCAGTTACTTGCCATCGAACAACATGGAAGATCCTCCAGCAATCGAGCCAACTGATGATCCAATGAGGGAAACACCTGAACTTTATTCTATAATACCTGACGATTCGAATAAAGGGTATAATGTAGGTCAAATAATTAAGGCCGTTCTCGACAATAATGAGTTTTATGAACTTCATCCACTTTATGCACCTAATATACTAACAGGCTTTGGAAGACTTGACGGGAAGGTAGTCGGTGTAGTGGCGAACAATCCAAGTCATATTGCCGGTGTATTGGATATAAATTCTTCAGATAAGGCTTCAAGATTTATTAGGTTCTGTGATGCATTTAACATCCCTATAGTAACATTCGTTGATACACCAGGATTCATGCCTGGAACTGACCAAGAACACGGCGGTATTATTAGACACGGTGCAAAACTTCTTTATGCTTACTCTGAGGCAACTGTTCCTTTGCTTACTGTCATTGTTAGAAAAGCATATGGGGGGGCCTATATAGGTATGGCCTCAAAACATCTAAGGTCTGATGTTGTTTATGCCTTACCTACTGCAGAGATCGCTGTTATGGGCCCCAAAGGAGCCTGTGAAATTGTTTTCAGAAAAGAAATATCTGAAGCAAAAAATCCAGCAAAGAAAACTGATGAATTAACAGAAGATTATGGAAAGAAATTTGCAAATCCCTACATGGCAGCCGCACGTGGATACGTTGACGATGTTATTGATCCAAAGAATCTAAGAACTACATTAATCAATTCACTAAGGGTATACCAGTCAAAGAAAGAAGTTTTACCCAGGAAAAAGCATGGTATAATGCCATTCTAAGGTGAATAAAATGGTGAATATGGATTATTTGATGTTAGGATTAACATTAGTCATAGTTGGAATGGCTATAACCTTTTTAGTTTTAATTATTTTATCTGGCGTGATAAAATATTTTGGTAAATTTATTAAAAAAATGGAAGATAAGAAAAATGGTAAAGTGGTAGATAAAAAGATAAATTTGGCTGAAACTGATGCCAAAGCCGAAAATGATACATCAAATGATGAATTAATTGCAATGATAACAGCAGCTTATTTTCATATTTCTAAAGATGCAGTTTCACTACTTAATCTGCATACAAAGGTAGATAACTGGAAATTATTAAGCAGACGAGAACAGATGGAGAGGTTATAATGGCTAAATATAAAGTTAATGTCGATGGAAAGGACTACGAAGTTGAAGTTGAAAATATTGGAAGCGGAAATCTAGAGGTTAAATTGGGCGATAAAAAGTCTACGGTAAATATCCAAGAACTACTAGGTAGTGGAAGACAACAAACATCATCCAGGCCAGTTTACCAATCTCCATCATCTAAGCCCGCTACATCTGCTCCAGTTTCAAAATCGGCTTCAGGTAAAGCAGAGCCCGTAAAAGCTGTGATGGCTGGAACTGTCTTATCTATAAAAAAGAAGCCAGGGGACAAAGTTTCAGTGGGTGACGTAGTACTAATAATTGAAGCAATGAAGATGGAAAATGAGATATCTTCCCCTTCAGAGGGAGTAATCGGGGATATTTTAGTTAGCCCTGGAAAGGCCATTAGCACAGGGGACACACTCTTCACAGTAGGATAAGTGATAATATGGTCGACTTAATATCATCCTTTCTTGAAATATTCAAGACAACAAGCGGGATTTTTGATATAACTCTTGGTAATATTGCGATGATAATAGTAGGATTGATACTAATTTATCTCGCAATTTACAAAGGATTTGAGCCGCTGCTATTAGTTCCCATAGGATTTGGATGTGTCCTTTCCAATATCCCTTTGACAGGTATATCTGATCCAGATGCAATTGGTGGGGTACTAGGCATTTTTTTAAAATATCTCATAGCTAACGAAATTGTACCATGTCTTATATTCATGGGTATTGGGGCGTTAACGGATTTTGGCCCATTGTTGGCAAATCCGAAAACATTCCTACTCGGTGCTGCCGCTCAGATTGGAGTTTTTATAGCACTAGTTGGTTCAATATTCTTGGGATTTACACCTCAACAAGCTGGCTCAATAGGCATAATTGGTGGTGCAGATGGTCCAACTACAATTTATGTTACAACAGTATTAGCGCCAGAATTACTTGGTGCCACTGCAGTAGCGGCATACTCCTACATGTCATTAGTTCCCTTAATACTGCCTCCGGCAATAAAACTTACGACAACAAAAGCAGAAAGAAAAATCAAAATGGTGCAGATGAGGGCAGTTTCGCAGAAAGAAAAAGTTGCCTTTCCTATAATAGCCGCAATTGTGGCTGGATTGTTAGTGCCTAAGGCCATTCCCCTAGTGGGAATGCTTTTCGTCGGAAATCTTTTCAGAGAGACTGGAGTCACACAAAGACTTGCTAAAGGTGCAAGTGAAGAACTCTTAAACATAGTTACAATTATCCTTGGACTTTCAGTTGGAAGTACAATGGACGCTACAAACTTCCTTAATATACAAACAATGAAAATTATGGTTTTGGGGGTAGTTGCATTCTTTACAGCTGCTTGTGGAGGAGTATTAACTGCCAAGTTAATGAATCTATTCCTAAAGGAAAAGATTAATCCAATGATAGGTGCTGCAGGTGTTTCAGCTGTTCCAATGGCTGCAAGAGTAGTCCAAAAGATGGGGCTTAAGGAAGACCCACAGAATCACCTTCTGATGCACGCTATGGGACCTAATGTTGCAGGGGTTATAGGTACCGCTGTCGCAGCAGGTGTCTTAATAGCAACTCTAGCTTGATTTTCATGGATGAATTCAAAATAAAGATTGACAATAAAGAACATCAGATTAAATTGAAAAAGTTAGCTGATGGAGAATATGAGGTATTTTATGATGAAGCCATCTATGAAGTTTCAATTTTAAAGAAGATACAAAAAAAGAAAAGCGATAGCCACTATAGAAAAGAAAACGACATAGTTTATGTCGATTCTTTAATAGGGGGCATTGTCCTCAAGTTAACAAAGAAAACTGGAGAAAGAGTAGTCAAAGGAGAATCTATAATGACTTTAATCGCGATGAAGATGGAGACTGAAATCAATGCGCCAGAGGCAGGAGTACTATCAAAGATACCAGTTTATGAAGGAATGATCGTTGAAAAGGGCGAACTTCTCTTTGTAATAGATACTAAATAAAATGGGAAAAGTTTATTAAATGAAAAATGATATTTTAATAGACGAAAATAATGAGAAAAGGAAAAAATGTCGCTCAATTGAGATAGATGGCAATCCGTCTGTTGAGGAAATTGCTGTGATAATTTCATTGTTTAATTTTAGCGGGGTGGATAAATGAAGCCATTAGAAGGAGTAAGGATATTGGATTTAAGCCATGTGCTTGCAATGCCATATTGTACTATGGTCTTAGGAGATCTTGGTGCAGAAGTAATAAAAATCGAAAAGCCTGGTTCGGGAGACGATTCAAGGGAATTTGGTCCATTTAAGAATGGAGAAAGCGCTTATTTTATCAGTATAAATAGAAACAAAAAGAGTGTCACGCTAAACTTGAAAGAAGAGAAGGGCAAGGAAATACTAAGAGAGTTAATCAAGATATCAGATGTCATAACAGAAAACTATAGACCTGGAACTATGGAAAAACTTGGATTTTCTTATGAAGAAATAAAAAAGATTAATCCCAATATAATATATGCAACTATATGCGGTTTTGGTCAGGATTCAGTTTATCCAGGAAGACCAGGATATGATATTATTGCTCAGGCTTTTGGCGGATTGATGAGTATTACAGGATATCCAGAAAATCCACCCACTCGAGTTGGCTCCTCACTTGCAGACATAATATCAGGTTTATTCACAGCTATAGGTATTCTTTCATCACTTAGAAATAGAGACGTAACTGGGAAGGGCGAATACATAGACACTGCAATGGTTGACTGTATAATGGCAGTTTTGGAAAATGCTATGGTGAGGTATACTGTAACTGGAGAAATACCTAAAAGAATTGGCTCTAGGCATCCAAGTCTTACTCCATTTGATGTTTTCGAGACAGAAGATGGGTATCTTGTGATAGGTGTTGGAAATGATCACTTGTGGGAAACTTTCTGTAATAAAATTCCAGAATTTACCTATTTGCTACAAGATGAAAATTTTAAAACAAACGAGTCAAGATCAAAAAATGAGCTTATCCTGAAACCGATAATTGAAGAATGGACAAAAAAACACAAAACAGCAGAACTGGTCGATACAATTTCAAAAGCAGGGGTCCCATGTGGCCCTGTTAATACAATTGATAAAGTTGTTAATGACCCAAATACCAAACATAGAAAGATGTTATTCGAATTTGACCATCCAATTGCCGGGAAGATGAAGACAGCAAATAGTCCATTAAATTTATCCAACACACCATGTAAAACTCATGTAAGAGCTCCAATTTTGGGAGAGCATACTGAAGAGGTATTGTCCAAAATTTTGGGCTACTCAAAAGAGAAGATAGAGGAATTGAAGAAAAATAAAGTAGTATAGATTAAAGGAGATGGTAGGATATGAAAAGGGAAGAGATAGAGAAAAAATTGAATGGGCTAGATGCTGCTTCTATCAATGATGCCCTAAAAAAAAGAGGTTCTGTCGATGAATCAATAAAACCTATCAAAGAAGGCGACTTTATCTGCGGACCTGCCTTTACTGCAAAATGCTGTCCAGGTGACATGCTGACGGCTTTGAAAGCGCTTGACGAGATTTCTGAAGGTGAGGTATTAGTTATTGATGGTGGCGGAGTTACCAAATATTCCCTATTCGGGGACCTTATGGCAAGGCAGGCTAAAATAAAAAGAGTTGCTGGGGTAGTCGTAGACGGTGCTATACGGGATGTTAAGAGCATAAAAGGCGAAGGGCTCTCTGTATTCTGCCGTGGTATCGTCACAAGAGCGGGTACCGCTACAAGGAGCGGAGATATAAATGTACCAGTTGTCTGCGGAGGCGTCATTGTAAATCCAGGAGACTGGATAGTTGGCGATGACGATGGCGTAGTTGTCATTCCAAAGGATAAAGTTGAAAAAACCATCCATATTGCTGAAGAAACTCTTAAAAGGGAGGCAATAATCAGGGAAGCTATAGAGCAAGGAAAATCTATCAGTAAATTACTTTAATTTTTTAATCTGGGTGCAAAGATGTTCGAACGCTTGAGAGGTACAAGGGACTTTCTTCCAAATGAGATGGCTGCTAGAAAGAAAGTATTTTCATCGATAAAAAAAAGTGTCGAAGAATTTGGATTTTTTGAAACGGATACGCCGGCAATCGAACTGTTTGAACTCTATTCTATAAAAAGCGGTGAAGAGATCATTGAAGAGCTTTATGCCTTTGAAGATAAAGGGGGCAGGATGATCTCTTTGCGCCCAGAGCTTACGCCTTCTGTTGTTAGGGTATTAGTTTCAAGGGCCAAGGAGCTTTCATTTCCGGTAAAATGGTATTCAATACCAAGGCTATGGAGATATGAGAGGCCACAGAGCGGCAGGTTACGTGAATTCTACCAACTCAATATCGATATATTCGGCTCAGAAGACCCAAGGGCGGATACTGAAGTTATTTCGTGTGCAATAAAATTACTTTGCGATCTAGGTTTTGATGAATCAGACATAGAAGTTAGAATATCTGATAGGCGCATGCTTCAGGAATTTTTATCAAATCTTGGGATAGATAATTACCAAGATGTTCTTAAGATTATAGACAAAAGAGAAAAGATAACTGAAAGAGATTTTAAAGAAATGCTCTCTGATATCAATTTAGATAATAATCAGATAAAAGAGATTGAGGATTTTCTTAATTCAAAGGGAGAGTTCTTGAAATCGATTGAAAACTTATCAAGAAGCTACAAAGGCGAAGGGATATCAAAGGTCATTGAATCATTAAGGAAGATTGCTCAAAATCTTAATGATAGAGGGTATGAAAAATTTATCACCTTTGATCCATCGATTGTCAGAGGTCTTGACTATTATACGGGGATGGTATTTGAGGTCCATGACAGAAAAAGAGAGTTCAGGGCACTATTTGGTGGAGGCCGATATGACAACCTTGCAGAGCTTTTCGAGGGGGAACATATACCTGCCATAGGGTTTGGCATGGGGGACGCTGTCCTAGAACTCATGATGAGGAGAAAAAACATTTGGCCAGAAGAGATGGTAGAGCTAGATATCTTCATTGCAACAATTGGAAATGTTGAAAAGGAAGTCTCAAAGTTACTGACCAGTTTGAGAAATAACGGATTTAAAGTTGATTTTGATATTATGAATAGGAATCTTTCAAATCAGATTAAATTTGCAAACAAATTAGGTGCAAACTCTCTTTTGATTATCGGTGAAAGAGACCTAAAAGATGGCAATATCACTTTGCGTGATCTAAAATCGGGAAAAGAAACTAAAATTTCCTTGGAGAACTTCATTTCTTCGCCTTCAAAGTATTTAACGAAAGTTTTATAAAATACTTAAAGGCTATTCTGATTAAGCCGGGGTTGTCGAGAGGCTCGGCCTCGGACTGCAGATCCGATTACGAGGGTTCAACTCCCTCCCCCGGCTTCGCAAAGGGGACATGGTGTAACCAGGCCATCATCATGGACTCCAGAATCCTTTCCAGATGAAAGAGAATACTGATGGCATTTGCCGATGAAGAAATTCTGGAGTTTGATGGGGAAATCCATGGATCAGGGTTCAAATCCCTGTGTCCCCACTTTAAGGTTGATTTTATGGATACTTCAAATTTTACTACAATATCAAAACTTGTTAGGCCTGAGAATCTAAATCATCACGGCACACTTTTTGCCGGTGTGACTTCAATGTGGTTTGTTGAGGCCGCTTTTATTGAAGCTTCAAGAGTCTATGGAGACCCTTCAAAAATTGTCTGCATCAAGATCCATGGTATGAAATTTATCAGACCTGGGAACAACGGAGATATTATCCAAATCGAATCAGTATTAGCACATGTTGGGAAAACAAGTCTTACGATATATACAAAGTTATACAAAAGAGTTAGTGGCGAACAGATTGTCGATGGATTTGTAACTTTTGTCACAGTCGATGAAAATGGAAAATCTATGCCACATTGTATTAATTATCAAAAACCAACTGATGGAGAAAAATTAAAACTCTGGAATGAAGTTGAGAGATTAAAACAATCAGATTCCCAGACTAAAATGTAGTATAAATGAGGAGGGATTGCCGAGCTTGGCCAAAGGCGCAGGATTCAGAGTCCTGTCACGTAGGTGTTCGTGGGTTCGAATCCCACTCCCTCCACTTCTTTTCTTATTTCAGTTGCCCTTATCCATTAATTTCTTTTCTTCTCTTCCTTTTGAGATAAAGTATATCCCAGCAACTAAAGTTAGAACTGAGATCACTATATCCAAGAAATTAGAAGATATTCCACTTGTGAATCTATAATAAAGCACAGATAAACCTGTTCCAACGCAAAGACATCCCAAAAGTAGTTTGTAGTTCATACGCCCAGTATGTATAAAGCACTTAAAATTGTTTCTATTAGAATTATCTAGGTCTAACGAAATATATAATATATTTTATTTTCTTAAAATATATTCAACTTCCTCATTTTTCATTCCGGGCGTTATATAATCAGAGTATAAGATCTCAATCATTTTTCTATCAATTTCCGAATATCTTTGAGTTTGTGTCCATCCTTGGTAGAATATACTATCACGATACTTCAAAGAGTCATTCATTAGTCCAAGAGATTGTGTTATTTCCTCTCTTATCATATGTGTCCGTTCTTCCTTGAGTAAGACATCATCAGTTGCTACACAGATAGTACATTCATAAATCACATCATCTCTCCATTTACAATTAAAGTATCCATAATTTCCAGGTGCAGCGTTACATATAGAAAACTCGGACAAAGGAACAAAGTGGATATTGATATTTTGATTTGTATCAACAATAGAAACATTAATCTTGTCACCAGTAATTTCATTAATATCCGATACTACCTGGTCCAAAGCTTTAAAGTCATTCTCATTGGGATTTCCATTAACTTTTATTCTTATATCGGAATTCCATTTTCTTATTACTTGAGTATTGTCCCCATATTCAGTCCCAAGTGCAATTTCAGTGAAGTATTCAATTTCTTCATAGGTATACTTAGATTCGGAGTTCTCATTCTGAAGCGGAAGAGGCTTTGGTTCTTCTATATATAAACAACAAACTTGTAATAAGGAAATAATAAAAACGACTGAAAATATCTTTTTATTTTTAATCACGAAAAATAAGTGGAATTAAGATATATAATAATATCCATATGAACTCTTCAATCAAAAAGATAAGCTTAATAAACTATTATTTCGAATTAGATTCGAATAATATGGATAGTGATATACCTCGTGACGCCATTAAAAATCTTCTTTTTGAGATTATATGTGCTATAGATTCATCTGAATATCAGATTTCTATTAAAGAAATAGAAGATCAAATAGAAAAAGGAAAAATAATGGAATTTGTGGGAAAACGTATATCCACGGTACAACTAACGAGTAACGAGTATGAATTAATTAATGAAGAGTTAAAAAAACTCTTAGACGTTGCAAGACCACAGATAGAAAAATATTGGGGCATTAAAAATTCAGGATTATGCTTTCTTGTATCCCTTATAATAGAAGAGTTTTGGAGATAAATTATTTCTGTTTTTTACCCTTCTTTTTGTAAAAATACATTATTCCAACAAATAATAATATGGGTATTAAGATTCTAAGTGCAAGTGCAATAATTAAAGTTTGGAGGGGCGTTAATTCCATAAAAATTCCTCATATCTCTCTCTCGAGGAAGTAAAAGAATAATGTTGCGCTCAAAAGGTCTGCTGCGCCCCCTGGGCTAATGTTTAGTTTTAAAAAATCCGTTCCCATATCTATAATTTTCATCATTCCGGCGGTAGTTAAAACACCGCCCACCTTGATTATTTCATCTGCTCTTTTCTGGATATCGTAGTAAACTTCGATGCCGTTTCGTGAGATAATGTTTGTGTCTTCGGCCTTTGACATTATGGCTATAAGTGCGTGAAGTGAAGACTTGTTTATGTCTTGAGTTTTCTCATAAGCTTTTTTAAATTCAGGTAATCCAAGTTCCATAACAGTGGGAAGTCCTTTTTCTACCTCTCCTCTAATCCCCGTGATACCGTGTTTTACAAATGTATTTTCACCTTTTGAAAGAGTTTTTTTACCTTTCTTAATTGATCCAAGTTCTTTTTCAGTTATTCCAGCAGTGATCTTTGAAATGGAGGAAGAAATATTTTTTGGAGAAAGCCTTCTTTTGTTCAATAAAGTCCCAGATGCACCAAGTATCAGATAAAAAAGGAATATGAGGCCTTTTTGGGTATTGACTCCATTTGTTACTACAAACATTCTCTCTTCGACTTCCAGCCCAAGTTTTCTAAGAGGTGGGAGCATCTTCGTTATATCTCCTTTGTAGTTATAGCCAAAGTGGGATACCTCCCTAAACCCCTGACTCAAAACAGCCGTACTTTTTAAAAAAAGTGTGAAATCCATATCTCTGTGAGCTCCTGATGAAAAGGGCGTTACAAGACCTGGTTTAGGGTGGGTCGACACCTCTAAAAGGATGCTTCTAGTTGCAAGTTCCCCCAGTAAATCTATTTTTTTCATAGATATGCCTCAATGCTCTTTCTATCAATCAATACAACATCTCTTAATCCTTTCCCAAGCAATGTATCGCTTTCAGATGCATACTCTTTAAGGTTTATGCCATAACCAGATCTAAGGTGAATTTCAACATCAATCTTAATTCCCATTTTCGATTCCAATTCATTGCATAATGATAAGAAGCTTATAAGATCATCAGGCGCATAGTTTTTAATGATTAGATCCAAGTCAGAACTATCGTGAGTGTAGGGTAATCCTGTTATGATTTCAAGAGAAGTTGAGCCCCAGACCCCAACCTTAAATTCATGTTTAATTTGGGATAATGCTGACAACGCTGGTGTTCTAGTTGCAAATTTAAAATTTGAAATTTCATATGGCGTTACTAGTTTTTTGATTTTATCTCCAGGAACAGATGACCCAAATCTAAGCCTTCTTCCATTCTCTGTGTAAGGATATACAAATCCTATGAAGACTTTTTCATTTTCTGAATAATAATTATCCCCTTGGGTGACTTCTATTTCTTCTCGCCTTACAATTCCGGGGATTATATCCTGAATTATAAGTTTTTTAAAATTCTCATTTTGGATTGATGAAATGTTGATTTGTTTCCAGTCAGAAAACACCAGGTCATGTCTCTGGAAAATCATTTTCGGCATTACCTATCCTTTACCCAGCATGGATCTTTGACACTCAAAGTCTGATAGTCAAGCTGTGCTTGAACAAGTAAGTCAAACATCTTAGTCTTGACAGGGCCTTCTATAAGAATTGGCTCGTTATTTTCTTCGTATCCCTTTGGGATAATTGAAGGTTTAAGTTCTAAGACTGTTCTATCAGAGTTTAACACAACATCATCAGGCACCTTGGCTACCTTGGATTTTATTCTTAAGATACTTCGACATGCCCTTTCAATTGTTTGTTTTGCATTTAATGTTGTTTCTCTGACGTAAATTTCATAATCAGGTTGGGTTCTGGCCCTCATATAAGTAATTATCTTCCCATTTTTATCGAGTGCATGCCCAGATTCAACTACAGGGAAACTGTCCCCTGTGGGAAGCCCTCCTACGACAGCTTCTTTGAAATCATGGCCAACATCAGACCTTACAAACTGAATGTCCTCTCGTACAGGATTTCCATTCATTGCAATCCAGCCAAATTCTTGGGTGCCATAAATGTCATTTACTCTGGCCCCTAAAATGTCTTTTATAGTATCAACAGCTTCCAAATCTAAAGGAGTACCTATGCAGTTTACTATATCGACTTTTGGTAGGTCTTCTGCAATATTCAGTTTTATAGCATCCTTTAACGAAGCTTTTAGAAATGCAGATTCACCAAATATTACATTTGGTTCCTTGTAATATAAATCCATTAGAAAAGAATCTCTGGAGGATTTTGTGAGAAACGTCCATGTTATGCCCGACTCTTCCAATGCGTTTCTTGTTATAGCATTTAAGAGAGGCGGATAACAAAACATTGCTTTGTGGCCTTCTTTTACTCCTGCCATTTTTAATGCATTTTTACCTACATCTTTTCGGTATTCTTTTTCATTTGGCGTTATGCCAACTAGGTTTTGCCAAGCAGTTGTTCCTGTTGTGAATGTGATATACGCATAGTTTAGAGGTGTATGCACCTCTTCTATAATATGCGCTGCAGTTGGTCCATTAATGCCCTTATCGGCAAGTGTTCTGTGTTTCATTTCATCAAAAGAAGGAACAGTAGAAAAGGTTTCAACACTATCTTTCAATTCTTCAAAATAGGGATTTGATTTTTTTTTCATTTTAATTCCTCTAAATAAAAAAATTTAAAATAAAGGAAAATTTATTATAATAGTTCAGGTAGCATCTTTTCGTATTCTTCTTGCATCTTTTTGATGGCTTCCATTCTTTTTGTTCTGCCACCTCTTTGTGCGCCGACTTCGCCTCTGTGCCAAATTCCAAGCTGATCTTCTTTACCTTGCTTTCTGAGATCTCTGATTTCCTTTACTGTCTTTGTTATTACTGCCCTCATATCTTCAGGTTTCTTTACCATATCATCTATTCCACCAAGGTCATAGAAAAATTCGGCCCCTGAAGCAAAAACTGGATTTGTCTTAACGAGTTCATTTAATCTTTCTAAAGGTATCTTTGTAATAACGGCTATACTTGTTGTGGGCATGACGTGCACAATTGTTCCGTACTCACGTGGAAGTGCAAGAATTCTGTCTGAGAGAAGCCCATGACATAAGAATCCACCACTTACAGCTCTACCTATAATCATTCCGATTACTGGGTGACCTGCCAATCTTGCATCTTCAATTGCAAACTGGTAAGAAGCAGTTCCCTTTGTCATTCCTACAATTTCCTCTATTTTTCCTGGACTGTTTCCAGGGGTGTCTATTAATAGTATAATTGGCCTCTTTTTGTCTTTTGGTCTGTCTTTGTCAGCTTCTATAGTAGCGTACATTGCCTGAGAGAATTTGTAAGCTTCTTCCATTCCCAAGATTCCGCTGTATACAACTCTAAACCTTGGGTTTGGCCTTCTTGAATTATTAGCGAGAACTGAACATACCTCTCCGTTTAACATTGCCTGACCTACCATTACTGGAGGTGCAAGCTCTGGGTCTAGACGAGTAGTTCCGATAACATTCTCTTGGAAGGTATCCTTGTCAAATATCATTTGGATTGCTTCTTCTGTCTTTCCGATTAATGATTGAACCATTTAAATCCTCCTTGGCCTTCTTTTTACAACTGAAAGAAACTTTTCTTGTGTCATCTCTGGTATCTGGTCAACATTTTCATTTCCATATATTTTCCAGAGGTCCTTTGAGTCCTTTATTTTCTTTTCAGCAGCAAGTTTTACTACTTCAAGATTTTCTTCAACAAGCTGTGGTGAGCCAACTTTTCTTGTTTTTGAAATTTTACTCATAGGTTCATCGACTATTTTGACAATTGTGTCTCTGAATGTGCCTATTGTGTCCTTTAGTAAGTAGTCAACATCACCTAGGATGTATTTTGATCTTGCGCCCATTGTCCTCCATATTAGAGCTCTGTCTGAGGCATCAAATTCATCTTTTCCTACTTCCTGCTGTATAACTTCAGGTCCTGTAAGTCCTATTCTCCCAAAGTCATTTGCGATAACGACATCAGCACTTAAGCAGACAAATCCCTGTGCACCGTATGCACCTATTGTGCTGCCTGTTATTGCAATGTATGGTACCTTGTTTTGAAGCTCCCAGATAGTTTCCATTGATTCAGAGTGCATTAAAAGTCCGGCGTTTGCCTCGTGAAGTCTAACTCCTCCCGAGTCAAATGACACGATGCAAATTGGTTTTCTATCATCAGGCACATTGCCATACTTTTCCTTCATCTTTTCATAAGTTTTAAGTGCCAATTTCATTGTGTAGGCCATCTTAGCTCCGTTAACTTCACCAAGCGCCCCACCTACGAACTTTCCTTCTTGAGATATTACAAATACTGGGTGTTTCTTTATCTTACCAACACCTACAGTAATTCCATCGTCAAATTCAACAGCTTCGCCAAGAATCAATAAGTGTGGACTTGTCATTTTATCTCTAGGGCCTAGAAATTCTTTGAAAGTGTCTTTATCTACCATTCCGTAAGCTCTTTCCCTTGCAGTTGCCTGGTAAAAGCTCTTACTCTGAAGATCTTCCCAATTTATTCTCATGATAATCACCTTATTGGAGACCTCCTCCATTATCTACTGCCTGCTGAAGTCTTCTGATAACTACTGCGGGTGTTGCTGCATTGTCATTTATGCTGACTTTGACTCCTGAGATTCCAGTTTTATCGATGAATTTTTTAACAACTGTTTCCCAGACGTCATCAAATCCGACAACTGTTGTTAAAATGTGGAGTTTAATTTTTCCCTTAAGAGCACTTTCCTTTTCAATCAAGACTTCAAGATCCCCACTGGCTACAACGCCAATGTGGGACCATTCGTCCTTTATTGTCTTAGGATTTTCAGGCTTAAATTCATAGTTCAATTCAGTTAAAGCCATTTAGTCCCCTCCATTCTTTGACTTGTCCATGTGTTTTTCAATAAAGTCGGTGTGGAAAACTCCTCCCCTGAATATCTGGTTTTTCATGACTTTTTTGTGGAATGGAATTGTTGTTTTAATACCATCTATAATAAATTCGTCAAGTGCCCTGTACATTCTGTCAATCGCCTCGTTTCTGTCTTCTCCCCATACAATCAATTTTGCAATGAGGGAGTCATAATATGGTGGTATTTGGTATCCTTGGAAACATGCTGTATCGACTCTTACAAAAGGTCCTCCTGGGAGAATAAGTTTATCGATTTCTCCTGGTGATGGAACGAAGGTATTTGGATCTTCTGCATTGATTCTGCATTCAATTGCATGACCTCTTATCTGGATATCCTTCTGAGTATATGGTAATTTTTCTCCAGCTGCTACTCTAATACCAGTCTTTACAATATCGATGTTAGTTATCATTTCAGATACACAGTGCTCTACCTGGACCCTTGTGTTCATTTCCATAAAGTAGAAATCATTTTCTTTGTCGTTAAACAAAAATTCTACTGTTCCGGCACCCTCATATTTAGCAGCAAGTGCTGCCTTAACTGCGGCCTCTCCCATCTTCTTTCTTATTTCAGGGGATATTGCAGGTGAAGGCCCTTCTTCGACAAGTTTCTGATGTCTTCTCTGGATAGAACAGTCCCTTTCTCCAAGGTATATTGCATTTCCATACTGGTCAGCAATAATCTGTATTTCAACATGTCTTGGTTGTTCTATATATTTTTCAATATACACATCCGGATTTCCAAAGGCTGCTTGTGCTTCGGCTTGACAAGATCTCAAAGCAGATTCTAATTCTTTTTCGGACTTGACAAGTCTCATACCCTTTCCACCGCCGCCCGCTGAGGCTTTGCAGATTACAGGAACCCCGATCTTCTTTACGAGTTTATCGGCTTCCTCGATTGTTTTTATAATTCCATCAGAACCGGGTGTTACTGGCACACCACCTTTCTTCATGGTATCTTTAGCTGTTGCTTTGTCTCCCATTGCGTCAATAGATTCTGCACTGGGGCCTATGAATTTAATTCCATTGGCTTTACAAAGCTTAGAAAATCTAGAGTTTTCTGCAAGAAATCCGTAACCTGGGTGAATACCTTCTGCGCCCGTGACAATTGCGGCGTTAATGATATTCATCATGTTCAAGTAACTCTTAATTGATGGAGCAGGTCCAATATTGACTGCTTCGTCAGCGAGTTTAACATGAAGTGCATCTTTATCAGCGTCAGAGTAAACAGCAACTGTTTTTATTCCCATTTCTTTACATGCCCTGATTATCCTTACAGCGATTTCTCCTCTATTTGCAACAAGAACTTTCTTAAACATATTAATCCTCCTTACCAATTTCTAAATCTGACTGGTGGCTCGTATAAACCTCCAGACCATTCTACAAGTTCACTCATGCTCTTTGCAGCAAGTTTTGATCTTTTAGCATCATTAAATGATAGGTCTAAATCTTCAGGAAGCGCAACGACTCCAGTCTTTCTTAATTTCTTAGTCTGTGCATCATCAGCTGCAAGTCCAAGAGGCGTATAGCCTGCTACGGCTTTAATTGCGTCCATTCTTTCCTTTAATGATTTACATTTGTGGAGGTATGCAATTCCCTCTTCTGTAACGATATGGGTGATATCGTCACCGTAAATCATAATAGGGGGTATATCGAACTTTGCTTGGGCTTGTAGTTTGAATGCATCTAACTTTTCTATAAATACTGGGGCCATTCCTTCTCCAAATGTTTCTACCATTTGGACAACAAGTTTTCTTCCTCTGTATATTGGTCCAATTAATGATTCTCTCATCCCATCTTCTCTTGAAGCCATAAGCCATCCTTTTGAAGGGTGTCTTCTACCTGGTGCGTTACATGCCATATTTGGAGCACCGCCAAACCCTGGAATTCTTCCAGCAGTTGCTGCGGCACTGTTACCAAATTGGTCTATTTGAAGAGTTGAGCCAAAGAATGCATCAACAGCATAGTGGCCAGCGGCCTGTGCCATTACCCTATTTGATCTCATTGTTCCATCAGGACCAATTGGGAATATATCAGGCCTTGCCATAATATATTTTTCCATTCCAACTTCACTACCAAATGGCATGAAGGATTCGGCCCATCCTGACTCAATTGCAGGTATCATTGTTGGGTGAGGGTTTAATGCCCAGTGGGTACAAATTTTTCCCTTTAATCCCATCTCTTCTCCAAATGTTGGCAGTAAAAGTTCAGCTGCTGCGGTGTTAAAACCTATGCCGTGGTTTAGAGTTTTTACTTCGTATTTAGCATAGACTCCAACTAAAGCCATCATGGCTATGAATATCTGAGATTCTGTAATTAATCTTGGGTCTCTTGTAAAGAGAGGCTCAATATAATATGGTTCCTCAGTTGGTATGATAAAGTCAACCCAGCCCCCGGGTACATCTACACGTGGTACTTTGTTAACAATCTCATTGACCTGTACTATTACAATACCTTTTCTAAATTTGGTAGCTTCAATTATTGAATTTGTTTCTTCTGTGTTGAATCCTGTGTAAAGATTTCCTTCTTTGTCTGCAGCATTTGCGGCGACTAGACATACTCTTGGTGTGAGGTCAAGGTAAGTTCTTGCAAACAATTCCATATATGTATGAATTGCACCAATTGTTATCTTTCCGTTCATTACCATATTTGCAAGTCTTGTTGCTACAGGGCCTGAATAACAAAAATCTACTTTTGAGGCTATACCTTTATCAAAAACATCTAGATGTTCAGGTAAAGCAAGTACTGATTGTACCATGTGAATGTTATTTACTTTTGAAGGACTTACTTTTGCAAAAGCTTTTGCTAAAAAGTTAGCCTGTTTCTGATTGTCTCCTTCAATTGCAACTCGGTCACCTGGTTTAATGACAGTTTCTAAAAGAGCCACCGCGTCTGCTGGATCAATTATTTTTGTACCTGATTTAACAAATCTTTTTGCTTCAGCAAGCCTTTTTTCAGTATCTTCTCCTTTTTTGTCCCATCCTTTTTTTGCTCTCTCTATTCTATCGTCATGGGGTATTCCTGACACTTTGCCGGGTGTTTGAAATATATCCCTTAGGTAGTTTACATCTTCCATAAGTATCACCTTATTAGGGAGTACCCAGCTTAGAGAGGCTCGAGAAGCATTAGTACCTGTCCAACTTTGACAAGGGTTTCATTTGTTACTTTAATTTCTGCAATTCTTGCTTTCCTTGGTGCTGTTACTTCATTAAACATCTTCATAGCTTCAACAAGTGCTACAACTTGTCCTGCCTCAACTATATCCCCTTCCTTTGGAAGTGGTTTCTTATCAATTGTAGTTCCGGGAGATACATAAGATACTCCTGGTGTTGGGGCTGTAAGTTCAATCATATTTGAAGATGCAGCGGCCTTTGGTGCTTCCTTTGCTACAGGTGCTGTCGTTTCTTCAACTGTACCTGCAGACGTCATTGATGCAGGGATAGAAATTTGAGGCTGAGCAGCATGAACAGCGGCACTACCACCGGCAACAACAGTTCTAATCTCAACGGAATCCTTTCTGACTACCAACTCTGCGATATTGTTTTTTTTACAAGCTTCAAGAATTGATATTAAAGACTCTAAGTTCAACATTTATTTTCCTCCAAAATTATTTCTCTTACCTCTAAAGGGTAGTTGTTTTAAGAGATTAAAACTTGATTTAAAAATGTTTTGTTTGTTTTTAGTGTAAACTACAAAAAATAACATAAAAATAAATAAAAAATAATATTCTAAATATATGATTTTGCATTTTATTGCCAAATTTAAGCTATGATTTCTAATTTTAGGCCTAATTATTATGTTATTTTTATGTACTTGTAAGTCATCATTTTATATAGAAGTTTGCTTGCAACAAATTCTGAAACTGCAGAGGATTCTTGAGGTGCAACTTCAACAATGTCCACGCCAACTACATTTCTATTGAAAAATACTTCTTTTAGAAAGTCACAAGTTAGGTACCATGAGAGGCCTCCAGGTTCAGGTGTTCCAGTTCCAGGGATAATAGAAGGATCGAATGCATCGATATCAAAAGTTATGTAAACATTATCAGATAAGTTTTCAATAGCTCTGTTAAACCAACTTTTATTGTCGTGTATATCCTTTGCATAAAAGATGTTATATTTTCCATTTTTGATTTTTTCATACTCTTCTTCTGAGAAGCTCCTTATTCCAACTTGGACAATTGGAACATCTTCTTCTACTCTTGACATTACTGAAGCGTGACTATATTTATCCCCTAAGTACGCATCCCTTAGATCTAAATGTGCATCAAACTGTAAAACAGAGATATCTTTGTATACCCTTTTGGCCGCTTTTACAGGCGCTTGAGAAACTGAATGTTCTCCCCCGAGTACACAAAGGAATTTATTATCGTTTAGAATATTAAACGATTCCTTTTCAATTTCAAGCATTACCCTTTCCATTGTTTGATTACAATTAATTTCATTTTTTGTGTGAATGCCTAAAGTGCAGGTAGAAACAAAAAACTCTTCATCAAAAAGTTCCATGTTTTGACTTGCATTGATAATTGCTTTTGGCCCTAAAGAAGTCCCTCCTTTGTATGAAACTGTCTTCTCTAGAGGCACAGGTAAAACAACAAAATATGAACTCTTATAATTTGAGTAGTTCTCTTCGAGTCCACCGTAATTATCTGGTACGTCCATATTTAATCAACTATATCAAAGCCTTTAAGACTTTTTAGAGTATCGGCAAATTTTCTCGCATAGATCCTACATTGTTTTTCTGCTCTATCGTCTGGTGCCCCAATTGAAACAGGCCCATAATGATCTGCATTGTGAACGCCAACGACGACCATTCCGTGAATCAACATAGCTTTAAGGATGGAAAGAAGAGTTGTTTCATTGCCACCGCCAATATATGCACTTGAAGTAAAAGCTCCGCCAAGTTTTCCAGATAGTTCACCGTGGTATTTTACACTCCGATCTATAAGTTCTTTCATTTCTGCAGCCATATCTCCATAGTAAGTCGGAGAGCCAAGTATAATGCCATCATAATCTAATAAATAATCGGGTGAAGTTTCAAGGACATCTCTGACTTCAACGTCTATTTTTTCATCCCTCAAAAATGTCGCCAGCATATTTGCCATTTCTTTTGTATTCCCTGATTTTGTATAATAAACTATTAGTGTGGATACCATTTCAATCCTCTATCACGATTTTTATTTTTCCGTTTTCATATCCTCTAAGAGGCGATAACATACCCTTCACAATATTTTTTATTAAATCTTCAAGAAAAGGATTCAGATCCATATTTTTCCCATTTATACTCACTTCAACTTTCGACATTTCTATCCCTGTCTTTATTAGTCGTGATTATTTATAAATATCTCTATTTACCATCTTTTATTTTTTATTATTATAAAAAAATAATTCCAACTAATTTTTAGTATTGATTAATTTTATATATTAATAAATCAATAAAAGTATTTGGGGATACTTTGGTTACAGAAAAAATCTTCGAACGAGCAAAACAGCACCACAGTAAAGAAACTTTTGTTAGAGATATTTTTATCTCGAGAGAAGAAGTAGATAATCTAAGGCATATCAGCTTACCCTCTGGCGTTCACCTTGACATTAAGAAATTAAAACAAGGTTTTCTAGCACGATTTTCTGGAGATACAGAAAAAGTAATAATGGTAGTAAAAACTCTTTTTGATGATTGAATTATAGAAAGCCGTCTAAACTTGATTGATTTCTGTCCTTTTTATTTAAGTGCACCTTTCCGTACATTCCCCCACCGCCTGGCTCTATGTAAATATTGCCTTCCCTAAAATCTATTATTGCTTGGGCTACTTTTTCACCGGCGACTTTTTCTATTTCTTCCCTAGGAGTAACAATAAGAACATTTATCTCATTTTTGAATGACTGAACTAATATCTTCCAGAGATCCTGAACTTTTTTTGAGTTTACTGAAGCAAGCCCAAGTGTCTGGACTAAAATTTCTGCGAGAGGGATGGTTTTGATGTATTTAGGTCTGTGTTGTGGATGTTTAACTTCTTGATCACACAATTCTTTTATTCGATCTACAACACCTTTTTTTATAAGGCCACCACATGTGCATCTGTTCTTAATCTGTATTGACTTTTCAATTGTGTATTTCTTGTAGCATCTTGTACATGCAGTCATGTGATATTTACCAAGATCTGGATCTATGCCAACATTAAGAACAAACTGATTTCCTCCCCGTCTTTTTATGGCTTTGACTATCTCATCATAGGTATTATCCTTTACCTTTAGTCTGTTGAATTCTCTGCCGATTCTATGCGGCCATGGGGAATGTGCATCTGAGTTAGTCATAAATGTGATATCTTTCAACTCAGATACACAGTCTGCCATCTGAGTGTCAGCAGAAAGTCCAAGCTCAAGAAAAGGTATATTTTTAGTTTTATAACAATCCTCAAGAGACTCATATTCTTTATACATTGAGGTCCAAGGAGTAAAGGCATGGGCGGGCCCAATTAGTCCATCTATTTTGTTAACTATATCTAAGAGTTCATCTCCGCCTAAGTTAACATTACACCTACCATCGGTGTCTAGATTTGGGGACTTTTCTTTTGTTATATTACGGAACTCTTCGATGGAAGAGAGAGAAGGAAATAATATAACGTGATGGACTCTTCTTTGGTCTTCTACTTCTGTAGTTAGAATAAATCTTATCCCGCTTTTATGTTCAAATGTGCCTTCGTCAATTTTCGTAACAGAAGAAACAAAATGATTAAGCCAATTCTTATTGAGGCAGTCGCCAGATCCTATTGTGTTTAAACCTTTAAATTTTGACTGCTCTGCAATAACAGGAATCTCCATGTTATTGGAAGTGCCACCAGAATATTTTGAATGAATATGAAAATCAACATTTATCATAAAATTATATTAATTATTACTCTTATAACGTTTATTTATGTGGATTTAATACCACAGATAATTTTAAAAGAATGGTCAAATCTTAGATTTATATGAACATTTTTGATGTTGCTATTCTAGGTGGAGGGCCGGCAGGGATTTCTGCGGGAATATATGCGGCAAGATTTAAATTAAACGCTGTTGTTATATCAAATTCCTTGGGGGGTACCGCACAGACTGCACATCTTATAGAAAATTATCCGGGTTTTGGGGTAATCTCTGGTTTTGAATTAATGCAAAAATTTAAAGATCACCTTAAAAGTTTTGAAGTTCCGGTGATGGAAAAACATGTTTATTCTGCTAGTAAAGAAAATGGCATATTTACTATAAAATTGGCAGACGAAGAGGTAAAAGCGCGATGCATCCTTATTGCTACAGGCACTAAAAGAAGAAAATTGGGCGTTCCTGGAGAATCACAATTCTATGGAAAAGGAGTTAGCTACTGCGTTACATGTGACGCCTTTTTTTACAGGGGCAAGACTGTGGCTGTTGTTGGGGGAAGTGATGCGGCAAATATGGCAGCGATCTTACTATCTTCTATGGCAAAAAAAGTCTATGTTATTTATAGAAAAGATAAGCTCAGGGGAGAATTAGTCTGGATTGAGAGGGTAATAACAAATCCAAAAATAGAAGTACTATACAATTCTACAGTTGTTGAAGTAAAAGGTAAAGAGTTTGTTGAGAGTGTAAAGTTAGAGAATGGTAAGGAAATTCCTGTAGATGGCGTATTTGTTGAGATTGGTTCTATTCCCGAATGTTGTTGTGCTAATGAGCTTGGAATTGCACTTAATCAGAAGGGTTACATCCAAGTAAATTCATCACAGAAAACTAATGTGGATGGAGCATATGCTGCGGGCGATGTAACATCTGGATCCAATGGATTTCAGCAGATAGTAACTGCGGCAAGTGAAGGGGTAATTGCAATAAAAAGCATTTTTGATGACATGGAAAGGTCAAAGGTGACGTTATGGAAAAAAGAATAAAATTTGTAATTGCTAGTTTAATGATAATTGGTACTTTATTAATGGCAGGATGTAATGAAGCTAATCCCGATAAAGTACTTTCTGAATCTGATAAAACTGAGATAAGTAAAATCTTATCTAATATGGAAGACAAAGTCGAAATATTAGTATTTACTTCTCAGACAAGTTGTTTTAGTTGCTCTAAGACTGAAACTTTAATGAAGGAGCTTGACCAGCTTTCTGATAAAATTACTGTTAAGATGTACGATAAGGATACAAACAAAGACATGGCTACAAAATATAATATTGAGTTAGTTCCTGCAATAGTAGTCATAGGAAAAGAAGACTATGGAATTAAACACTATGGATTCCCAAGTGGAAATGAATTTACCCCACTTCTTGAAGCTGTAATAAGCTCGTCCATGGTGAAACCTACGCCCTCAGAGGAAATGGCAAAAAAAATAAATACTATAGATAATCCTGTTGAAGTAAAGATATTTGTTACTCCAACATGTCCTTATTGTCCTGATGTGGTAAGAGGCGCAAACTACTATGCTCTCGTTTCTGACAAAATATCAACAGTAATAATTATGTCTAATGAATTTGAAGAGTATAGCAATAAATATAAAATAAAGGCAGTTCCAACAGTAATCTTCAACGAGAAGTTTAGTAGAGAAGGGCAGATGGCAGAAGATGCATTTGTTAATTATCTTGTAGTTTCTTCATAGGGGGAATTGAAAAATGAAAAAATTATTATTTTTTACTATAGCGGTTTTGATATTATTTGCTGGGTGTACTTCTCAGCCAAACACTAATACAAATAATAATACGAATAACGATAATAATCAAACTAATGGAACTACGACAAAAACTCTTTACGAACAGATAGAAGCAGAAGCCTATTGCCCATGCAGCACTTTGTTTAGCTTAAAAGACTGTAAGCAATACTTCCCAGATTGCCAATATACTCCTATTGTTGATGCTACTATAAACAACATGATTTCTGAAGGTAAAACAAAAGCTGAGATACTAAAAGCCGTAGATCAGTATAACACTGGGATAATAGAGAGTAAATTAAATGAATTCAGAAAATCTCAAGATGAAAATCATGTTATATTACTTTATTTCAAATCTTCAGTTTGTGAAATATGTCATGAGAAAGAGCCTATTTTAAATGAGATAAAGGAAAAATACAATGGTAAAATTGATATTTACGAATTTGATAGAATAAATGATAGTGTAGTATTCGACTACTTTGTTGTTGATAGAATTCCTAGCATAATCTTTTTTGATGGAAAGACTAGGTTGAATGAAGTCCCTTTTAATAACATAACTGTGGAAGGTATAAGTTCATTACTAGATTTTACATTAGATAAAAAGAAATAAGCAACAATGGTTGATACCCAAATACTTTTAAATATCACTATTGTTAATAGGATGTGATAAAGATGAAGGTAGTTAGTATTATTGCCTTTATAATGGCATTTGTACTTCTTATTTCAGGTATTTATGGACTAAATATAGGGCCTATTTCTATTGAAGGACTCCAACATCAGCAAGCAAATCAGATTGGTTCATATATCTGTATATCCTGTATTGGTTTGTCGGGTAGTTCTGTTGGTCACACTTTGACTGATGATACCATTAGTAGATTAGAAAAGATAGATTATCCTGTAAAAATATGGGTTTTTACTTCAAACGATTGCCCAACGTGCCCTGATGCAAAGGCCGTAATACTAAACTTCACTGTAGAAAATCCAAACATATCTTTTGAAGAAATAAAACTTGAAACTCAAGGCCAATTTTTTGATACATATGCCGTATCAGAACTTCCTACAATTATTTTCTTTAATAAAGATGGTGTTGTTCTAAGAAAAGACAATTTTGTTCATAAAGTTATAGGGATAGACAAATTACAGGAGCGAATAATCGAAGCAATTGAAATGGTGAGTTGATGGGCAAAATAAAACGTATTAGGACTATTTCCCAATCACTTTCTTTGATTCTGATAAATCTTGGTTTTCTTGGGATATTTATAAAACATCTTACTGTTCCTGTTTTCAATTGTTATGCTTGTCCTTGGGCTTCAATAAGCTGCCCTATCGGATTATTGCAAAACTTTGTAATGAATGGGCAAGTTCCAACATACGTTTTGGGAGCAATGGGTGCAGTATTTGTATTTGTTGGTAGTGCCTTCTGCGGATGGGTTTGTCCGTTTGGGTTTTTCCAAGATGCCATTGACTTTGTTAAAAATTTATTTAAAAAGAAAAATAAAAAATCAAGAAGAAAAACTCCAGTAAAGAATAAGTCAAAAGATATTTCACTTATAACTAGATTAATAGTTCTTGTAACTACATTAGTTCTTGCGATAAGGTATGTTGATACTATATTTTGTAAATTATGCCCAATAGGAACAATAGAAGCAACTTTTCCATATCAAATTGCTAATGGATTTTCATATAATATATGGTTAGTAGCAAGAATTGGCATACTTATATTCCTAATAATTATGTTCTTCATTATTAGTAGATTCTGGTGTAGGTACCTATGCCCTATAGGTGCTTTGTCCGGACCTTCTAATAAGATAAGTCTTCTAAAGTTGTATCACGACGGCAATAATTGTGAAGGGTGTACTATATGTAAAGATGCATGCCCTCTAGACATAGATGTAGTTAAAGATCTGAACTCAACAAGATGCACAAGATGTGCCGATTGTGTTGATAAATGCCCAAAAGGACATCTGGGTTTTGGACTTGATATATTTGGTCTAGTTACAATTTCTCCTTTTAAAAAGAAAAAACCAAAAGTTTCTGAAAAGAAACTTGTAAACCCTTCCTCTGAAGGAATACCTGGAACAGAACTACCAACAGAATCAGAAATAATCCCTACTGAAGATGGTGATGTATTAGAGGAATTCAAATATGGAGAAAAAGGTACACTTGTTGAAAGGCCTACATACATGGGATTCAAAAAAGGAGAAAGAGTTTATCTGCCTTATGATGAAGTTAAGAAGATTGGTGTTAGGCCACCTAAAACTCCATTATCTGTTCTTTTAAAAGAATATTCTGAAGGACGCCTAGCTGAAGACTATGATACCCCTGAAGCATTTGTAGAAGAAGTAATAGAGGAAAAATTGAAAAATGCACCAAAAGAAGAAACGGATAAAAAATACTTTGAGAAATTTAGAATTCCAAAAAGAACAGAACTTCACCTAGACCACCTAAAATACTTAAAAGAACTTAATATCCCCATGGATATAAAAGCGATTGCAAATAACAGTAATGAAGTTCCTGCCGTATTACTTGCTATTGTCGATTCATCTGACCAGATTAACTTTGAATACATAAATGCAAGAGATCAAAGAGCAGAATGGTACTATAAGGATGAATTACCGTCTGTTTATATCAATGGAAAATACTACAATGGTCAGTTTTCTGAAGATGAAATAATCTACAAAATAAAAAATGAAAGATACATAATTGAAAATGTCAGCCTTATTATAGATTATACAAGATGTATTGGTTGTAATGCTAAGAGTTGCAAGAAAATATGTAGTATTTTCAAAAAAATTCCAATATTAGACGAAGGGTATGGCGTATACCCCTTGACAAATATTGCGTGCTCGCTTTGTGGAAAGTGCCTAATAGAATGTGACAGGGGTGCAGTTTCATTTATTTTTGGAGAAAAACTTGTAACAGATTCAAATTTTAGCCTTGAAGTGATTAAGAAAAATAGCGAGCTAATTTCAACAATCTATCCTGAAACTGTTAGTCTTTTCCTTGAGAAAAATAAAAAGCACTCAAACAGAGCACTTAATTTCACAATTGCTTTATCATATCTTTCACACGGAAAGCTTGCATATCAGATAATTGATGTTGCTAAAAATCAGGAAGCAGTTTTAAAGCGAAATATTAGTGCAATACCATGCTTTTGGATATCAGATAAAACACAAATTGCTGGTATGGTTTCTGAAGCTTCAATTTTAGCATTTATACGAAAGATCTCAAAGTGGAAAGGATGAATATAGTCGAATTATTGATAGTTGGAGCCATACAAGGATTTTTAGAGTTCTTACCTGTTTCAAGTTCTGGAAATGTAACATTAATACTCATGAATTTTTTTAATTTTACTCCTTCTGAGAGTTTTTCTTTATCTTTATTCCTACACTTGGGTACCCTTCTTGCAGTATTGGTCTATTTCAGAAAAGACATAATAAATATCCTAAAAAACATCAAGACAGACAAAACATCACATTTTTTAGTAGTGTCTACTATCCTTACTGGAGTAGTTGGCCTGCCTATATATATTGTATTAAAATCAATTTTTGAGAACATCAAAATAGATATTGGAAATATTATTATAGGTCTATTCCTTATTGCAACAGGAATTATTTTAAAGTATAGGTCAAAATCCGGATTCAAGAAAGTGCAAGATTCAAATATATGGGATATGATAATTGCAGGCGCCGCTCAGGGTGTTTCAATAATACCTGGTATATCGAGATCAGGTTCAACTCTTGCAGTCCTTTTAGGGAGGGGGTTTGATAAAGAAGAGGCTTTAAGAATATCTTTTTTGATGTCTATACCAGCAATTATTGGTGGAATTGTTTTAGAAGCGGAGGACACTACATTTATAACAAATAATTATCCTGCATTGATTAGCGCATTTATTACATCGATTATAGTAATAAAGTTATTGTTAGAGTTTGCAAGGAGATTAAATTTTTCTTATTTTTGTATTGGGCTTGGAGCAATAACTGTATTTATATCATTACTTATCCTTTAAAATAACTTGTATAACATCACCTGCTTTTAGGTTCAAAATAGAATTTGCATTTCCAAGATATTTTGAGATTTCTAAATGACCAGATGAAGAGTATAAAGCAATTAAATCTAAATTCTTCCCTTCTTCATAATGTGTGACAACAGGAATTCTAATGTTAGATAGCTCAATTTCTTTTATGGTCGCATCTTCTTTATTTAGGTTTAAGATAATGTTTCCAAATGAATCCACGTATAAAATTGATAGTTCTGCCCTAGTGTTTTTGATTTCCTTCTTAAAAGGAAGAATTGTTATCTTATCTTTCTTTTCCAAAAAATCTGTATCACCAATATCTAAAAATGCCGCTGTTGGGGCAAATATGTCCCTTCCATGAAAAGTTTTAGAAGTATTATTCATTCTATATTCGGCTAATTTTTCATTGAGTTTATTGACATCTATTTTGAAAACATCACCCCTCAGCATAGAAAAAACACCGTTGTCGGGCCCGACAAATAGATGACCATCGCAATTTATTACAATAGGTTCTCTTTCACTTCCAACGCCCGGATCAACTACGACTACATGAATTGTTCCTTTGGGAAAATAAGAATATGAATAAGATATCACGAATGCAGCTTCATATATCGAATGTCTTATTATATTGTGAGTAATATCAATAATTTTAGCATCGGAATTTATTATATAAATCAAACCTTTCATTTGTCCAACATAAAAATCATCAAAATCAGTAGTCAATGAAATCATGAACATAATTATCTTTTATATCTATTAAATCTAAGCATATAAAAAAAGAGAATTTCTGCGTTTTTGATAGTTAAATTACGAAACATTTAAATAAGTTAACTAATAGTTAAGTTATAGTGAAAGTATGGCAACGACTGAAGAAATATTTGATATTCTAGGCAATCAAACAAGGAGAATGATACTTGAGATGTTAGCTACGTCCCCTTGTTATACAACAGAGATAGCAGAGAGACTAGAAATCGGTCAAAAAGCAATCAATGAACATCTTAAAATAATGCAAGATCTAGGGCTTATAGATCTATTTATTCTAAAACAAAAAAGGGGAAGCCCTAGGAAATACTTCAAGATAAAAGATAATATAAGAATGGAGCTTTTTGTTGCGCCTAGGATTTTTGACGCTTCTTTTAAAACTGAAGTAATTGATATGGAATCTATTTTTGAAAGATATCCCGAATACAAATCATTTTATGAAGAGATTAAGTTTGATTCAGAGATTAGAATAATCGGTAGGTTAAAAGAAAATCTTGATTACCTCAAAAACGAATTAGTTGAAATAGATAATGCAAAGGCTTTCATAGAGCGATCCATTTCTGAAGTAAAAGAGACTATACTGAAAACTATTGAAGAACTTAATCTTAAAGAGAAAGAGAAAAAAGTTCTTATTGAGATTATATTAAAAGAATTTTATTCTCCTAAAGATATTGCTAATAGCCTAAACTTAGAATTAGAAGAAGTAGTTGATTCTATTAAAATACTTAAAGAAAAGGGAGTTTTATAGGATAATTTTTTATATTATCTTAATCTAACTCCAGCAGGTGCTATGGATGGCCGAAGATCTTGGAGTTACCGTTTCTAGAGATGAAGATTTCTCTGAGTGGTACAATCAAATTGTAGTAAAAGCAGGTCTTGCTGATTATTCCCCCATTAAAGGGTGCATGGTAATAAAACCATACGGTTATGCAATATGGGAAAGTATTAAGGATTTTCTTGATAAGAGAATAAAAGATACGGGTCATGAAAATGCATATTTTCCCTTATTTATTCCTGAAGAATTTTTCGAGATGGAAAAAGAGCATGTTGAGGGATTCACCCCAGAAGTTGCGTGGGTAACTCATGGTGGCGATACACCTCTTGAAAGAAAGCTTGCGATAAGGCCAACTTCTGAGACTATTATGTACTCAATGTATGCCAAATGGATAAGAAGCTGGCGTGACCTTCCTTTATTGATAAATCAATGGGCTAATATAGTTAGATGGGAAACAAAGATGACAAAGCTTTTCATAAGAACTAGAGAGTTTCTATGGCAAGAGGGACATACTGCCCATGCTACAAAGGAAGAGGCTGAAGAAGAAGTAAAAAAGATGCTTGATGTTTATAGAGAAGTAATGGAAGATTTACTAGCAATTCCAACTATTCCGGGATACAAAACTGACAATGAAAAGTTTGCTGGTGCAGTCTACACTATGACTGTTGAATGTTTGGTGGCCGATAAAAAAGCAATGCAGGCAGGTACGTCTCACCTTTTGGGCCAGCATTTCTCTAAAGCTTTTGATATTATGTTTGAAGATAAGGACAAGGAAAAGAAATATGTATGGCAAACTTCATGGGGGATGACAACTAGGACAGTAGGTACTTTAGTAATGGTCCACAGTGACAATAAAGGTCTTATCTTACCTCCAAGGGCGGCCCCAACAAAAATTGTTATTGTTCCTATTATCTTTAAAGATGGCAAAGAAGAAGTTATTAAGAGATGTAAGGAAGTTCAAGACTTACTTGGAAAAAAATATAAGGTAAAATTAGATGATAGAGAAGGGTATACTGCCGGCTTTAAATTTAATGAATGGGAATTAAAAGGAATTCCAATTAGAATAGAGATAGGGCCACGAGATGTTAAGGAGAACAAAGTTGTTATTGTAAGACGTGACAACTCTGAAAAAATCTTTTTACCCATGGAAAATCTAGACTTAGAAGTAGACAAAATACTTGAAAACATTCAAAATAATCTTTTCTCAAATGCTAAAGTGTTTCTGGAAAAATATACATTTTTACCTAAAGACTACACTGAATTATGTGATATTTTGAATAATCAAAAAGGAATGGCAAAGATTAGCTGGTGCGAAAGAGGATGTTGCGAAGAAAAGATAAAAGAAGAAACAGGTGCAACTTCTTGTTGTATACCTCTAGACCAAAATGGATTAGATAAAAAATGTATTGTGTGTGGTCAAGAAGCGAAGAAAGTTATCCTGTTTGCCAAGCATTACTGAAGAATCTTTGACATGTAAGGCCCTTCTTTTTTATATCTAAATTTTCTATAGTATTCTCTTGCTCCAATGCCAGAGATTATTACCATCTTTTTTGAATCCAAATCTTCTTTTGCAATTCTTTCTGCTTCAAGCAATAATTTTCTTCCGTACCCTTGATGCTGCCAACCAGATTCCTTTTTATCACCTATACTGATAAGGCCACCGTATACGTGAAGCTCTCTTATTAATGCAGTAGAAACTTTGGAAATCTCTTTTCTATGCGCAAACTCTGAAGGTTTTCTTAGTCTAGCATATCCAATCAAGATATCCCTCTTGACATCTTCAAAACTGATAAAGTACTCTAATCCTTCAGAGGCCTCATAACTTTCACTCAACAATTTAATATCTTCAAGTTTTGGGTAGACCCCTTCTTTGTGGGCTTTTCTTCCAACTTCTCTACATCTAACACACTTACATTGTATATTTCTTATTTTCAACTCTTCTTCTATCATCTGCCCAAGATTAGATCTTTTCACTCCTGCTTGAACAAGCGTGGATGGTATATCTCTCTGGATCCTCATGGTCCTTACCCATTTAGGCATGAACTCCTTAATCTTCAATATAAGCTCCATTGCTTCTTCTGTAGTGTAAGGTACATATTCGCCTTTTTTCCACATTTCATACAATTCCGTTCCTTCTAGTACAAGACATGAATAGAACTTCACCATATCGGGCATGAATAATTTGTTAGAAAATATCGTTCTAAAAGTATCTATATCTTTTTCAAATGAAGATCCAGGCAATCCTGGCATCATATGGTAGTTTATCTTAAATCCTGCATCCTTTAGGATCCTTGTAGCTTGAACAACATCGTTAACTGTGTGTCCTCGATTAACTTTTTGGTATATTTCATCAGAAATAATTTGAACGCCAAGTTCAACTCTAGTGCCACCATAAGAAAGCATTCTATCACAGTGAACTTCCTTTGCCCAGTCAGGCCTTGTTTCAAATGTCATCCCAATACATCTTATTTTTGATTTCTCATTTATTTTTTGGGCTTTATCTAAAGTCAGCGGTTCATCTGTTAAGATATAAGATGCAAAATCATTAAGATTATTTTCATGGAAAAACCTATCCTCTAGGGAATTATTAACATAATTAAGATCAAACATATTGCCTAAACTTGTTTCATCCGCTCCAGGGTCAAAATAATTCATTGCGTTTAGACATTCTCTAATGAAATATTCTTGATAATCAAAAGATTGTGAAGGGAATGTTCCTCCCATTATAATTAGTTCAACTTTATCAATCTCATGGCCTGTGTTATAAAGCTGTTTTAATCTATGAAATGTTTGAAGAAACGGATGAAATTTAAAATTAATAGCCCTCATTGTTGCAGGTTCTTTTCCAGTATAACTTTGAGGAGTATTTACTGCATCTCCTGGACAGTATATGCATCTCCCATGGGGGCATTTGCTAGGTAAAGGCATTACTGCTATGACAGCTACCCCTGACATAGTCCTTATTGGTCTTTTAATTAGAATCCTCACAAACTCTTCTTGCCTATCTTTAAGATATTCTAAAATGTCTGAATTTCTAGGGGTCCTATCCAAGTTAAAGACACTCGAAATTTCTGATTTCTTTAACTCAAGTTCTCTGGAATTTTTTATCTTTCCTTCCAAGAACTCTTCAGATAGCTTCTTACATGCCCCTTTATAGTCCATAATATATAATTTCTAGTTAGATTATTAAAATTGACTGTTTCATTTTCTGAAACTTTCGATAAAACCGTTTCAAGATAATGCTTTTATATTGTTTCAAATAAGTAATTATGTGGTAAAAATGAATAAAACTATAAAAATATCTTTGCTAATCTTAATACCGACATTACTTATAATGGCTCTACCTATTGGAGTACTTTCTGAGGACTATAACACTGCCACAACTTCTGCGATTTCATATTTAGAAAGAATTGATCCAGAAAATCCTTACCTCCCCCTTGCAAAAGATACCGCAATTACGAACCCAAAGACATCAATCAATTTTGCATTACAGGGCATAATAGAAACTGACAAGGGACTAAAAGAGGAAAATTTGAATAAGGCTTTGGAAATAATGAACTCTCTTAAACTAATACCTGAAGACAGAAAAGACATGTTTAACGTTTTGGCCCTTGAATACAACCTTACACGCTCACAAAAATATATAGAAGATTCAGCGAAGACTTCAAATCTTAGATACATCTCTAATTCAGGTGAATACATAAAACAGGCAAATGAAGATCTTTCTGAAATTAAAGGAAATGGATTAGGGGAGACAGAAACAAAACTTAAAAAAATATCAGAAACTTATATGAATCAATCGTCAAATTATTCCAATTTGTATAAAGAAATGGCTTTAATATCTTATGACGAAAACAGATACCTTGCAACGACACTTTTCTCAATATATGCTAAAAATGACAATGAAACATTCGACGAATCTTTAGATGTTATTTTAACAAGATTTGAGAATGAGTGGAACTCTTTCTTTGATTCAGAAGTATACAAAGATTCACCTTTTAATCCAGATTCGCTTAGAGAACTACAAAGAAAAGCAATGGATTATAGGGAAGAAGGAAACGAAGATTTTGCAAATGTTATAACAGAGTACATTAAATTTCAGGCAATATCCTATACAGAATTTATTAATGCTATTGAGGAGGGAGGACTTTAATGGCAGAAGAAGCAAGATGGAAAAAATATTCCAGAAGATGGGAAAAGAAGGCTAGGGAATACAAAAATAAAAAAGATGAACTAGAATCCAAATTCAATACCATCAATCAGGAAAATGAAAATCTTAAAAAAGAATTGATATCTACAAGAGAAGAAAGAGATAAAGTAAAGGAAAATTTCAAAGAAGTCGAGAAAAAGAGTGAATTTGGCACCGCCGCCATAGCAGTCATTCTAATTCTTGGTATTCTTTTTGCAGCATCACTTGCAGGTTTGGCATTTCTATATAATTCAAATTTAGATTTAACTTCGGCTAATTCGGACCTTACCACAGAGACATCTTCATTAAAAGGTCAGGTATCTAAACTTCAATACGAAAAAAGTGTGTTGGAAGCTGAGAAAAACAGTTACCAAGGTGAAATAACGGACATCGAAAGAGAATTAGAAAAAGTCAAGGGAGACAACGAGGCGACTATAAGACTACTTCAGAAAGAAGTTTTGTCATTAACCTCCAAAGTATCAAGGCTTGAATCAGACATCAAATCAAAAGATATAGCTATAGCATCTCTTCAAAATCAGCTAGCAGAATGTGAATACAGCACCAGATGCTTTACCGTTAGTATCACACCAAGTTCAAAAACTGCGCCCACGGGTTCAGATCACAGTTTAAGCTACACTATGTATGTCAATTTTGCAGGATACGGGTGTGGAAGAAGGATAGAAATTCCGATAACACTCAATTATGATTACAATACCTCAGGTAACAACGATACTTTTGGACTACAAGCTTCATCAGGAAACTGGTGTTGTAACTAAATTATCTAATATATTTATCTCTTTTTTCACTTATTTTTTTACCATAAAAAATAGGGTATTTTTCTATTTGTCTTTCTTTTTTTTCTAATCTTTTAGAGTAACCAACATGACCCACCTTGTAGACCAACACAAAAAATATTATAAACAAAATAGAGTTTATTGATAGAAGTTCTATCATTTTTTCAGGGTGCGTTCCCTTAATAATTTCCCTAATAGAAACTCCAATGAAAGAAACAAGATAAGTAAAAGTAGGTATCTCAACTGAGATCATTAGAGCTTTTATTTTATCCATTGTATATAATGTATCATTAATTATTATAAATTTTGGGGTAAAATAAAAAATAAATTAATCAACGAAGCTAATTGATGCTTCTTTTATTTCAGAAATATAGGTAGAAATATCAGATTTAATAAACTCCTCTAGAGAAGCTCTGTAAGGTGGATTAATTCCTTTAAGGCCTATATTGACTTTATCCTCCTCAAAAGTTATTTTTTGAGAGGAAACTTCAATACCTGGGGCTCTGACTTTTAGAATAGCATTAATTTTTTCAGTTAAATCCTCAATTTTTTTTAGAACTGTTACTTCGTATAAGAGTGTTTTTCCAGATAATGGGTGATTAAAGTCAAGCTTGACCCTTCCACTTGAAACACTTCTAACAGTCGCCCAATGGCCATTAATTTCAATTTTTAATCCAGCTCTTGGGAATATACCGTGTTTTTTAAAATCGTTCAAATGCATTATTTGTAATAGAGAAGAATCTCTTTTTCCAAATCCTTTTTCAGGCGGTATATCAAAAGCTTTAGTTTCGCCAACTTCTATACCTAAAAGGGACTCGTCCAATCCTTTAATGACATGACCAGCACCGACGATTAATTGTATAGGTTCGTATTTATTTCCCTCGGTGTATACGTTAGCTTGTTTTGCTTTTGTTTCATCAGTTACATCAAAAATTTTACCTGTTTCTTTGATTTTTCCAACATATTGTATTTCAACAAAATCTCCGTCTTTCAATGAATCACCTATTTGTCTTCGATTCCATTTTCAGTTACAAAGAATATTGCTTCTCCCTCTGGTAAGTTTGGGGAGTCAACGAGTCTTGCTATTCTTTGTCCGCCTTTTGCTTTTCTTAAATATAGCCTAAGTGTAGATGAGTGACCAAGAATATGTCCTCCTATAGGCCTTGTTGGGTCACCAAAAAAGGCATCAGGCTTTGCTGAAACTTGATTGGTAACAAATACACAAACGTCTTGATTAGATGCGATGCTATGTAAAGTCCTTAGATGTCTTGCAAGTTTCTGCTGTCTTTCGGCCAAAGTTCCTCTACCAACATACTCCGATCTAAATGATGAAGTAAGCGAATCGATTACAAGTAATTTTATTTTTTCCGATTCAATTAAATCTACTGTTTTTTCTGTTAGCAACATCTGATGGTCAGAATTAAAAGCTCTTGCGACTCTAATCTTATTCAAAACTTCAGTTGGGTCCAAACCCACCCCTTTTGCCATCTGGATAATTCTCTCTGGCCTAAAAGTACTTTCAGTGTCTATAAATATAGCGCCGGCATCGAGTCCACCTTTTTCAATTGGCAACTGTACATTTACACAGAGTTGATGACCTATCTGACTTTTACCTGAACCAAATTCTCCAAATGCTTCGATTATTGCTTGTGACTCGAATCCACCGGCTATTAATTCATCAAGCCTTTTGCTTCCCGAAGTAATTCTACCAATAAATTTTCGTTTTTCTAAAAGTTCACTCGCTGTTAAAAATCCACCTACGTCAGCAGCCTCTCTTGCGGCTTCAATTATTTTGGAGGCAGAACTCTCACCAATTTCTGCAATTTCAAATAATTCCTTTGGTGAAGCTACAGCTATTGACTCTACAGTTCTAAATCCGGCCTCTCTTAACTTTTCCGCAGTTTTAGGCCCTATGCCTGGAAGACCTTCAAGATCTTTTATTTTTTCCATTAAATCACCATAAATATATCTTTTGCCTTAGAGGCAGGATTTATTTCTTTAATCTCATACCCATAAAACTCTTTCAAGTTGTTATTTTCATAAATTCTGGCTTTAATATCGTATTCCTTCCAAGGTTGTACTTCCTTTTTAATCTTACCTCTAATAGTACCATAACCATCGTCACAGATAACTATGTAACTATCTCCTTCACTTACAATATGTTTTATTAAAGGGGTAAGTATACAATAATCATTGTTACATAATTCGTCTATATTTTTTTGGGGAGGATTTTTAATAGATTCTAATATAGGAATGTTGTATTCTCCTTTTTCAATAGATGTTGCTTTAATAAATAAAACGTCTGAATCCTTCTCAATTACTCCAATAACTTTAACAGAATCACCAATGTTATAACTTTTATTTGTTATTTGATTTAAAGAAATAGGAATACTGCCTGTTTCATCAATAATAACTAAGAAATCACCTTCAATCCCATTAACTCTCGCTAGAATATTTACAGTGTCAGATAAATTGTAATCAGCTATTTTTTTTTCATCTACCTTTTCTTGACTTTTGAAGGATTGTAATCTTGAACCAAGACCAAGATGTGCTTCAAGACCATTATTAAATCTTATATTACAAGATTCGATACTTATTTTTGTGCCCGGTACCAAAGTTGCCAATAAATCTGCTTTATCGTCCCATAGGACTACTTTAATTTCATTGGCATCATCACTTAATAAAAATCTACCAACTTTTCCAGTTCCACTTTCCCTAGTGAAAGTTCTAATGTCATATACCTCTTTCACATATCCTTCAATGTTTATTCCCCTCATATTCTCTTTAATATCTGGTATAGGAACTGTCAAAGATTCTGATTTTGGGATATCCTCTCTTTCATTCTTTTCGATCAATATGTTAGAGGAGGATCCAAGATTTATTTCGACTGAGTTTAATCCCATCTTGGAGTAAGCATTTTCAATAGCAATAATGTCATTTTTAACAAGAGTGCCCAGTAATTCCGCCTTTTTATCCCAAAGAGTAACTCTTATTTCTCCCGTATCGTCCATTATAATGAAGTTACCAACTTTACCAACAGAACCGTCTTTTTTTGCAAATTCTCTTATACCAAATATTGTAGAAACTCTACCTGTTAGATCAATATTATTCATCTTGTCTTCAATATCCCTAATTTTTAGTTTAACATAATTTATAGGAGGGTAATCCGCGCTATCTTGACCAGTAGAAATAACTCCCTCTTTCCCAAGACTAATTTCTAATTCATTGTTAAGGCCTTTTCTTAAATATCCATTTCTAACTGTAACAACGTCGCCTCTCTTAAATTGTTTAAGTTTATCTATCTGATCATCCCAAAAAACAATTCTAATGCTTCCCGTTTTATCAGCAATTACAATATTCTGAACTCTGCCCTCTGTACCGGTCTTTCTCTGGAAAGTATTAACATCAAAAATTCTCATTATTCTACCGCTGATATCCACATGCTGCATGCCTTCATTAATATCTGAAATAAAAAAATGCTTTTTTTCTTTAGGTACTTCTTCAAAAGTTATCCCTAACTCTCCGGCTATTAAAAGCAATGCCCCTTCTTCGGATAACAATCCCCCGACCGATTGAATTTTCTCATCTATTCTTTCTTTTAGTTCATTTTCAGAAATTGTTTCTAATAATCTTTCATAAAGCGCTTCTGCAGTCATAGAATACCAGAATGATTAATTTTTTGGTGTTTATAAAATTTGGGGTATGTTTATGGATAATTAAAAATACAATTCCGAATATTGAAAACTGAAAATTATAATTTAATAATTTTATGAGATACTCTTTTAAACTATAATGGGTAACGATGTTTATGAATATCAATAAGAAGTGGATAGTTATAGTAATTGCAGTAATTTTCATAATTGGAATCCTATATTTGGGCCAAGACACTATCTTTAATTTTAAGGACAATCCTAAAATATCGGGCAACGTTAATGTTTTGACTTCTAAGATGCTGATAACAAATGAAGAAATTGGCGTTCTTACTTTAGAAAACAAAGGTAAAAGCAATGCTATAGAAATAGAAGTTCAGGAAATTTCACCATTTAGTGTCACTCTGGAGACAAATCCACCTATATTGTTAGAAAAAGGAAAGACCTCAGTTATAAACTTTAAAGTAGTTGCAGAAAAAGAGGTATTAAAGCTTTCCGAAACAAGAAAAGATATACCTCTCGAATTTAAAATTAAATACAAGAATAACGAAGGCATTGAAATGAATTCTGTTACACTGAATACGACTATTCAGGTTTACAGACCAAAATTTGAGATTAAAAAGATAGATCTGGGTGGACTTCTAAAGACTGAGTTATCCCTAAAAGATGGTCAAAATGGACTTTTAATGATGGATATTGAATCAGATCAAGTTTTTAAAGAAGGGGAATATTGGATAGAATTTGTATCTGACTACCCTGATTTAGAGATAGAATCAGTTGATAAATATCCATCAGACGAGATATATGGTGGTTACAAATTCATTTTTCAAGATTCACTTCCCGCAGATAAAAGAATATCAAAATCATTTTTAATTAAATCAAGAGTTTCACCTGGTAGTTATGAGAATAGATTTACCATAAACGTAAAAGTTTTTTGGAGAAACATACTACTTGACCAAGAAAATATCAAAGTAGTCGTATTGGAATGACACAAAACTTCTATTTCACATTAAATTTCATTAATTAATCGATAAATGTGCATTATTAAGTAAAATTGCGAAATTAACCAAAAAGTATATAAATGGGCAACGAAACTTTTTCATGCTAGTTCTCTAGCGTTTTTCAATGAACAATGGTAGAGGGATATTATGGACGTACTCGTAGGGAAGAAAAAGGCAATGGCGTATGTTCTTGCTATAGTCACTGGATTTAATGCCGGTGAGAATGAGATAACCATAAAAGCTAGGGGAAGAAGTATATCTACTGCTGTGGATACTGCAGAAATAGTAAAAAGCAGATTTGTTCCCGATGCAAAAATAACAAATATTAAGATTGGAACAGAGCAAGTCGAACAGAGAGCAGTAAGCACTATTGAAATAACGATGAATAAATAAATTCCTTGAGGGATATAATGGGCAAAAGGCCACGAAAATGGAAAAAGAAAGGCAGAATGCGCTGGAGACACGTTAAGAAGAAAATGAGAAGAATGAAAAGAAAGGCTAGAAAGCAATAAGTTCATTCTTTTGCCCCAGTTTTTTAGATACTTTTTTTAATATACTTTATTTATTTCTTTTATGGATAGAAAAGAGATTGTTACTTCATTTTTAATTAAGAATGGAAAGGTACTAATCCTAAAAAGAAGCGATAAAGTTGGTTCTTTTAAAGGTAAATGGGCCGGTGTTTCTGGATTCATTGAAGACGAAAACAGCCTTGAAGCTGCTTTAAGAGAGATACGAGAGGAAACATGCATTGATCGTAAATACTTAGAACTTCTAAAGATTGGAGTTCCTTTTGATATTAGTGATACTGTGAATGATACTATATGGTCGATTAATCCATTCCTTTTTTTATTCAAAGGAGAAAAAATAAAGATAGATTGGGAACATGATATGTTTAGATGGATATACCCAAAAGAAATAGAAAATTATGATACAGTTACAAACCTTAAAAAGACCTTATATAGCCTTATTGAAGACGTTGAGATAAACAAATGATTGAAAACCTTAAATTCTAATAACTGGTAGTATAATTATGAGAAAAGTTGAAACTCTGCCTTGGACGGTTGAAGAAGGAAAAAATAAGATAGTTACAGCCTTGAGTAAAGCAGATGTTGAGTATTATACTGAAGGTAGAGAGATATATATTAATGAAGATCTTCTTTTAAATGAGGATTTAGAAGTAAATGATAAGTCATTTATAAAAAAAATCAAAAATTATCTGAGAAATGAGATTGAAGCTAAATATGTTATTCTGTCATTTGATACTGCCCCTAAGGGGTCATATATGATTATAGAATGCACTAATCATATAACTTTTTCAAAACTTGCCAAGATTTTTAATTTTAAATCAGAGGATGAAGTGATTGAAGAAGAATATTTTCCCGAAATTAAAGATGCAAAGCTAGAGAGAGAGTTAGAGGTAATAAATAGGGAAATATTAGATAAAGATATTGAACTTCATAATGAAGAAGATAATGAAGGAGAGTATGATTATATAAATTTTGGGGAAAGAAACTGCAAAGTTTGTGGGTCCGTTATAAGAAGGATTACAGTCCATGACAAAGATGGTAAAGTACGAGACGGCTACAAGTGTGTCAACACAAACTGCCTAAAGATTTATATTATCAGGTAATTTTATAAGAGATACGCTTGGATATTTTTCTAAGCGGGGGTTGCCGAGCATGGTCTAAGGCGCCGGACTTAAGATCCGGTGACGCAGGTCTTCGAGGGTTCGAATCCCTTCCCCCGCATCATTTCTATTGCAATGCGGTATTTTTCTCGTGGATTTTAGGGTTTTATTGTAGTTTTTTTATGGTTTTTTGGATAGAGTTAGATTTTGCTTTGATTTTAGAAAAATTAGTTAAATATTTATTAGCTTATTCTAATAAAGTTAGGATAACCGAAAAACTTATAAAGCATAATAGCTATGTGTATAGTGGTGATGTTATGGCTGAAATGATACACAAAATATTAGTTCCTGTAGATGGATCTGCGCCTGCTCAAAAGGCTGTAGAATATGCTGCTTGGGTAGCAAGTAAGACTAAGGCAGAAGTTACACTGCTACATGTAGTCGATGCAGATAAATTAAAACTTTCATATGAGGCAATGGACAAATTCCTCCCCGAATGGAAAGACAAGATAAAAGGGACAGATGACGACAAAAGGTACTCCCCCTTCTTTGACGAACAACTTAGCTGTATGATGGAAGACCCATTATGCAAGAGGGGAAACAACGTGCTGAAAGAGATGGCAAAGTTTGCAGAAAAACATGGAGTTAAGGCTAAGACTATGATGAAGCTTGGGAGAACCGTAGATACAATAGTGCAAACAGCAGAGGAAGGAGGGTATGACCACATAATAGCTGGTAAAACAGGTCTTACCGGACTAAAGAGACTAGCTATGGGGCACGTGGCAGAAGATGTAGCTAAATATGCCTCATGTAGAGTTACAGTTGTTCCTTAAATTAAAATATTTTTTATTTTTTTATTTGAACAGAAGTAGATTTTGTATATGTTCAATCTTATACTTTAATATTGGCATTATCTTTTTGATGATCTTGTACTTCTTTTATTTCAATATCTAAAAAGTAGTTTATTACCGTCCTAATAGCAACTATTGCACCTAAAATTGCAACTTCTTCGAGGCTTGGCTTTAATATAGTTCGTATTATGTCAGCGGCTATAAGAAATTCTAATCCAAATAATAAATATGTTCCAAGTGTTAATCTAAGTATATCAGTATCTTTTAGAGAAATCCTACCTTTGATTCTTTTATGTTCAATTTTAAGAAATTTAATTGCCGATATGAGACTGCCATAGACAATTACGAGTATACCTATTAATCCAATGACCCATGCAACATATTCAATAATCAAAACAAACATCAAACCCATCTCATATTAATTTGTAATATAGTTTAATATATTACTTTTACTATTGTTTCATAAATAGGAGAGATATATAAAGTTAAAATAATAATTATTCTTGGTGGTAACTTGCTAGAAGAAGATAAGAGAGGAAGAAAGGTGGCCCTTGTTGCAAATTGTCTGTTAAATCAAAATTCAAAAGTAAATGGATTTGCATTTTTTCCGGATATGTTGTGGGATTTAGTAGAATTATTACACAAATATGAATATGGGATTCTTCAATTACCATGCCCTGAAACAGTATATGCTGGACTAAGAAGATGGTGGTATGTTAGAGAACAGTATGACAATCCAAAGTTTAGAGATGTTTCAAAAAAGGCAATTGAACCTGTTTTGGATCAGGTTGAAGGACTGATAAAAGATGGATGCAAAGTTGTATTAATAGGTCTTGACGGTAGCCCTTCTTGTGGTGTTAGATCAAGTGGTTCAGACTCAAGATGGGGAGGAAAACCAGAGATATTAAAGGTAGATTACCCTCAAACTAAAAAAACTGGCATATTTATTGAAATATTAAGAGAAGGTATTATGGAAAGGGGTCTTCCTCCCTTGAAAGAGATAGGTGCAGGCTTTGACATGCCAAATTTTGATAAATCAAAGATATCAAAAGAAATAGAAGATTTTTTGAAGGAATAGATTCCTAATATTTTGGATTTCCAAAAATATATGGAGTAGTATTGAACTTTCTATTTAGTTAAACAAATGATAATATTAAATCATTATTTATCAATTTTAGTGAATATAAATTGCTTTTAATATAAAATATCGATTATTAATTACTTTTTTAAATATATAATCATGATTGAACGAAAGACTTAAATAGAACAATTACTATATTAAGATGTCCAACATGCCAATTTTCAAAAGCATGTTTGGGATATGGAGGAATTAAAATGGTATGTCCTGCAACTAAGTTAGCCGGAAAAGATATGATATCTACTCAAGAATGGACTAAAGAAGGACTTGATACAGTTCTTGCTATTGCTGACAGATTGAAAGAAATGTGGGCTTGTGGCCACATGCCCCATATTCTCGATAGAAAAACACTCTTTATGATGTTCTACAACTCCTCTCTCAGAACAAGAAACTCATTTGAAGTAGGAATGACACAATTGGGGGGTCATGCCCAATTCTTGGACTCTTCGAATTCTTACGTTCCAATTGATTCGTTAGAGTCAGCACCTGGAAGAGAAAGAGTAAAAGATACAGCCCAAGTTCTTGACAGATACGGAGAGGGACTAGCTATTAGAGTATTTGGTAAGCCCGTAAATATGGTTTATGGCGCTGGTAATCAAATGATTAGGAACTTTGCAAAGTACTGTTCTATACCTGTTCTGGATATGGATTGTGATATGTACCACCCACACCAAGCATTGTGTGACCTTATGACTCTAAGAGAAAAATTTGGCCCACACAACTTAAAGGGCAAAAAATTTGTCATGAGCTGGGCAACAGCCCCAAGCCCATGGAAGCCCCTAGCCGTTGCACACTCAAATATTGAACTTATGACAAGATATGATATGGATGTCACCGTAGCATATCCAAAAGAATTCCCGCTTGACGAAAGAATTCTTAAAAATGCTAAAGAAAATGCAGAAGAATGTGGAACAACTTTTGAAATCGTTCATGATATGGACGAAGCTTTTGAAGGCGCCGATGTTGTCTATCCAAAAGGTTGGACAAGTATTAACCACCTTCCAACATTGAAGGACCCAACAAAGAAACCTGATGAAGAAAAAATCATGTCATTGCTCAAGAAATACGAAGTAGAAAAATCTTGGACATGTAATGCGGCTAGAATGAAAAAGACAAACAATGCATATTACATGCACTGTCTACCTGCCGATGTCAAAGATGGATGGGAAGTTACACCTGAAGTAATTGACGGTCCAAGAAGTATCGTAATTGACGAAGCAGAAAACAGATTACATGTACAGAAAGGTGTTCTCGCAGCCGTATTAGGCGGAAGAGTATAAATTTAATATTTTATTTTATTTTTAAATTTTAAATAGGAAAAGGTGATTTTATCGAAACTATTGTTGTTGCACTTGGTGGAAACGCTATAAAACAGGCTCAGGAAAAAGGAACTCATGAAGAACAGTTCAGAAACGTCGAAATTGCTTGCGAAGCTATTTTAAAATTAATAAAAGATGGATACGAAGTTGTGATCACGCATGGTAATGGCCCTCAATCAGGAAATTTAATGGTTCAGCAAGACGCTGCCATAAATATTGTCCCCCCGATGCCAATGGATGCTGTAGGCGCTATGACCCAGGGACAAATAGGGTATATGATAC
>CAZFRW010000005.1:0-37500 GCA_964521515.1 uncultured Thermococci archaeon
ATTTATACCTTTGTGAGGGGCAAAAATGCACCCCCCCTAATTACTAACTCCATAGCATGCACCTAAGGCATTTTAAAGCCCATTTATTTCTTTTTAAAGGTTTCGGTTATTTTAATAAAAATTTAATAGAAAATTAAAATATAAAATATTATATTACAGTTTTTTTAATTTCTCGTCTTCTAGAAATGAATTTTTCTATTTCAATAACAAAAAAGCTTGTAGTTGCCACTAGAATTAATGGAATCCACCAGATAGCTGGAAAAGGTGCAGTTCTAAAGGGGCTTGTTCCAAACAATGGTTCGGAATAGACTAAGATGACTTGCAAAGCTAAAGTTATTACTGCACCAAGTATTAGCCATTTGTTTCTAAATGGATTTATCTTAAAGGCAGTACCTTTCAATGATCTCGCTGTGAACAGATATCCTACTTCGATCATTATTATTGTTGTGAATGCAATTGTCTGTGCTTGTGGCATAAAGTCAAGAGAGTAGTTTACTGTCTTAAAAAATAGCAAGTACATTAAAAATATCATTGTCATTTCAATTATAGATACTATTCCAACTCTTTTAATGAAAAATTTGTTGAATAGTTTTTCATTAGGATTTCTTGGCGGTCTTTGTAGTAACCCTTTTTCTGCAGGCTCCCATATCAAAGGAATTGCACACGCAATCGCAATAATCAAGTTAACCCACAATATCTGTACTGGCTCTATAGGAAGTCTATGGCTAAAAATTGGTATTAACGGAGCTAAGAACAGAGCACCTGCCATCGCAAGGCCTTGACCCCCATTTGTAGGCATTATGTAGAGGATTACTTTCCAGATATTGTCATATACGTGTCTGCCTTCTTCAACAGCATCAACTATTGTAGCAAAATTGTCATCAGCTAAAATTATGTCTGATGCTTCTTTGCTTACCTCAGTTCCACCAACACCCATAGAAACGCCTATATCTGCAGCCTTTAATGCAGGAGCATCGTTTACTCCATCTCCTGTCATTGCAACTATATGTCCCCTTCTCTGCAGTTCCTTTGTTATTCTATACTTATGTTCAGGTTCAACTCTTGCATATACTGAATAATCATTAACTACTTCGTAAAGCCGATCATCTGTCATTTCTGAAATTTCTTTTCCTGTCAGAACACCGTCTTCTCCATCACCTATCTTTAGTTGCTTTGCAACTGCTTTTGCTGTCAAGGCGTGATCACCTGTGATCATTATTGGGCGAATACCAGCTGTTTTACACTTTTCTATAGCGTCTATAGCTTCTTTTCTTGGTGGGTCGATCATACCTTGAGCGCCAACAAATGTTAAATCAGATATATCTGATTGGTCAAGAGAAAGTTTATCTTTAGGAACTTTCTTGTAAGCCATAGCCAATACCCTTAAGGCGTCTTTTGCCATATCTTCTACATTTTTCATTATGAATTCTTTATCTAGCGAAATTCTTTTTCCGTCAACCAATTGATTCTTGCAGGATTTTAGAATTCTTTCTGGAGAGCCTTTAACATAGATTATATTTTCCTCACCATCTTCATGTAGTGTGGCCATATATTGTTGCTTTGGCTCGAATGGTATTTCATCCAATTTTAGAAGCTTTTCATCGACACCTGCTTTCATTGCCGATACAATCAATGCAGCTTCTGTATGACTTCCTTTCGCGACATATCTATCCTTTTCCTTTGAAATCCCAGAATTGTTACAAAGAAAGCCTGTTCTCAAGGTCTGTATAAGTTCTGGTGTTAGTTTTGATTTCGTATTCCCGTCTTTTTCTAATATTTGACCTACAGGTTCGTACCCTACTCCCTCAACAACATAAATTTTATTTCCACTAAATATTCTAACTGCTGTCATCTCATTTTTAGTCAGGGTTCCAGTTTTATCCGAACAAATTACAGTGACACTTCCTAATGTTTCTGCGGCTGGTAAGTTTCTTACTATAGCATTCTTTCTTGCCATAACAGTTGAACCGACTGCAAAAGCAGCAATTATGGCTCCAGCAAGACCTTCAGGGATCAATGCTACAATCATACCTATCATAGCAAGGAACATGTAGACTATTTCATATCCCTCTAATAATCCCAAGATAAACATTAATCCTCCAAAAGAAACAATGGTAATAATTAGTAACTTTACAAAAGCCGATATCTTTTTTAATATTGGGGGAGTTGTCTGACCAGAGCTCTTCATAAGCTTTGCTATATTTCCAATTTCAGTTTCTTCAGCAGTTGCGTATACTATTCCTTTTCCCCTACCGCTTGTTACAAAAGTTCCTCCATAGGCCATACAGTACTTTCCTTCTCCATCTTTATGGTCGGGGTCATCTTCTGGGCCTTTGTTTACTGGCATCGACTCTCCTGTAAGCATTGATTCATCTAAATGCAAACTTTTTGAAGAGAGAATTCTAAGATCTGCGGGCACTTTATCCCCCGACTCGATAATTACGATGTCACCTGGAACAAGTTCCCTTGCAGGTATTACCTTATTTTCTCCGTCTCTTATTACCTTGCATTTATCAACAAGCATATCCTTAAGAGCATCAATTGAGGCTTCTGCTTTTCCTTCTTGTATAAATCCAATTATGGCTGTTGCTAAAACAACACCTACTATAACCCACATATCCATTATGATGTCTTCTTCTCCCATGAAAGCCCATAAGAAAAAACATGCTAAAGCAGCGACTATAAGAACAATCAGTAAAGGATTATTAAATTGCATTAAAAATCTTACAAGCGGCCCTCGCTTCTTGAATTTAATCTCATTATGGCCATATTTTTCAAGTCTTGAAACCGCTTCTTCTGAGGAGAGGCCGCCCGTGGATGTACTCAACTTCTCTATTATGTCCTTACTAGTTAATTTGCACCAATCTAATTTTGTTTCCACGGGCATCCCTCCTTTATATTTTTATTATGATAACAAAAGAAGTAATTTCCCACAATTTATAAAATTTTCGCCTATCATAATTTTATTATACAATAAATATTCTTTTTTATTTTGAACTATACTTTCTTTTATAATTTAATCCTAAATCTTCAAATCAGGAATAACTTATTTAAATAATTCTATTATATATGGGTGGGCGAAGAAAAAAATGGCATCGAATTTTCTTAATTTAAAAGATACTACAACTAAAGGAATTATTTATTTCATAATAATCACATTTTTTATTACTTACTTAATAGATGCCTTAATATTTCTTAAAGGTGGGCTCACATATCAGAATACATTTGCATTTTTAATGGTCATGATGTTTGTACCTCTAATTGTTTCAGCTATACTTACCAAATTTTATCTAAAAAGAAAGCTTTCATCTTTCGGGATAACTAAAGGTAAAAGTATTAAGTATTATATAGTTGCTTATTTTTATCCTTTCGTAGTTATTGGTCTTGGCGTATTATTGTTTGTATTGATGGGTCTTGGTAGTTTACGAACTGATCTCGATTTAGTCTTTCCAACTCAATATGGAATTCCTATCTATATTTATTTAATCAATTATTCAATCGCGCCTATTTTACCAAACTCTATATTTGCATTCGGGGAAGAGTATGGGTGGCGTGGGTATCTACATGACCTATTGCTAGAAAAGTTTTCTATTTTTAAGACTCTAATAATAACTGGAGTAATTTGGGGATTATGGCATGCACCTTTAATTGCAATGGGATACAATTATAATCAGTATCCTTTACCTGGCGTATTTCTATTCATATTATGGACTACTTTTCTAGGGATATTCTTTGGATGGTTAAAAATTAAATCAAAATCAGTTTTAACTGCAGCACTAGGACATGGTGCAATAAATGCTTACGTTGGATTTGGTATAATCTTTGCACAAACTAATAATCAGCTTTTAGGAGTTCCATTTGGGCTTCCAGGATTACTAGCATTTCTAATACTTGCAATAATATTCCTTTGGGATCTAAAGAGAAGCTATCCCAAGGAGTTCTGATACAGCCATCTCTAGAATATCAATTGACTTAAGATACTCGTCAGTGTCAATATACTCCATATCGGTATGATCTAAAGATGAGTCACCGGGGCCATAAGTAACAATATTCTCTGTCAATCTCACAAGAAGGTTCATATCAGAAGATCCTGTTTTTTTCTTATATTTGGGTGCAAAGCCATTTTTCCTTATCGCTTTAACTAAAGTTTTTACAAGTATGTTATTCTTTGAAGTGATTACCCCATCTACACCCTCAACTAACTCTATTTCACCATCAAGTAATTTTGATATTTCTTTTAAGACAACTTCATGAGAAACTCCAGGCGGTATCCTAAAATCAATAGTAACTTTGCATTCACTTGGCATGACATTACTCTCAGATTCAGCATAGATTGAAGTTGGTGAATAACTAAGAGATTCAAACAGATTATTTCCTCTATAAAGTGTAGAAACTTTGTTTGAAAAATCTATGAACTTTAAAATTGGATTCTCTTCTTCTGAAGATGAGTGTGAGGCCTTACCCTTAAATGATGCCTTTAATAGTAACCTACCTTTGTAGCCTATAGTGATCCCATCAACAGAGCCAGGCTCACCTAAAAATATGAAATCTGCTTTAATCTTTTTCATTAACTCGTTAGTGCCCCTAGAATTTGGCGCTTCTTCCCCAGTGACACCTGCGAAGATAAGTGTCCCATTGAATTTTTTGTTTTTGAATCTAGTAAAGGTGGAGAGGAGTGCTGCAAGAGGGGATTTAGCGTCACATGCGCCCCTGCCGTATATTTTTTTACCTTCAATTCTGAAAGGAAGATTTCCACTAACTGTGTCCATATGGCTTGTCAAAAGTATGTAGGGGGAGCCTGATCCAATTTTAGAAATAACGTTCCATTCTCTGTCCTGTTCAACATTGAAGTTTTTGTTTATAAGAAAATAAAATATAAAATCAGAAACTTCTTTTTCTTTCTCCGAGGGACTATATATCTTTATTATATCTTCAAGCAGTTTAACTTCTTCCAATAATTTCACCTGTTGCCTCAACAACCCTGTCAATATGGTCTTTTTCAATTATTAAAGGGGGGAGGTATCGGACTACAAGTTTTCCCGCTGTAAGCGCAAGTACTTTTTTCTCCATAAGTTGCGCAAGATAAGGCCCTACCTTTTGCTTCATCTCAATTCCAATCATAAGGCCAAGACCTCTTATTTCCTTGTACACTGTTTCATCGATATTCTTTTTCAGTTGAGAAAGGAAGTATTCTCCATTTTCTTTTGATCTTTCTACAAGCCTTTCTTCCTTTAGAGTCCTTATTGCTGCAAGGGAGGCATTACATGCAAGAGGATTTCCTCCAAATGTGGTACCATGTTCCCCTTTATCAAGATTTGAAAGGTCTTCTCTTACAACAGTTGCCCCCATGGGTATGCCCCCAGCTATTCCTTTTCCTAAGCATAGGACATCTGGTGAAACATTATATCTGTTTATAGCAAAAAGTTCTCCTGTCCTCCCAAATCCCGTCTGGACTTCATCTGCAATCATCAATATTCCTTTTTGATCGCAAAGCTCTCTGATACCTTTCATAAATTCCATATTTGCAGGTTTAACCCCACCTTCTCCTTGAACAGGTTCTACTATAATTGCAGCAGTATTATCTGTAACTACTTCTTGAAGTTTTTCTAGATTATTAAACGCTGTATGGGAAAAACCGGGTACCAAAGGCAGAAAAGGTTTTTTGTATTCAGCCTTCCAAGTGGCAGAAAGTGCTCCCATTGTTCTTCCGTGGAATCCAAAAGTGAATGAGACGATATCTGTCTTTCCAGTAATTTTTCTTGAAAACTTTAAAGCGGCTTCCACAGCTTCAGCTCCAGAGTTTGAGAGAAATGTTTTTGTAAGTCCTTTTGGTGTGATTTCAGCTATTTTTTCTAAAAGTTCTGCCCTCTTGTCATTATAGAAAATTTCTGGGCATGAAATTAAAGTATCTGACTGCTCTTTTATGGCCTGGACTATCTTTGGGTGGGAATGGCCAAAAAGACAAACTCCATGGCCTGCCACGCAATCTATGTATTCGTTGCCTTGGCTATCGTAAAGATAGACACCTTTACCCGAAATAATTTCAATATCTCTTTTATAGTAGACACCGCTACCATACTTTTCTTCTAGGTCTTTATAGATCATCTTGAAATCACCGTTCTCTTGCCATTCAAGGCATTTTCTAAAGAATTATCGAGATTACCTCTTGCGATTATTACTTTGGGGCTACCCTGCTCTATAGCCTCTTTGGCAGCAAGGAGTTTTTTCTTCATGCCCCCATCTGCAAATTGATATGCTTCATCAATTTGTAATAAGTTTAGTTCTGTTACAAGCTTTCCATCCTTTAGAAATCCATCAACATTTGTCATGATTACTAGATCAGCAGAAAGAGCAGATGCTATTGCTGCAGCGGCTCTATCTCCATCAGTATTTACGATGTCCCCTTCAACGCTTATTGCCAAAGGACATATAATAGGTAAATACCCTTTATCAAGTAATGTGTTAATTATTTCCTTGTTGACATTCTCGACTTTTCCTGTGAAGTCGTCCTTTAGTATTTTCTTTTTACCATCTTCAATTATCTTAATAGAATCTTTTCTCTTGGCAAGCAAGACCTTTCCGTCAGCACCCGATAGACCAAATGCATTCGCACCTGATTTTTGGAGCAGCTTTACAAGCTCTTTGTTTATCTTTCCAGCCATTACCATTTCCATAATTTGGACTGTTTCAAGATCGGTGTATCTTGATCTAAATCCAGAAACAGATGTAACAAACTTTGTTTCTTTACCAAGTTTTTTAGAGATTTCTGTTGTCTCATAAGATCCTCCATGGACAACAACTATCTTTTCTTTTTTTGAAATCTCAGCTATCTCTTTTGCTAAACTTTGGACTTCTGTACCAAGGCTTCCACCAATCTTTATTACAATCATCTTATCACCTAAATCGGGTGGTAACCGATATACTTTAGACCAGTATCCTCTTCCAAGCCATACATAATGTTCATGTTCTGGACTGCAGCACCAGCCGCGCCTTTCATAAGATTGTCAATTGCTGAAAAGAGTATCATTCTTCTGTTTTCTCTATCAAGTTCAAATCCGACTTCACAAAAGTTAGAGCCTGTTAATATTTTAGGATCAGGGTGTCTATAGATTCCTTTCTTTTGTTTTACAACTCTAAAGAATTTGTTATTCTCTGAGAATTCTCTATATATACCTCTAATCTCCTTTTCATCGTAAGGTTGGTTTAAGAAAAGGTAAATAGTAGAGAATATCCCCCTTACCATCTCTATAGCATGTGGGGCCATTGTAACTTTAAATCCAGTTTCCTGCTCGACTTCAGCTATATGTCTATGATAAATCGGCGAGTAACATCTTATCGCCCTTGACCTCTCAGGGTGGTGTGTTGAAGCGCTAAATGAGTCCCCTGAAGCAGAAGAACCTATCTTACTATCAATTACTATCCTCTCTTTGTCAATATTAAGATGTCTTAGTGGGTACAATGCCATAATCATTGATGTCGCTATACATCCTGGATTTGCTACCACTCTTGTCTTCTTTATTTCTTCTCTATGGATTTCAGGTATGCCATATACAGCTTCCTGTAAAAGTTCTGGGCATTTGTGGTCAAGGCCATACCATGATTTGTATACGTCCTTGTCTTTAAGTCTCAAATCTGCGCCTAAATCAATTATCTTGACGCCTGTATCATAAAATTCTCTAAGATAGTCCATTGAAACTCCATGAGGAAGACAGAAAAATACTAGATCGGAATCAAATGATTCTTTAATTGATGAGAATTTAATGTTAAATCCTCTTAAATTTGGATGTATACTATGCACAAAAGAGCCAGCATTTGACTCAGATGTTATTCTGTCAAGTTTTACTTCAGGGTGATTAACTAATAACCTAAGTAACTCCCCTCCAGTATAACCTGATGCACCAATAATTGAAACTTTCATTATAATTACCTCTTTGCTACCTCAATAACATAATCAACTACTTTACCTGGGATATTGACACCTGTTGGAGCAATACTATTCTTAAACTCCATAGTATAATTGACTTCATTTACTAAAAGCTTTCCTTTATCTTCTAAGAGATCAATTGCAACTACTCCTCCACCAACAGCTTCTGCAGCTTTAAGGCAAATCTCTGATATTTCATCTGTCAATGGGCATTTTGAGGCAACTCCCCCGCGGGCCGTATTTGTTATCCAGTGTGGTGAACTTCTGTAAATAGCACCTATAACTTCATCCCCAACGACAAAAGCCCTGATGTCCCTCTCAGGTTTGTTAATGTACTCTTGAATGTAAAATACTGAATGGTGATATGAACCAAGTATTATTTTGTGTTCAATTATGCTTTCTGCGGTTTCCTTGTCGTTTACTTTGGAAAGGAGCCTTCCCCATGAACCTGTTGCCGGTTTTAATACTGCGGGATAACCAACTTTTTCAATCGCATGAAGCGCCTCTTCCGGTGTGAATGCGATATATGTCACAGGAGATGGAACTTTATGTTTTGTCAAAGCTAAAGTTGTTAATACTTTATCCCCGCAAGTACTAGCAGTTTCATAAGTATTAACTGTTTTAACCCCCATATCATTCAACACTTTAAGAGAGTAAAGGGCTTTAAGATGGCTTATTTCCCTTTCCAACACTACATCATAATCCATTTTTTCGAAATCTGTTATATTAAATATTGCACATCTGGTGTCCATTTTTTCTACTTCAATCCCTTTATTCCTAAATTCTTCAAGCAGAAACTTCTCGTCAAGTCTGACTCTTGAATAAAGTATTCCTATCTTCATCTAATCACTCCAAATTATTGATTACCGCCTCAGTAAAAGCCAGAGTTCCAAGAGTTCCACCCAAATCCTTTGTTCTCTTACCTTCAGCAAGTGTTTTTAAAACACTATTTCTTATTCTGTCTCCTTCTTTCTTCTCTCCAAGGAAATCCAGCATCATTGCAGCTGAAAGAAAAGTTGCTGTTGGATTAGCAATATCTTTTCCCGCATACTTTGGTGCTGAACCGTGGACCGGTTCAAACAGCCCTGTTTTCTCTCCTATATTTCCTGAAGGTGTTATACCAAGACCACCGACAAGTTGAGAAGCCTCATCAGATAATATATCTCCAAATAGATTAGTTGTGACAACCACATCAAATCTTTCTGGTTCTTTTATCAATCTCATTGCCATTGCATCCACTATGACTTCTTCAGTCTCTATATCCGGGAATTTTTCTGAAACTGATAATACTGTTCTTCTAAAAAGCCCACAAGTTTTCCTCAATACATTTGCCTTGTGGACTACAGTAACTCTTTTTCTGTCATTATCCCTTGTATATTTGTAAGTAAACTCTGCAAGCCTTCTTGAGGCTTTTTCTGAGATGTGTCTTTCTGCTATTGCGACTCCATTTTCTTCTCTTTCAATTCCTTTGTACATACCTTCTGTATTTTCCCTCATTATTACCATATCAATATTTGGTCTTGAAATCTCAACTGGAAGGCTTTTAATTGGCCTTACGTTTACAAATAGGTCAAGCTCCTTCCTTAAAGTAACAATAGCACTCTTATAATCTGTTATGTCAGGGGGCGATGAAACAGCTCCAAAAAAAGTTGCGTTTGCATTTCTACACGCTTCAATCGTTTTCTGTGGAATTGAAGTTCCGTTTTTTAAATAGCAGTCATAGCCTGCCTCTGCATAAGAGTAATCAAAATCAAGATTAACATGTGAAAGTAACTTTAATCCTGCATCAATTACATCATTTCCTATACCGTCTCCACCAATAACGCATATTTTATATCCCATCTTCTAGCTCACCTATGTCATGATTCTTCAAGAAATTAACAATACCGCCGGCATCGATTATTTTCAGAATAAACTCTGGAAATCCCTGTGATCTGATTTCTTTACCTGTTTTTAGAATTTTAATTCTTCCTTCCTTTAAGTTGACTTCGATGTCTTCTCCATCTTGGACAAGATCATATAATTCATCTGAAATCATAATTGGAAGACCTATGTTGATGCAGTTCCTGTAAAATATTCTTGCAAAACTCTTTGCAATCACCGCTTTTACTCCAGAAGCCTTTATCGCAATTGGCGCATGCTCTCTCGATGAGCCACATCCAAAGTTTTCACCTGCAACTATGAAATCACCAGTCTTTACAGTCTTTGAAAAGTCTGGCCTTACCTCAAAGAAGCAGTGTTCAGCAAGCGCTTTGGGATCAGTTGTTACGTTGTATCTGCCTGGTATTATTTCGTCAGTATTTACATCATCATCGAATCTGAATATTTTTCCCACTACATCACCTCTCTTGGGTCTGTTATTTTTCCTGTAAGCGCAGTTGCAGCAGCTGTTGCTGGAGAAGCTATTATAATTTCACCTTTATCTGAACCCATTCTCCCTATGAAATTCCTGTTCATAGTTGTCAATGCCCTATCTCCAGGTGCAATCACACCTTGGTGCCTTCCTATACATGGTCCACATCCAGGATTGCAAACCATTGCTCCTGCGTCCATAAATATCTTTATGTATCCCCTATTCATTGCCTCAAAATAAACCTCGTTTGATGCTGGAACAATAATAGTTTTAAGGAGTGGACTTAACTTTTTTCCTTTAAACATCCTTGCAGCAATTTCAAGATCATCTATCCTACCGTTTGTGCATGTCCCTATGAATACTTCATCAACTTCTGTCCCTGCATACTTTTCTACTGGGTAGACATTATCTACTCTTGGTGAAACAGCTAGTTGGGGTGTCAGGTCATCAACATCAAACTCGAAGATCTTTTCATAATTTGGATCTTTTGGGACAATTTCCTTGTATGAATACCCTCTTGACTTTAGATAATTCTCTGTTACCTTGTCAGTCTTGATTAATCCTGTCTTCCCCCCCATCTCAATTGCCATGTTAGTGAGGGTAAGTCTATCTCCTAACGCCATATTCTCAATTGTTTCTCCACCAAACTCGCATGCCTTGTAAGTAGCTCCTCTAGCTCCAACTTTTCCTATTATTTTTAAGATCAAATCTTTTGGGTATACACCCTTAGCAAATGACCCATTAATATCAAAGTAAAATGTTTCAGGAACTCTAAACCAGTTCTTTCCAGTAGCGTAAGAAACTCCAATATCAGTTGACCCAACACCAGTTCCAAATGCTCCAAGAGCACCATAAGTGCAGGTGTGTGAATCTCCACCAATAATAACTCTACCAGGTATGACAAATCCCCTCTCAACAAGAACTTGGTGGCAAATACCTTCTCTATAAAAGTTCTTTATCCCTTCTTTTTTTATAAATTCCAATACTTCTTTCTGTAATGTGGCACTTTCAACGGATGCCGGTGGCTGGACATGGTCAAAGATAACAACAATCCTGTTCTTATCAAAAAGTGGCTTGCCTGTATTCCTCAATGCTTTGATAGCAAGCGGTGTTGTGTTATCATGACTCATCGTTACATCTATATCGACTAAAACTATTTCTCCAGCAGAAACATCTCTAGAAAGTTTCTTTGAAAAAATCTCCTCAGCAACTGTTCCCATTAACCTCACCATATTTCTTTAGAACTACTCTAGTACTTGTCGCAAGAACTCCCGGGATACTTCTTATATCCTCTATCAAGTTATTAAGTTCTGCAACATTTTTTAACGATGCATAGATTGAGATATCTTCATCTCCAGACATTTCGTAGAGTTTTTCAACACCCTTCATGTTCTTTATCTTTCTAGATATCGATGTTGTGTATATATGGGCCTCAAGCCTTAGGAATAAAACAGCATCAACTCCAGTCGGTATAGTTACTGCTTTGACACCAAGAACTTTTTCGGCGATGTCTAAGATATCTGTTTCATGTACAATCTTTCTTTCGTCTCCTACCTTCTTAATCTCATGAATTATCTTTAGCAAATCTTCATCACTGGCCTCAATTCCATATTGATTTAACTTTGACATAACAGCCCTTTTGCCAGCAAACTTATCAACAATTATTTTCCTCTCTTTTCCAATCATCTCAGGCGAGAAAGGTTCGTAAGTAGATGGATTCTTTAAAACACCATCTGTATGGACACCACTTTTGTGTGTGAAAGCATTATCCCCCATTATTGGCATTAATGGATAAACATATATCCCTGTTATCTTCTCCACATAAGCAGAAATTTGTTTTAACATCTTAAGATCATACTTTAAGTTTTCATTATCTAAAATGTGAGTAGCCACTACAAAGTTAGATAAATCTACTATACCTGTCCTTTCACCTATACCGTTTACGGTCGTGTGAACACAATCAGCCCCAGCTCTAACACCTGCCATAGCATTTGCAACAGCAAGACCAAAATCATTGTGGCAATGGACATCAATTCCAACAGGTTTTAGATTGGTCTTAATAGTCTTTACAAGATCGTAAAAAATGTGGGGTTGCATAACCCCAACGGTATCTGCTACACTTATCCTGTCAGCCCCAGCATCAATGGCGGCATTACAGATTTCAATAAGGTAATCGAAATCTGTCCTTGTCGCATCTTCGGGTGTGTACCTGACTTTTAGGCCGTGGTCTTTCGCATATTGGACACAATCTACTACTTTTTCTATTGCTACTTCTTTTGTCATCTTTAATTTATCTTTAAGGTGAACATTTGAAGTTGCAAGAAATATTGCAACTCTGTCAACTTCACAGTCAACAGCCATTTCTACGTCTCCCTTGACAGCTCTAACATGTCCTACGACTTCTGCCTTGAGATTTTCTTTTACAACTTTTCTAATAAATTCTTCAATCTTTGGAGAAACGTTGGGATGACCGACCTCTATCATGTCGACTCCAAAGTCATCTAGCATTTTTGCAAGCGCCATCTTTTCGTTGATAGTAAAAGAAACACCTGCGGTCTGCTCACCTTCTCTTAAAGTTGTGTCCAATATCTTGACCATTTTATTCTCCCCAATCCTCTTCTTCTTCAGGGGCAACTGCTAGTACTAGTGGGTCAAGGCTTATTATTTCAAGCTCTATTCCACACTCAGAGCACTCTACTATGTCCCCTACTTCTGGATTTTCTATTTCAATAACGCAACTACATTCTGGACATTCTCCCATCCAAATCACCTCGATGGCATTAATCGTAAACTCTTTTTAAGTTTTACGGTTTAGAATAGTATCTAAACTACGATAATCGAAATATTTTTAAAGCGAAATACAAATTAGCGCTTATGGATGAGCTTGATATACAAATATTATCGATTTTGGAAGAAAACTCTAGGAAGAAGAACACTGAGATAGCAAAAGAACTCTCTGTTTCCGAAGGATCTATCCGAAGAAGAATTGACAATCTTGTAGAAACAGGCATAATAAAAAACTTCACAGTTGAGGTCTCTACAAATTTCGGGTTCATTTCATTAGTTCTCTTAAACACACATACACAAGAATCAACAGATGAGATAGTAAAACAGATCATGAAAATTGAAGGAGTAAAAAGAGTATACGAAACAACGGGTGAATGGGACGTAGTGGCTTATGTGTTATGTAATTCACCAAAAGAGTTTAATATCATTATAGAAAATATCAGAAAGCTTAAAGGCGTTAATAAATCGACTAGTCTTACAGTTTTGAATGTATTGTAGTGGTCATATGGTAAAAATACTACTCGTTGATGATAATCAGGATTTTTTAGATATATTGAAACAAGGGCTTTCTGCTCACGATGTTATACTTGCAAATGATGGATTGGCAGGTGTTGAGACCTACAAGAAAGAACTGCCTGATATTGTCATAATGGACATTAAGATGCCTATAATGGATGGGATTAAAGCTACAAAAGAGATAATAAAATTTAATCCGAATGCAGTTGTTATAGGTGGAACGGCTTACACAGAATTACAAAAAGATTTGTTTGACGCCGGTGCAAAATTTGTTCTTGTAAAACCTTTTTCAATAGATTCAATAGAAAAAATAATAGAAAAATATGTTTTAAAAAAGAGACCTAGGACAGGATATTACAAATAGATCCTTTTTCTAAAGCCTCTCTTAGCTCCATCCCTATTCTTTCTCCATAGCTTATTTCTCTTCCATAGAGGTAACCTGTGTGTGGAGTGAACTTTGTTCCAGGACTTCCAGGGATTCTCATAGATACATCAAATATGACGATTTCTTCCTTTCCTTCATATGATGCCACTGCCCCTTGAAGAGCGAAAGGCCCTATTATTCCAGGTGGATATTCTTTTTTTGTCGTTTCAACAAACTTTTCTCCAATTTCAAAAGCCTTTTCCAATATGCTTTCTTTTGTAGTGCAAGTTATATGGCCAGTTTCGATCATTTTAGGTTTGACATATTTTAAGACTTCAAGTTGCTCATTTGCAGGGAGCCTTAATATTCCATCTAAATTAGTCTGTCTTCTAGTGTCAGTTCCCATTAACTCCAGTTCTTCTCTAGTATTCGAGTAGAAGTAATTGAAATTGGTCTGAGCACCCAAGATATACTCTTCAATAACGGCCTTTTTCAATCCTTCTTTAGTTATCATTCCTTTATCTATTAATTCCCTGCTTTTTTGTTCGTATTCTTTAAGAGAAGATGCAAAGAAAAATGCCCTTTCATAGCCTCTTATAGCCTCTGAGACCTTTACTATGACTAGTCTATCAATTTTATCAGGAGAGGAGAATATTCTTGGGAATCTTATCCCGGCCTTTTCCAAAAGGTAATACTGATTTTTTGGAACATCTCTTTCTTCTAGTTTTACTAGGCCCCTTGTTCCGTATATTGGAACAAAAAAATCGTTTTCTATTCTTTCAAAATTAAAGTAAACCCAGAAGTACCTGTTATGTATGAAAATAGTGTTCATTTCTCTAAGTTCTTTCTGAACATCTTTATTAGTAATATCCTTAAATGAATCTAGGACAACAACTTCATCTATGCAGCCACGGCCATTCCTGGATTTATAATACTTCAAATATGTCTTTTCTCTACCCTTTTGACATACTGCAACAGTATTAAATCCATACTTTTTTACACCACTTGAAATATCAAGGGCAGAATGTCCTCCCAATACACCGATAGTAATGTTATCGAGATCATAGCTGCTCAGGATATTCTTTATATCCTCCTGACCTATCATGAAAAAACCTTACCAACTTTTTATTTCTTCTTTAGCCTCCCCTTTAATGAGCTTTATTACCTTTATCATATTCTTTGCCGTATTCTGCGAGGTCTTTATACCATATTCATCTTTATCAGAGTCTCCGATATTATAACCAAACCCAACACCACCGTAGTGTGACGTTGCCTCATCTGCAACAACGATTGAATTATGTATCAAGAAGAAATTGAAAATCTGCTGTAGTGTAGTTTCCTGCCCACCGTTTCTAAATCCTCCTACTGAAATTCCAGCACCAACCTTGTTCCTAAGTTCGAACTTTCCTCTCAATGCTCGGGTCCTGTCCATAAAAGCCTTCATCTGTGCAGACACTCCACCCAAGTACACCGGCGAGGCAAGTATTATTCCGTCAGCACCTCTTATCTTGTCATACAAAGGTGTCATATCGTCTTTCTGAACGCAAATTCCAGTATCCTTACACCCTCCGCATGCCTTGCAAGGTGCTACTTTCAATCGTCCAACATGTACAAGTTCTGTTTCAACTCCAAGCTCTTTACATGTTTCAAGTGCTTTCTTCAATAGAAATAAAGTATTACCCTCTCTAGGGGATCCACAAACTCCTAGTATTTTCATATAATTCCTCCATTTGTTAAATAAATGTTTATTTATAAAAATGTTTTGTAAGAATCTATCTAAATTTTTATAAATAAAATAATAGGATAGAATATAGTGTTAAAATGGGAGAAATTGAAGAAATAAGACAGAAGAAGATGAACGAACTTAAAGAAAAGTTTTCAGGTGAAAAAAAAAGAGTGTTGATTGAAGTCCTTGCTTTGTCTGGTTGTTCGCATTGTCCATCGGCGGCTGAAATGGCGTATAGAGTTGCATCACAGTATGACAATGTTGATGTGGCCATAGTTAATATTGCAACTCCAGAAGGGAATTCAAAAGCAATAAAACTTGGGGTTATGAGCGTACCTGCAATTGTCATAAACGGAAAAGTGGCCTTTATTGGCACACCCCAAGCAGATATGATAATGCACGATGCTGTAAGAAAGGCTATGTAATAAAATCTTTTAGTTTGCTCTTTATCTCCCCTAAGATAGTTACATAGGACTCTTCAAGATCAGTTGTGAACTCATCTGAAAATGTGAACGGGTCCTTTATTCCTATCGCGCAAAAAAGTATTTTAGTTGGCATTCTGTCTGGAGAAATCTTCATTCCAAGTTTCACCATAGTTGAAAAATTTGTTGAATGGGGTGAAGATGTTTCGGGTATGGATAAGATATCTTCCAGATTAATATATGTAATTTTTCCTACATTATCAGAAATAATTGAATCTACAAAAATAGCACAATTATAATCTAGAATAGAGTCCAGTAGTTCAATACCAGAAGAATAGAAAACTTCAAAGACTACATTCTCGTTTTCACTGAAATATTTTTCTAAATCCTCAACAACTTTAGGCCCTATTCTATCATCTTTAAGGTAGGGATTTCCAATGCCTAGGACTATTGTTTTTTTCATTTTATACTCTTATTGGATTTGGCCCTAGTTCTCTTATTTTTTCAGTAAATGATGTCATGACTTCTGAAAATCTTTTTCCCTCAGATGCCGAGATCCAAAATATCTCTAATCTTTCAGGCTCTATTCCCATATCCGCAATTAGTTTTTTTAACAGTGTCACCCTTTTTAGTGCTTTAAAGTTTCCTTGCTGGTAGTGGCAGTCTCTAGGTATGTGGCACCCTCCGATAAATACTCCATCTGCACCTCTAGCAAATGTTTCAAGAATAAATGCAGGGTCAACTCTTCCTGAGCACATAAGTCTTATCAATTTAACATTTGGGGGATAGCTATACCTTGAAGTGCCTGCAAGATCGGCACCAGCATACGTGCACCAGTTGCAGACAAAACCAACAATATTCGGTTCAAAATTAGTCATCAGTCAACACCATAGAATTTTTTTATGAATCCATCCCTTGGAGTTTCTGAAAGGGAGGCTATTCTCTCTTTTGGGAGTCCCATTGAAAGTCCCAGAAGTTGATTATAGTAAAAAACAGGTATGCAGAAATCTTCACCCTTATCCCTTAGGCCTTTTTGCCCTAAATCAAACTGAAGGAAGCAGAAAGGACAAGCTGTAACGATACAGTCTGGATCTGAGTATTTAATGTTCAGAAGCTTTTTTTCTAAAATCTTCAAAGTAACATCTGGATTATTACCCCTCATACCACCACCTGCACCACAACAAGATAATTTCTTTGGGTAGTATACACTTTCCATACCTAATGCTTCAACCAAAGCATCTAGTTTGTGGGGTTTTTCAGGATTTTCGGCCATTAGATGATCTGAAGGCCTCAATAGATGGCAACCATAGTGTACAGCAGCCTTGGCACCATCTAATTTAATCTTTGTAGCTTCTTTAATTTTTTCAGTACCAATATGATCGTGGAGTACTTCTACTAAATGATATACAGAAATTGTGCCTTGATATTTTCTACCTACTTTATTTAGAATGGTATTTACCCTTTCTCTCTTTTCCTGATCATTTTTCAAGAGGAGATTACTATTCTTTAAGTAACAAAAACATCCATTGCAAACAGCCATTACATCTTTGTTCATAGATTCAGCTATTGATAAATTTCTAGCGCTCTGTGTAAGTCCTGATATTTCTTCAACTGACCAAAATGCTCCACCTGGAGGGCAACAACCTGCGCCAATCATATCATGAACATTAGCACCTAGAATCGACATTGTTTCTCTTATAGAGTTTTCAATATCAGGGTACCTTAAGGGAATTATACATCCTGTATAAAAAGCATAATCAGTCGCATGCAATCACATCATCTCCCTTTGGTTTCCAATCCTTCTTTATCTTTAGTAATTTTCCCGCATTAGTAGAATCAACTATCTTTTGGATTTCAAGTATATACTTCTTGTCGGAACCAGCTGTCTTAAGAGGGGGGGCTTTAACTTTATCCCTAAGATTAATACCCTTTTGAACGGTAACTGCATGTCCAAGGTGATAAATATTATTAGCAACTTCAATTTGTGCTTCTGGAATAATTCCCTTTTCTGCAGAGATTCTTCTGAGTGCAAAAACAACATCTGTTGGTCCTGCATTTTGAGGGCATCTTTCCAAGCACATGAAGCAAGTAGTGCACAACCATATTGCTTTTTTGTCTAGTATTTGCTCGTCAAGGCCCAAAAGAACCTGATGCATAGTTCTCTTAATTTTATGGTCAGTATCGCTTGCAACAGGACATCCTGAAGCGCACATCCCACACTGAAAGCACTCATAAACTCTTTTGCCCCCATATTCCATGACCTTATTTACTAGGTCCTTGTTGGTGTCGTTAAGGACGATTTTCATTTATTACCCCCTGTAAGGGCTAAAATCTGCATTCTAACCTGTTTAGTTGTAAAGTGATTTGCTTTAATAGCCCCAGAAGGACATGCTGCACTACAGACGCCGCATCCTTTACAGAGAGCTATATCTACTTCTACTTTATCCTTTTCTTCATTATATTTAATTGCTTTGTAAGTACAAAGTGATTCGCATGTTCTACATCTTGCACACAAGTCTTCGATTATTTGGGCAAAAAGAGGTTCAATGTCTATTTCGCCCTTTGACATAAGAGAAGAAGCTGCAGAAGCCGCTGCTTTTCCCTGACTTACCGCATCTGGGATTTCCTTGGGGCCTTGGCACGCGCCTGCAATAAAGATCCCATCACTGTCCGTACTAACGGGTTTTAGTTTTGGATGAATCTCTTTGAAAAATCCAGTTTTATCAGTACTTATGTTCAATAAGTTTGCAAGATTCTTTGTTCCTTTTGGAGATTCCATTGCAACTGCTAAAACAACAAGGTCAGCAATAACACTTATCTGTTCTCCTAGTGTGTCGTCATCACCTGAGACCTCTAACCTGTCTCCAATCGAGTCAACTTGGCTGATTCGGCCTCTTATGAACTTAACTCCCTTTTCTCTAGCCATCCTATAATACTCCTCATAACCCTTCCCAAAACATCTTAGGTCGATATAATGAATGAACATATCTATGTCTGGATATTTTTCTTTTAGGAGTCTAGCATGTTTAATTGAGTATGTGCAGCAGATTCTAGAGCAATAATCATTTGTCTTTTCATCTCTTGAACCGACACATTGGATAAAAGAAATTGTATGCGGTTTTCTACCATCAGATGGCCTTAATATCTCACCTTTTGTTGGTCCAGAAGCACACATCATCCTCTCAAGTTCTAGAGAAGTTATAACGTTAGGATGGTCATAATTATATTCGGCTTTTTTATTAGGGTCAAATAAGTCGTAACCTGTTGTAACAATAATACTTCCAACATCAAATTCAACAAACTCATCATCATTTTTTGAGATATCTATTGCACCAACTTGACATCGCTTCTCGCACAACTTACACTTGATACATTTTGTTTTGTCGATAACTGCTTTCATTGGTATGGCCTGTTGAAATTGTATATAGATGGCCTTTCTCTTGTCCATATTACAGTTAAATTCATTATCAACTTTAACAGGGCATACTATGCTACAATCGCCGCAACCATTACACTTTTCCCAGTCTACCGATGTTTGTTTTTTTCTAACCACAACATGATATTTTCCGATATGTCCAGAAACATCTTCAATCTCCGAGTAGGTAAGAAGCTCAATATTTGGCGTGTTTGAAACTTCTACCATCATTGGAGCAAGAATACACGCAGAACAGTCATTTGTGGGGAAAGTCTTGTCTAATTGGGCCATCTTACCACCAATGCTTGGATCTCTCTCAACAATGTATACCTTATATCCACCACGGGCCAGATCTAGGGCAGCATTTATCCCAGATATGCCTCCACCTATCACCAGTGTAGATTTTAATACAGAAAGTTTTCTATCCTCTAAAGGCTCTAATTCAGATGCTCTATATACTCCACTTTTAACTAACTGCTTTGCCTTTTTAGTTGCATTTTCTTTATCTTTAAAATGAGGCCATGAGCACTGGTCCCTAATATTAACTTGTTCATAGAGGTATTTATTCAAATTTGCTGAATTTAATGTTTTCCTGAATATTTCTTCATGAGTTCTAGGCGAGCAGCATGCGGCAACAACCCTATTTATACCTTCTTTTTTTATATCATCCTTTATAGCGTTCTGTCCCTGCTCAGAGCAGAGGTACATATGCTCTCTTACAACAGACACATTTTCTAATGTTTTAGAGAAATTGACAACTTCCTCTATATTGACGCTGCCAGCTATATTAGTGCCGCAGTGGCAGACGTAAACGCCAATCTTGGGACAACTTGTATCCTCTTTTTTTTTCTTCGACTGGGATTTTACCAACATATCACCCGATATAATTTTGAGAAATCATTTCTTATTATAATTTTAGATTATCCTAAACTGTTGATAAAAAGAGTCAACTATTTTTATATCTTTGGGTTATGATTTAAAAATATTTATATAGATCATAAAGTAAAAGACTTATCCAAACCCTTGATATGAGCTTTTATTGTATCTTGATTAATTACCTTCCCGATTACATACGAGGGGTAATATCTATTTAAGATTTCGAGTGCCTTGTCCTTTTCTTCTTTTGAAACAATTACCATAAATCCAGTTCCCATATTGAAAGTTCTATACATCTCTTCAATTTCTACACCTGTATCCATAATCTTTTTGAAGATTAAAGGTGGTTCAGGAAGATCAAGTTCAAATCCCATACCCTTTTTCAATCTTTTAAGATTTAGAAGTCCGCTACCTGTGATGTGCGCCATTCCTTTTACTTTAACGTTTTCAATTAGGTCTAATATTTGTTTCACATAAATCCTAGTAGGAGTCAAAAGTTCTAGATAATCTTCTTCGCCCAAAGCCTTTCTTGCAAGAGTTAGTCCATTTGAATGCACACCTGAAGAGGCAATCCCAATTATTACATCTCCGGGGACAATATCTTTACCTGAAATTATTTTATCTTTTTTAACAACACCAAGACATGTCCCAGCCAGATCAAATCCTTCTCCATCTCCTTTTATGATATCTGGAAGAGTTGCAGTTTCACCACCAACTATTGGCATATCTGATTGTTTTGCTCCTTCTAAAAGGCCTTTTGCTATTTCCTTAAGCATGTATTCTGAGGTTTTCTCTAAAGCAATATAATCCACAAAAGCTATTGGTGCCGCACCGTTACATATAACGTCATTAACGTTCATCGCAATTACATCAATTCCAACAGTGTCATATTTTTTTAATTTTTGTGCAACAAGAACTTTTGATCCTACGCCGTCGGTAGCAAGTGATAATGCGTAATCTCCAAATTCTATAAATCCGGAGAAGCTCCCTATACCCCCAATAGCCGCCCCTATCTTACCTTTTCTTAATTGAAGAGTTTCTTTGATTACAGAAACTAGGGCACTAATAGATTTTTCTTCAACTTTTATATCTACACCTGATGACTTGTAATCCTTAGGAGTTGTCAATTACTTCACCCCTAATATTCTCATTGCAAGGTATGCTGCGTTTTCCCCATTATCAATACCTACACATGCTACTGGAATACCTTTGGGCATCTGAACTATAGAGAGAAGTGCGTCAAGACCATCCAACTTGGAAGAAACCGGTACACCTATAACAGGTTTTTTAGTGTGAGATGCAACTACTCCTGGAAGTGCCGCGGCAAGTCCTGCTATAGCAATGAAAATATCATAATCTTTTTTAGCAAGTTCTGCTACTCTGTCAGGCTCTCTATGGGCGGAAGCGTATTCTACCTTATATTCAACTTTATTTTCGTCAAAAACTTTCTTAACTTTGTTTACAATCTGCTCATCACTTTTTGAGCCGGCTATAATTAGAATCATGTATAGAGAAAGGCGTGTAGATTAAAAAGATTTTTGTATAAGAATAGGATTTAGAATTAAAATTTATTAAATAGAATTTAAATATAAAAAATAAAAGGACTTTCTTATATCTTCAGAAAATAACCTTTTACAAAAAATACTCTTAATATCTTCTTGGGTTTTTCTTCTGGTAACATTCCTTGCAGTAAACAGGTCTTGTTCCATCTGGCTTGAATGGAACTTCTGTTTCCTTCCCACAGCCTGCACACGTTGCTTTGTGCATTTCACGAGGAGGTCTATCATATCCCCCTCTATTTTCACCATACATTTTAATTACTCCTTTTGTTTGGCCTATTAATGGCCCTGAAAAGTAAAATACATTTTTAGTTTATAAGGTTGATTATTCAAATCAATGAGAAAAAATATTACTTTCTTTCATAATAACTAATATTTAAATACTTTTATTTAATTAATCAAAAAAAGTAAGTTAAAGATATTAAAATAATATGAGAAGTATATCTAAAATTAATCTATACCTTCTCCAATTTTCTTTCTGAAACTTTTACCAACAAATCTCATATATTTATCTGATATGACGTCATATGCTATTTTGCTTGCCTCACTATAGGTTCTTGCCAATCCGCCACCAAGTATAACTCGACCACCACCAACTGCAACATTTCCTGTTCGTGTAATAAACGTGCCAGCGTGTCTGTGGAAGGAATTATCAGGAATTTCGTTAGAATAGTCTATAATCTGGCCCGTAAGGTGTTTTCCGGGGTATCCGGGAGGCATTTGAGAAGCTTCAAATCCGCATCCCTTAAACCAAGGGAAGCTTCCACTTACTGTAAAAACTCCAACACAAACATTATCTTTGAACTTGATATTTAGGTCTTCAATTTTTCCTTCATAACCTCTTTTTGCTATATCAAAAAGAGAAGTTTCTATTGTTGGCCATCTACCTTCTGCTTCTGGTGACCCATCTCTGCCATTTATTTCAAAGACATAAAATTTGTAAGTATTGTTTTCCTTTAAGGCACAAAGACCAAAATATATTATTCCATTAAAAGCTAGTTTTTCCTCTTCTAAAAGATTATTTAAAAATGGAACAACTATTGTATCTTCAATTTTCTTAACTAAATCTTCTCTTCCCTTCAAAAGTGGGTGTGGAGCGATAACACCCATCCCCCCAGTTATGTAGTTTACCATTTCACCTGGGTGACCCATTCTTTTGTTGAACCTATCAATCAAAAAAGTATCTTCTGAATCAAACCTTTCAGGGAAATCTTTTGCGCTCCCAAGGTATTTCACATGACCTTCATGGACCGCGTAGAAAACCATTACTTCTTCTCCATAAAGTCTTTCTTCTATAGTTAATTTATCTACGGGATTGCAAATAACACCCGATACCATAAAATCATCAACAGCGCTCAAAGCCTCTTCAAGGGTATTACAAACTCTTGATCCTTTCCCGTCCAATAGATAAGGATACTTTACGACATATTTCTTTCCATTTTTACCAAAATTTTCCTTTAAAAAAGACTTGGCAGTTTCCGGATTGTAAAAATTCTCAAAGGAAGGACAAGGTATGCCCCATTTTTTCATAAGATCGTTGGTATTGCACTTATCAGCCTCTACTATCATGGCCTTAGAAGTTGGTCCCCAACAAGGTATACCTTTCTTTTCACAACTTTCTTTTAGGCCAAGTGAAAGGTACTTTTCTTGGCCCCCAACAACCATATCAATACTATTCTCAGAAAGATAAGAAATAATATCATTAAGATCATCAAGTCTCTTTACCCTGCCATTATTTTCTTGAATCTCTTGTTTATAATCGATAAAAAACTGTTTTACATCATCAAAATTTTTAATCTTGACTCTATCATTCCCAATGGGCCAAACACATTTTTTTTCAAAAGCCCCACCAAGATTTCCAGGGAGTACATGAACTTCTGATACATTTTTAGATCTTGTAATTGACTCCGCCAAAGCCCATTCTCTTGCTCCCCCACCAACAACAGCCCATACTTCGCCCAAAATATCACTATCCCTATATATCTCCTATCCTCTCGCATTCCCTTGTTTTTGTAAGGGATTTTTTTACTTGTTCAGGTATATGCGTTGGATAATCTCCATTAAGGCAAGCAAGACATAATTCATCCTTTTTAAGCCCAATTGCCTTTACCAAACCTTTCATTGTCTGGTATGTAACTGAATCTGCGCCAATCATTTCTGCAACATCATCGGTATTTCGTGCTGCAATTAACTCCTTTTCAGTAGGCATATCTATACCATAATAACATGGATGTTTTATCGGGGGGCATGTGGAGACCATATGAACTTCTTTAGCCCCGTTGTCTCTAAGCATTTTAACTATCCTTTTGCTAGTCGTTCCTCTGACTATACTATCATCAACAAGAATTACCTTTTTTCCTCTAATTTCTCCTTTTATCACATTTAGTTTATCCCTAACAGCAACGTCCCTTGAAACTTGGGTTGGCATAATGAAAGTTCTCCCAATGTATCTGTTTTTTATCAAACCTTCTCTTTGCTTAATTCCATGCTTCTCAGAAAATCCTAAAGCTGCCGTTCTTGCCGTGTCAGGCACAGGTATGACTACATCCCCTTCTCCTTCAAACTCTATATTCTTTCCGAGTTCCATTCTTGCTTCATAAACACTCTTGCCTTCTATAACAGAATCAGGTCTTGAAAAATAGACCCATTCAAACATACAGTGGGCCCTACCTTTTGGGCATAATAATTTCTTTTCAACATTCTTATCATCAACAACTATAGCCTCACCAGGTAGTAAATCTCTAACGAGAGAATAACCATTTACATCAAGTCCAACACTTTCAGAAGAAAAAGAAAATGCAGTTTCATTCAAATTTGTCTTTTCCCCAAATACTAATGGCCTGTTTCCATATGGATCTCTAAAAGCTATGAGTTTATTTGGTAACATCATTACTGCAGAATAACTTCCATCAATCCTTTCCATAGTTCCTTTGATAGCCTCAAACGTATCATTTTTCATTAATTCTTCAGAAAGGATATTTATCATGACTTCAGTGTCCGACTTTGAATGGATGCATCTATTCTTCTCTTCAAGTTCTATCTTTAAATCTTGATAATTCGTAATATTACCGTTATGTGCAAGACCGATTCCATAAGGATAGCTCAAAAAGAAAGGCTGAGCTTCACAAATGGTATTCGTACCGGCTGTTGGATATCTTACATGACCTATCGCTTTAGAACCTTCAAGCTTTGATATCTCTTCCTTATTGAAAACGTTCAAAACAAGGCCTTTTTCTTTTTTCTGATGAACTACCCCATCAAATGATAGTATGCCCGCTGAATCTTGTCCCCTATGCTGAATAGCTAAAAGTCCCCTATAGCATTCATATGCAGAATTGTTTGATGAAGTACCTATTATGCCGCACATTTTTATTTTTCCTCTATATATTTTAAAACTGATTCAAAGAGTTTCATGCCAGAAATTCCATTCTTATTCTTGTCAAAATATGCCCTTTCTGGATGTGGCATCATACCAAACACATTCCCCGCCTCATTACAAATTCCTGCTATATTATATGCCGAGCCATTAGGATTCCAAGGGTATCCTGCGTACTCCCCATCTTTATCAACGTATCTAAATACAACTTGATCATTTTCAAATAGTCTATCAAAGTATTCTTTTTCCTTTTCTCTTGGCAAAAGTAACTTTCCTTCGCCATGTGCAGAGGGAACTAGCATTACTTCTCCTTTAGGAATATTTCTTGTGAAGACGCACTTACCTTTATTTTCATGTTTCAGTAAAGTTGGTCTGCATTCGAATCTTGCAGAATTATTCAAAAAGAGACAAGCATCAGGATAATCCATTCTTTTAAATCCTGGTAGAACTCCAAGCTCAACTAGTACTTGGAACCCATTACATATACCACCTACAGGCCATCCTTCATCTATAAATTTATGTAGATCATTTGCCATCTTTGCTCTTATTCTTGAGGCAAATATTGCGCCAGCTCTTACATAATCTCCTGCAGAAAATCCTCCGGGGATCATTAGACAATTATAATCAAATATATCTTTGAGCTCTTTCAAATGAACAAGTTCAGCAGAGGCACCTAGTCTCTTGAAAGCGTAGTACATCTCATCTTCATTGTTTGTTCCCTCTATACGTAAAACACAAACTTTAATATCGGACCTGTTCATTGAATCACCCCATATGCTCCCAAATAGCATTTTTCCATTTATCCCTTAATTTATCTACAGAAGCATCTACTATTTTAACTCCATCCTGTTTTATCATAAGTCTGTTGCCAACTATTTTCCCAATTTTCATAAATGGTACTTTGTTCTTGTTAAACAGAGATTCAAATTCCTTATCTCCATTAACCTCAACTACCCATCGGGTATTTGATTCTGAAAAGAGGAACTCATCTGCCCTCATATCTTTGAAAACTGGTAATTCTACTTCTACACCATAATCGCTACCAAATGTCATTTCTGCAATAGCAACAGCAAGACCGCCCTCACTTAAATCATGACAACTTTTCACAATACCTTTTTGCATTGAATCAAGAAGTGCATTCGAATAATTTATCAAATTCTGAGGATCCATTTTAGGAGCAATTCCTCCATCGATCCCTAAAATCCTGTAATACAATGAACCACCAAACTCTCTTTCAGTATTACCAATAAGATAGATTGAGTTTCCTTCTTTTTTGAAGTTGGAACTTAACTTCTTATCTATGTCATCAATTATCCCTATCCCTACTATAGTTGGTGTTGGAGGGCAGCTTCCAACCATACTTTCATTGTAAAGACTTACATTACCGGATGAAAATGATACCTGAAGATCTTTTGTGGCAAAGTTTAATCCCATTACCGCTTGATAAAAGTCACCAAATCTCTCAGGTTTTTCAGGATTTCCAAAGTTCAGACAATCTGCCAACGAGTGAGGTTTGCCTCCAACAGCAACAATATTCCTATAGATTTCATCTATTGCAGAAGCCGCACCCCAATAGGGGTCATATTCTAATAAGAATGGATTGACTGCAGTTGAGATAACTAACCCTTTGTTAAGTTCCTCTACGGGCTTCACGATAGCAGAATCTTGTGGTGAAAAGTTAACAACATCTCCATACAACGGTGTAAGGGATGTCGATCCTCTAACAGTGTGATCGTATTGAAGAATAACCCAATCTTTTGATGCGATATTTGGGTCTGAAAGCATCTTGATCAATATCTCATTTGTATCTTTAGGTGTTTGAGTTTGAACATCTTTTTGATCTCTTTTGACTATCTTAACGTCCCTTGCGTACAATGGGCCACCTGTCAAGAATTCAGAATCCATGTCAAATATTTTTTCTCCTTCGTAATATACTAAGACTTTCCTCTCAGCAATTGTTTCGCCGATAACGGCCGCATTAACATCCCATTTATCAAAAATATCAAGAACTTCCTTAAGATTATCTTTAGAGACAGCAAGCATCATTCTCTCTTGTGATTCGGATACCCATATTTCCCATGGTTTCATTCCTTTTTCTTTTAACAAAACTTTTTCTAGATTGACTCTAGCTCCAAAACCACCCGCATGGGCCATTTCTCCTACTACACAAGATAGGCCGCCACCACCTAGATCTTTCATACCATTCAGAAGTTTTTTAGTATTGGTCTCAAGACAAGCATGAATTAACGGTTCTTTTGTTATTGGGTCTCCCACTTGAACTGCAGAACGTGAAGATGTTTCTGATTCTTCATCAAGTTCCGCGGATGCGAAATTTACGCCATGGATACCATCTCTTCCAGTTTTTCCACCAACCATAACGAAGATATCTCCAAGTTCTTTGACTCTGCTGTGAATAATGTCCTCTTTCTTTATTATTCCGACACATCCGACATTTACAATGCAGTTGCCAGTGTATCCTGGATGGAAATAAACAGACCCCGATACAGTTGGGATCCCTACCCTGTTCCCATAGTCTCTAATCCCCGCAACTACGCCCCTAAATATGAATTCAGGATGCTTTAGCCCTTTAGGCAGTTGATCGTAAGGCAGATCTAATGGTCCAAAAAATATAGGGTCTATCAGTGCCACAGGCTGTGCTCCCATACATACAACATCCCTAAGAATTCCACCAATTCCAGTAGCTGCTCCCCCATATGGCTCAACAGCTGAGGGGTGATTGTGACTTTCTAGAGCTAAAACATAAGCGTAATCTTTATCAAACTCAACTACGCCCGCATCTTCCTTTATGACAAAAATATTCTGTGGCGCCTCAATATTAAAAATAAATTTTTTCAATAGACTTTTAGAGGATTTATAACAACAGTGCTCTGACCAAGCCTGCCCTATAGCCTGTATTTCAATATCTGTTGGATTTCTTCCTTGCTCCCTAAAGTAATTCTTGACTGATTTCATTTCATCTAAAGAGAGACCTATTCCAATCTTCCTGCTTAACTCTAGAAGTTTTTCATCAGGCAAGTCAAGATTAATTTCAAATACATTTTGTCTGCTACTCATTTTATCATTTCCACTTCATAATCGTGGATTACAGGATTAATCAGAAGTTTTTTGCACATAATGTCAACATCTTCTCTAATTTTCTTTTCATCCTTTCCACTTATTTCTATGACGTAGCTTCTTTTTACTTCAACATTTTCGACACTATCAAAACCAAGTAATTTAAGGGATTTTTTGATATTAAGCCCTTCGGGGTCTGTAATTCCTTCTTTTAATCCAACTTTGATTTCTACCTTCAAATAAATCACCTAAATTTTTCTCCAGTTATTCTTTCATACATATTTATGTAAAGGGTAGATACTTCCTTGATCATACTTTCTGGTAAAGCAGATATATCTGGTTCTGGTCGGCCTTTATCCCTTGCATCATACAGTTCTTTTTTGTATCCTGTTCTGATATAATACTGTCTTACAAATTCCTTTGAAAGCTCTACCATCTTACCTTCTTCGTATAATTTTTTATCCCAGAATCTGTCCTCATCTGCAGTTCCAAAGACATCGATAAACATTAGAGTTCTGTCCTCATTCATGCCAAACTCCTTTTTTCCATCAACATGAATTAAGCCACCTTTTTCAACTATCTTTGACATTCTTGAATCGATTTTGATTATAGTTTCTAGAATATTCTTGTATTCTTCATCTGTAAGTCCTGATATGCTCAACGCTTCCTTCTTATCCAAAGGCCTATCCACACTTTCAAGTTTAGTTGATGTTTCAATAAAAGGCTCAGGCAATTTTTCTCCGTATTCTACTGTTTTTTTATTAAATCCAAGTTCTTTTGGACTTATCTTACCTTTCTCTATTCTATCATGAAGAGAACCTGCAACGTAGTGTCTGCAAATAAATTCTAAGGGAATAAGATAATTCTTTGTGTTATGATTAATTTTATTATAATCTTGAATTATATTAACCTTCTTGACCAACATTTTGTTTTTGTCAGTTATTTTTATGAAGTGAGTTAAGAATCCTAGTTTTTCTGCTTCCTTAAGCCAGAAAGCACCTTCTCTACACAGAGTCTCCCCTTTAAAAGGAATTTTAGATGGAATTATTTTGTCAAAAACAGAGATCCTATCAGTAAATTCAAATTCAATTTCTTTATCAGAAACTTCATAAACTCTCTTAACTTTTCCTTCTCGTGAAAATCCAGAAGAGGTAATAGTTGAGCCGCTCATATTAGAATTTATTATATCTGATATTTAAATATATTTATGATAAAATTTAGAGACTTTGCTAATTTTTCTTCCATTATTAGTAAGAACTTATCTTGAAGATAAAACTTTACAAAAAGAATTAGACGGCTATCTTGAATATACTAAAGAAGTGAGGTATAGGCTAATCCCTAAAATTTGGTAATTTCTCTAATGATTGAAGTATCTCATTCCGGTAAAGATCATAGAGATGCCAAATTGATTTGAAGTTTCTATTACTTCTTTGTCCCTTATTGAACCTCCGGATTGAATTATGTATTTTATGTTATGTTCTGCCGCGACTCTAACAGTGTCATCAAACGGGAAGAAAGCATCTGAAACAAGGACGCATTCCGATATCTTTTCTTTGATAAAGACTTCTTTTTCAACGTTAGGCTTTTCTTCATTCCACATATTCTCTAGATTTTCATATATTTTGGGGATTGCTAGTTTCTTGAGAGAGTCAACTCTGTTGGGTTGGCCGACTCCACTTCCCAGTACTTTATACTGGCCTTTTTCATACTCCATACCTAAAACAATTGAGTTTGATTTTGTATACTTAGTAGCAATAATTGTAAAAAGTCCAAGGTCCTTTTTACTTTCTGGAAATCTTTCCTTTGTCACACAATCCCACTTCTCATATAACCCCTTTGGCCTATCTTGTTCAATAACCCCGCCAATCAAAAATTTGTAAACTTTATCTTCCGAAGTGAAAAGTTTTCCAGTTTCAAGAATTCTCAAATCTTTGCTCTTGTTCTTCAAAAATTCTAATGCATCAGCATCATAAGAAGGGGCTATTATTACTTCAACAAATTTACCTTTCAGAAAAGAAGCCGTTTCTAAATCGACTTTTCTCGTCAAAGCTATTATGCTGCCATATGCGGATACTCTATCCCCATCCCACGCATTTTTTAATGCATCAAGAAGAGTCCTGCCTGTGGCAATACCACAAGGATTTAGATGTTTTACAATAACTGCTGAATTGTATTGGGAAAGTTCCTTTGCAGCATTTAGTGCAGCTTCAATATCAAGATAATTATTATAAGAAAGCGCTTTACCATGAAGTTGCTTCATATTTGAGGCAGACGGCTCGGCAGTATCTTTTTTGAAGAAACGTGCTTTTTGATGCCAATTCTCCCCATATCTTAAATTTTTACCAGAATCAAATGAAAGTCTTAACTTCTTATCCCCAGTTAGTACTTCTGAAAGATAAGAATCAATTGCGCTATCATAATCGGCAGTATGGGAAAAAGCTTTAACACATAATTTTTTCCTCGTTTCATAAGAGGTATCCCCATTTTCCAACAACTCTTTAGTGACATTATCATAGTCTGATGGATCCACAATAACTGTTACATATTTGAAATTTTTAGCAGCCGCCCTTAGAAGAGTAACTCCTCCGATGTCAATGTTTTCAATAGCGTCTTCAAGGGAAGGATTCTTTGCTACAGTTTCTTGGAAAAGATATAGATTACATACAACTATGTCTATTGGTTTTATTCCTTCTGAAATTATTTCGTTTTCATGGCCTTTGTCGTCTCTAATGTATAATATCCCACCATGGATATTTGGGTGTAGAGTTTTGACTCTACCACCTATCATTTCTCTAAATCCTGTAACCTTTTCAATTGGGGTGGCATCTATCCCATTCTCTAAAAGAAATTTTAAAGTACCCCCAGTTGATACAATTTCAAAACCTAAATTTGACAAAGTTTTTGCAAATGTTTCAAGGCCATTTTTATTTGTAACGCTAATTAGTGCTCTCTTTTCCATCACTTTGGCACGTTCGGAATGTTAATTTAAATAATTTTCTCTTTTAATCACAGAAAGTTTTAAGTATTATAACTTAAGTTAATACTCAATGGCTGTAAATGATTATACTATTGCGACACTTGGAAGTCATTCTGCTCTACAAATATTAAAGGGCGCAAAAGACGAGGGATTTAAGACCTTATGTATAGCAAAAAAAGGAGCAGAAAAAGTTTACAGAAGTTTTGGCGTAGCCGATGAAATTCTAATTGTTGATCATTTTAAAGAACTTTTTTCCTTACAAGATGAATTAATAAAAAGAAATACTATCCTTATACCACACGGTTCTTTTATTGCTTATATGAAAATCGAAGACTTCAAAGACTTGAAAGTTATGTACTTTGGTAATAAAGACGTACTACAATGGGAGTCTTCAAGAGAACTAGAAAGACAATGGTTAACTGATGCAAATATAAAAATTCCAAGAATATTTGATACCCCTGAAGATATTGATAGGCCTGTAATTGTAAAGTTTTATGGCGCACAAGGAGGAAAGGGATACTTCCTTGCCAAAGATACAAAGGATTTTTATGAAAAGATTTCTGACCATATTAATGAGGAATATGTAATTCAGGAGTATATTATCGGTGTACCTGCGTATTTCCATTATTTTTACAGTCCCTTAAATAATGAGTTAGAAATAATGAGCTTCGATAAAAGGTATGAAAGCAATGTAGATTCTATAGGAAGGATCTCAGCAAGAGACCAATTTGCACTAAAGAAGATAGATCCAAGTTATGTCGTAGTTGGGAATATTCCAATCACTGTCAGAGAGTCATTGCTACCTGAAATATTCGACATGGGTGAGAGAGTAATTGAAAAATCAAAAAAGTTAATTCCTAAAAAAGGACTCTTTGGGCCATTCTGTCTTGAAGGTGTAATTACCCCAGAAGAAGACATATTCATATTTGAGATTTCAGCTAGAATTGTAGCCGGTACAAATCTTTTCGAACCTTATTCACCTTATACTTATATTAAGTATGGAGGGCCCATGTCAACAGGAAGAAGGATAGCGCTTGAAATAAAAAATGCAATAAAAAATGATAGGCTTTCAGATATAGTTTGCTAGAGTCCCGTTGGTATATCTATAAACTCTGTTTTAATACTGTATTTTTCTTCAATCTTTTTTCCTAGGGCCATTACTCCGAGCTTTTCAGTAGCATAGTGTCCTGCAAATATTAAATTTATTCCAGCCTCTTTTGCAATATGGTAAATTGTGTGCGATGGTTCACCAGTAATAAATAGGTCCAAGTTTTCTTTGATACAATCTTCAAAGGCAGAGCCTCCGCCCCCACTCACTATTCCAACAGATCTAATCTTATCTGGGCCAAACTGGAAAGATTCAATTTTAGCTGGAAGCGATTTTTCTAGGGTTTTAGATATATCTTTTATATTTTTCAATTTTTCATAACGGCCTTTAAATCCTATCTTTAATCCATGATAGGCACCAAAAGGTTCAGGGTTAGAAAGATTTAACATTCTTATTAGCTCTATGTTATTCCCAACTTCTGGATGCATATCAAGAGGTAGATGTGCAGCGTATAAGGAAATACCGTTTTCTAAAAGATAAGAAATTCTTTCTTTTACGAGGCCCCTTATACATTTTAATCCACCCCAGATCAGTCCGTGGTGGACTATTAATAGATCGGCCTTTCTTTTTGAAGCCTCTTTGAAAATTTCTAGAGAACTATCTACACCCAGACATATTTTTTTGACTTCTTTTTTTCCTTCTATCTGTAATCCGTTTGCAGATACGTCATCTATATCATTAATTCTAAGATAATCGTCCATATAACTAACAAGCTCATTAAGTTCCATGAAGATAAATTTGAAAAGCCATTTAAATAACTTATACTTAGCCCTAATTGCATGGACGTAGAAATAATATGGGATCTTGACACTTTTCTAAAAAGACTGGAAACACTCAGAGAAAAAGGAGTAGTTTTTGGGATATACAAAAATATTCTTCATGTTGAAGAATTAGCCGCACTAAAGGAATTGGAAAAGGAAAGAAAACAACCTCTATTGATTTCTGAAGACAACGAAGACAGTTATTATGAAAAAGTAAAAATTTCCAAGATGATTCTCTTAGACATAAAAAATGGTGGACCTTTCTATGAAAAACTAATAAAAGCCATACCAGAGTTAGCATCCATAAAATATGAAGAAATAAAGAGAATTGGTTTTGATGAAGGCTATAATTATTTCTATGTAAAAACCAAAGGTAACAAAGAGATTAAACTTGATGAAGAAGATCTCTTAATAGTATATGACAAGTTCTATAGATCACCTGACCTATTTGATTTTGAAACTATCTATTACGGCGACAAGATCTTTTCATGCCATAAATATTCTGATTTTGATTGCTCTAAAGTTTTCGAGATTAAGGAAGAGACCTAGTTCAGCTTCTATCCTTTCTATTATTATTTAAAAATAAATAAATCCAAAACCCTACACTAAAAAACCATTTAAAATAATTCGGTTCTTTTTAAACGTGGGAGACTTCAAACTTTTTTCTGAATTTAAACCAAATGGTGATCAACCCCAAGCGATTAGTGAGCTAAACAAAGGCATAGAAAAAGGGTACAAATACCAAACACTTCTTGGTGTAACAGGCTCAGGAAAAACATTTACAATTGCTAATTTAATTGAGAAATATAATAAACCCACGCTCATAATTTCCCCAAATAAGACTCTAGCATCTCAACTTTTTTCTGAATTCAAAGCGTTTTTTCCAGAGAACGCTGTTGGATATTTTGTCAGTTATTATGACTATTATCAACCAGAGGCATATCTCCCTCATACAGATACATATATCGAGAAGGATGTCTCAATAAATGAAGAATTAACAAGAATGAGGCACTCTGCAACAGCGTCTCTTCTTTCAAGAAACGACTGTATAGTCGTAGCAAGTGTTTCATGCATTTACGGTCTTGGCGATCCCGAGACATATAAAGAGATGGGGGCATTCATAAGGAAAAATGAACAGGTTGACAGGGATGATTTTCTTAGAAAGCTAGTTTCAATGCAGTATGAAAGGGATGATTCAGATTTCAAAAGTGGAACATTTAGAGCAAGAGGCGAGGTAGTTGAAATATTCCCTTTATTTACGGACTATATCTTAAGGGTTGAATTCTTTGGAGAGGAAATAACAAGAATAGCAAAAGTTCATCCTTTAAACTTTTCAAACATGGGCGAAATTGAAAATATTTACATCTATCCTGCTAGTCACTATCTTATACCTGAAGACACTGTAAGTAGAGTTATAACAGAAATTCAAAATGAACTTGAGGTAGTCTTGGCAGATCTGAATTCTCAAGGCAAATTCATAGAAGCGCATAGGATCGAAACAAGGACAAAATATGATATTGAGATGATGCAGGAGATGGGATACTGTAAGGGTATTGAGAATTATTCACGTTATTTTTCTGGAAGAAAAAAAGGCGAGAGACCTTACACACTTATCGATTATTTTCCAAAAGATTTTCTTTTAATAATAGATGAATCGCATATCACAATTCCTCAGATTAGGGGGATGTACGAAGGAGATAAATCAAGAAAAGAAACTCTTGTCAACTATGGATTTAGACTGCCTTCAGCCCTCGATAACAGACCATTAAGATACAATGAGTTTGAGAATCTTTTGAATAAAGCTATATTTGTTTCTGCAACACCCGCTGATTACGAGTTAAGTATTTCTGAGAAAGTTGTTGAACAAATAGTTAGGCCAACAGGTTTGGTAGATCCAGGCATAATTATAAGAAAAAGAGAAGGACAAATAGATGATCTTGTTTCTGAGGTCAAAAAGAGAATTGAAAATAGTGAAAGAACCTTAGTTTTAACCCTAACAAAAAGGATGGCAGAAGACCTTACAGACTACCTTCTAGAATTAGGAATAAATGCAAGATACTTGCATTCTGAAATAGACACTTTAGAGCGGGTAAAATTGTTACGTGAACTAAGGGCTGGGTCTTATGACTGTCTTGTCGGTATCAATTTACTAAGGGAAGGGCTTGATCTCCCAGAAGTTTCTTTGATTGCGATACTTGATGCAGATAAAGAGGGATATCTTAGATCTACTACTTCTTTGATACAGATTATGGGGAGAGTTGCTAGAAATGTATCGGGGACCGTGATAATGTACGCAGACACAGTCACATCTTCGATGAAAAAGGCAATTGGCGAAACTGAAAGAAGAAGAAAGATCCAGACAGAATACAATGTTAAGAATAATATTACCCCCCAAACTATCAAGAAAAAAATTGAAGTGCCTGAAAAAGACCAGGAAGATTACAAAATATCAAAAGTTGAAGATCCAGAAGAGTATTTGGCGTATCTTCACGATGAGATGATTAAAGCTGCAAATAACTTAGATTTCGAAAAAGCCGCATATTTAAGAGATAGGATTAAAGAAATTTCAATTCTTTTGGATTAAATATTTAAAGGAACACCCCCAAGAGTTTTAGTGGTAGCTTGATAGCTACAACTACGGACTTTATCCCAGATAAGAAAATTGAAAAAGTAATTGAGTTAGTATCTGGTAACTCAATTAGCAAAACAAAAACACATTGGTAAAGATATCGTTGCTGGCCTGAGGACAGTTGTCGGTGGAGAAATTACTGATTACACTGAAATGCTTTCAGAATCTAGACGTGAGGCGCCCAGAGATTAGGTGCAGACGCTGTCGAGATTTTATTATACTGAAAGGCATTAAGATTGAAATATCGGTAAACTTATATACTAACGTAAAAAAAAACGCTTGAGGTTATCAAATGCCAAAGGTAACAGTAAGCGATGACTGTACAGGATGTGGAATTTGTATATCAACATGTCCAGTAGGAGTATTTGAAATACAAGGAGATGTAGCGGTACCAATAAAAGAAAAAGACTGCATAGCATGTCTCCTATGTGTTAACGAATGTGCAGCAAATGCAATAACCGTAGAGGAGGATTAAAATGTCAGACGAAAATATCGTATTTGTCGGAAGTAAACCAGTAATGAACTATGTTTTAGCTGTCGTAACACAGCTTAACAAAAAAGAAACAGACAATGTAGTTATAAAAGCAAGAGGGAGAGCCATTTCAAGAGCAGTCGACGTTGCAGAAATTGTCAGAAACAAATTCGTAGTTGATGTTAATGTACAAAAAATATCTACATCAACAGAAACAATTACAAGAGATGACAACTCAAGTGCTAATGTTTCTGCAATTGAGATAACTCTTGCAAGATAAAATAAAAATTTTTATTATTTTTAATTTAATATTATAAATAATTACTTGAATATTTTCTTAACTACTTCTAAAGTTATGTCATATGTTTTATCGTAGCTCTTGCCAAATTTCTGACCTGCCTTTGATTGATCTATCTCCATTACATCAGCGCCTACAATCTCTATTTTTTTCTCTTTGGTATACCTGTTCAATCCATCTAAAATCCTGTAAATTTCAGATTCTTCAAGACCAAGATAATCTAGGAACCTAGCACCTGTCAAAGCTTGTCTTGAGCCAATGTCGATATCAACTGAAACATAGACGTAGGGGGTCTTAATTTTTTCAAAAACTTTTTTAAGCGCCATCTCAAAATTTGCTTTTAGTTTATTTTTTGGGAGGATAGTAACACCATCCTCTTCAAACTTTCTATAAAACTCGAAATATTCTCTTATTCTTGTATCTTTTGCATCTTTTGCAGCGTTTGGGGGGTAATCTGAAACCCCTAGAACGAAGAGATTCTTAGGTAGTACCTTCTTTTCCTTTAGAAGGAAGTAAAGAAAAGAATCGGCATTGAAACTGTCTACCCTGTTATATAAATAAGGATCATCCTTTGAGAATCTAGTATTTGGATTAAATTCCATATCGTGCTGGATTAGTTTTAATCTTTGAGTTGGGATTATTCCATCAAAATGGCTATCGAGAATTACTACCGATAGATTTGCTTTTCCATATTTTTCCGATAAAGCCTCTATACATCCCCCTGTTCCAGAATGGTCAACTCCAATCATCAAAGGTATGTCGGGCAGTACTTTTTCTTTTACAAACTCTTTTACCTTAGAGGCGTATTCCCTGCATCCATCAGCATCTATAAAAGCAACAAGATTATCAACACCAACCATGA
>CAZFRW010000005.1:42500-49916 GCA_964521515.1 uncultured Thermococci archaeon
GTGGACCTGTCAGAATTGTAGATCCTGCCGGGAGTAACAGCAAAGTGGGGTTAGAATCCCCATCGCCGAAAGGGCCAGGATTCCTCAGCAATGTTCGTCAACTGAGGGTTAGTCGATCCTAAGACTCTTCGTAACTCGTTTGAGTCGAAAGGGAAACCCGTTAATATTCGGGTACCGTAAAGATACACGTGGCAACACAAGTTCTTTCCTTGACACTTCGGAGTACGCTGAATGGAACCATCGTTCCATCTAACTATATAATTCCATGGAGATGTTTAATACAGAGAAGTGGAAGAAATTAGGAATGGCCTGACGTTTTAGTCGGGTTCGGCCGATCTCTGGAGTCCGTGAAAAGAGGATAGAAATGAATTCTTTATGTTCGTACTGAGATCCGACACAGGTGCCCCTTGGTGAGAAGCCTAAGGCGTGTTGGGATACTCCAGTTAAGGGAACTCGGCAAAATAGCTCCGTAACTTTGGGATAAGGAGTGCGTACTGTCTTTAATCGGACGGTACGTCTCAGTAACTTGAGGGCTTCGACTGTTTAATAAAAACACAGCTAGCTGCTATCCTGTAAAGGTTTGTACAGCTGGTGACATCTGCCCAGTGCCGGCACGTTAAGCCCGGTTTCAACCGGGGGAAGCGCCGGTAAACGGCGGGAGTAACTATAACTCTCTTAAGGTAGCGTAATACCTTGCCGCTTAATTGGCGGCTTGCATGAATGGTGTAACGAGAGCCCTACTGTCCCTAACTGGAACCTAGTGAAACCACTTCCTGGTGAATATGCCAGGGTCCCCCGATGGGAAGCGAAGACCCCATGGAGTTTTACTGCAGCCTGTCGTTGTCGCTTGGATTTTGATGTAGAGCGTAGTTGGTAGCCATCGAAGCAATCTCGTCAGGGATTGTGGAGGCGCAAATGGAACACCAACCTTCTAGGTCTAAGCGACTAACCAACATTGTTAGTGTTGGGACACCGGTAGGTGGGCAGTTTGGCTGGGGCGGTACGCCCTCGAGAAGATATCGAGGGCGCCCTAAGGTTGACTCAGGTGGGTCAGGAATCCACCGTAGAGGGCAAGGCCAAAAGTCAGCCTGACTGGATATTACACCACAAGATATCCAGAGGCGAAAGCCGGGCCTAGCGAACTCCAATGCCTCCTTGATGGGGGCTTGGACTAACAGAAAAACTACCCTGGGGATAACTGAGTCGTCCGGGGCAAGAGCCCACATCGACCCCCGGGCTTGCTACCTCGCTGTCGGTTCTTTCCATCCTGGGTCTGCAGCAGGACCCAAGGGTGGGGTTGTTCGCCCATTAAAGGAGAACGTGAGCTGGGTTTAGACCGTCGTGAGACAGGTTAGTTGCTATCTATCGGGGGTGTTGGTCGTCTGAAGGGAAGGTAGTCCCAGTACGAGAGGAACAGACTGCCGTGGCCTCTGGTGTGCCGGTTGTCTGATAAGGCATCGCCGGGTAGCTACGCCATAGTTAATAAGGGCTGAAAGCATCTAAGCCCGAAATAATCCCTGAAAATAGACAACCACTCTCTAATAGCAAAAGGGGATAGGTGACTATAACTTTAGTTAGAGACGAAGACACGGATAGAAGATCCGGTTGATAGGTCGGTAGTGTAAGTACCAAGCCTTCGGGCGAGGTATTCAGCTTACCGATACTAATAGTCTAAGGTTCATTATTCCGAAATTGTTCGAGGTCAAACGATAGGATTTGACGAAGTTTTGCCATGCATTCTTTTTTAATTTAATAATTTAGATTGTATATTATTTATATCGATAAAATATATTTTACCTAATAGCCAATGCCTTATTCTATCTTAATTCACAAACTCCTATAATATAATTTTAGAATTATATATTTCTTAGATTTGTGATTTTTCCAATTCTATTCATAAACTTTATATATACGGGATTTTCATTTATAAATTGGGGATTATTATGGCTCAGAAGACTAGAACTCAAAATTTAACTGAAATTTTAAAAGAACTTGAGGCCACAACTCCTGATGTTGAAGCTTCTGCTGTTGTGTCTACAGATGGACTCATTATTGCAAGCGCTCTTCCACAGGATGTTGAAGAAGATAGAGTTGCTGCAATGTCAGCCGCAATGCTATCACTTGGTGAGAGAACGTCTCAGGAATTAAAAAGAGGCTCTTTAGAACAGGTATTTGTTAAAGGTGTAAATGGTTATATCCTAATGATGGGAGCAGGCCACGAAGCAGTATTAACGGCTCTTGCCAGAAAGGACGCTAAACTAGGGCTTGTATTCTTGGATATGAAAAGAACTGCCGGGGAGATATCTAAAATAATTTAATATTTTATCATTAATTTTATTATTTAACAAAAATCTGACACTGATAACTGTTTATGTTTTTCTCTAAAATTCATTTTTACTTCAGAATCAGCTAAATTAATTTCTTGAGATGTATATTCTTTTATTTTGAATTTTGTAGTTATGTCTATACTTAACTGCATATACTTTAATATTGAGCCTTTTGTAACTGTCAATATAAGTTTATTACTACATTTTGCACACTTACCGGTGAGCGGAACTCTTCTGTAAGTAGTATTACATTTGGTACATCTTACTTTTTGTTTTCCATATGATCTTATGTTTCCTTTGATATCTGGTATAAAGTGCGTTTTTAGAACCCTCTCCGCAACATCGTTTTCATCTACCGCCCTTATCTTTTTGGCAATATCAAACTGGGACATCAACTTTTCTTCCATAGAATTTAAAGTTGTATAACTGCTGGCTTTTGGGCCTTTCGATATATCTGAAGTGTGATGCGTAAATTTAAGTCCAGAATAAACTCGATCTGTTCCCAATCTATTCTCTACCCTTTCAATCTTTATCTCTTTTGGGTGGAGATATTTTAGCGTTGCATCATAGAATTCTAAAGGATAACTATCACAAATGTCCATATTGTGAACTTCTTTGTCAACCTCTCTTGGATCAATTCGTGTAGTTAATACAAGGGGTGCGTCCATTTGCCCCCCTCTTGTTTGAGGAAGATAATATTTGGAGAAATTAAGCAACGCATCCATCAAAAGCATTATTGAATCTTCATCCCCATCGCAGTTTCTCCTCTTAGCGGCGTGGAAATAAGGATGGGCATAGACAACCTTAGTATCTGTATATCCAACTATGCGCCCAATAGTCCCAGCTGAAGTATGTGGTGCCAATCCAACTACTAATTGACCTACAAGATCTTCTTTTTTTTCGAGATTATAATAAGATTTCAATCCATATATCTTTTCCAACTCACCATCAATAAATTTAGTAACTCTAAACAAATAAGTAATTGAATCCTTTGGTACAATAATATCCTGAACGTTCAATTCAAGAATTTGATTTTCATCTATAAGTTCGTTTCCAAGATAGTCCTTTAGATATCCTAGTTCTTTTAGTTTTTCAATGCTCACATTAGCTTCTTTTGGAATAAAATGAGTTAAAGGGGCATCAGTTGCGTCATATCTACAGGTTCCATCTTTGAAAATATAAATCTCATTTGAAGCCCTCAATATACCTTTCTCTAGTGGCTCGGGGATTTTGTACTCAGAACTCATACCCTGAACGCCTTTGACTTCCTTCGGGAGTTCACATCCTAAATTTAAAAGTGCTAGACTTAGATCTTCCTTTAAATTGACTTTTTTCTTTGAATATACTCTAAGACGTGATCCACATTCTGGGCACTTTTCACTGACTACACTTGAACCCTCATAAGAACATGTCTGATGGGAGCAGGACATATACATTTTAGTCATACTCTCACAGTCTGGGCATTTTGTGAGATGTGTCTTAGTGTTACATTTAGGGCATCTTTTATTCACGGCTTCGACTTCTATGAAATTCTTTTGTGACGCCTTAATTATACTCCTAGTTGAGCCACCCGAAAGCCCAATCGGGAATAACACATGAACGGGAGGGCTCATTTTTCTCTCTTTGGCTTTTTCAGGCCTTCCCATCCTACAACCAACAGTGGTGGGTATAGCATCTCTAATTTTAATTCCTAGTAAATTTGATACCCGTTCTAAAACTGTCTCTCCATATGTTTGTTTTCCGGAAAGAACAAGTGCCATTAAATGGGATTCTATTTTTACATTGCCCTCTGATACTTGATGAGGCAGACATAAATTCTCAATAATATTTTTTATTCTGGCACCTTCCCCTAAATCAAAAATAATTAAATCCTCATTTATAGTATAACCATCATAATTAATTAAATAATCCAAATCTTCTATTGATATATAACTCCAGAACAAGTTATATTTTGGGTGTAGAGGGATCCCATATTTTTTTGATAATTCGATAGCCTCTTTTACCTCTGGAATTCTTCTACCTTCTAATAGGTCTTTGAGCTCGCCACTGCCTCCTTTTTCATTCAAAGCTTTTTCTAAATCTAGAGCCCACCATTCTTCTACATACCCAGAAGGCATTAACAGGTGATTATTCTCTACAAAGTCCCCATATGCAATAAGGGCATCGCCCAAGAATATTATCTCTTCAACATCTTCAGGCTTAATATTTTCATATGAATAAAGCCAATCACAGCTATGGTCTTTAAATTTTACAAAAGGCGGTAGTATCGAATCCACCGGCATAGCAACTGTCGCCTTACCAGGCCTTTCAGTTTTAAGCTGAGTTCCAACAGCTATAAATCCATTCACTATATGCATAGCTCCAGGATGGTAACCCCATGCAGCAAATCCAGTGTCCCTACTCCTGCCATACCTTATCCTAAATCCACCCTTGCTACTGGGATGAGCGATAACAGGTCTCCCAGCAAGTAAGTCTGAAAGATACTTCCAATTTGCTTTTATCTTTTCTGTATTATCATCATTTTCCTTTTTTTCTTCTTTTTTCAAATCTTTTATAAATTCCCATCCTTCTAGCTCGAACACCTTCAAAACTTTTTCAATTTTCTTTGATTTTTGGATAACTCCTTCTGCTAAAGCAAGTAGGGCTCCTCCCCTAACCTTATTTGTTTCTATCCTTTGCAGATTTCTATATCCAGAAACTTCTATTTCTTCTGTACTCTCTCCAGTGATTTCAATTGGTATATTTGAGAGTGAAAGTATAACTTCCTTATTCGAGGGTTTGTATTGTAAATGGGTTTTTCCTCTTTCGTACAGTTCAATTTCTTCAATGAATCTTTGTATCTCTTCTTCAGTCGCCTTGTATTTAGAAAGGCCAAGTGTTTTTCTTACATAATCTCCCAAAAGAACTGATAGTGCCGCAGCTGTACCACCTGCAGACCTAATCGGGCCTGCAAAATACAATGCTAGGTAATCAGTACCATCAAAGTTAGTTTTAATCTTAACATCAGAAATACCCTCTAGGGGGGCAGAAACAATACCTTCAGTCAAAATTGCGAGACCTGTTCTAACAGCTTGCTCAGCCAGTTTTTCCTTTGAATTCTTTTTTGAGTATTTTTCAGCAAGAATATCCTCCGCAATCATAATAGCTATTTTTTCTCGTGGGTGTCCCTGCATATCAAGCTCTTTTATTCTAGTTGCAACTCCTTTTGGCCCTACAATTCCTTCGATTCTTCCTGCCATATCAGCTGCCAAATGTATCTCAACAGACGGCGATGGATCCAATCCCTTTTTTCTTGCTTCTTGGGCTATTTCATAAGCTCTTTTTGCTTCAACTTCTAAAGAATTAAAATAAGCTTCTATCAATCAATATCCCCCACCGTCATTACAAAATCCCATAATTGAGAGTTTGTGAGTTTTTAAATCAAAAATTGGGACTCGACCTGGTGTGGGCATAATATTTCTCATCTTCTGGTAGTCAGTTTGTGCCTGCCAACCCCCAGAATTAATCATTGACGTTCCCCTATAATTACCGTATCCGTTTACATGAATATGTCCTGTATGAAAAATGTCTGGATGATTATCAATCAATAAGTAATCCTTATCTTCAGGAGAGATAGGGGTTTTACCCCCGTAAACAGGTGCCAAATGCCTCTTCCTGAGCATTTCTTTCATAGCTGGTACAGGCTTGTCATGTCCTACTCCAGCTATCCCCTCGACAAAATCGTATATGCTTGTCCCATGATAGACAACAGTCTTTACGCCATGCATTTCAAAAAAGCAAGGATTTGGAACCATATCTACATTTGGTAATTCATATAATTTTTCAGCATACTGTTTTTCTACAGGCAATTGGGGTTCTGCACTTCTAGTTGCATCGTGATTTCCTGGGGACATAATTATTCTTATCCAGTCAGGAACCATAGACAGCAGTTCATAAAGTCTGTCATACTGGTCATAAACGTCAAGTATCTCTAAATCTTTTTGCTGATTGGGGTATGTGCCTACACCATCAACTAGGTCCCCGGCAATAACTAAATATTTTACCCTTGAAGCTAACTCTCTTTGAGCAGGTGAACCCATTCTAATATTAAGCCACTTTACAAACTTTAAGAATGATTTTTCTAGAAAGGCATTTGAGCCAACATGTATATCGGAAATATGAACTGAACATAGGTCCACTTCACTTCTACACGCTTCCCTAGATAGAGGTAAATCTGGAAATTCAAACTCCTTTCCGAATATTATCCCGTCCCCAAGAGACCCCTTAATCCAGATAATCTCATCAAGCATGATAAACTTGACCTGTTCATCAAGTTCTTTTGAGCCTGAGAAAAATACTTTTATTCTTCCAGTATCATCTTCAACAGTTAAAATAAGATTTCCTTTCTTTGACTCATTTTTTTCTGTTACCATACCGACTACACTTGTTTCTTCGCCTTTCTTTGCCCTCAAAGCATCTCCTATTGGCATGAAATCTCTAGTAGAAGGTCTTTCTCTAAACATCTTTTTCATTTTGGCATATCTATCATTGAAAAGTTTGACAAAATCTTCTATTGCGCCTTCGGACACATTTTCTTGTTTAATGTTTTTAGTAAATTTAATCTGGGCTTCATTTTCCTTGGCAGGTATTCTTTTCCCATTAATAGATCTTTTAATCTCCGTTTCAGGCTCTTCTAATTTAATTTCTATCTTTTCCTTTTCAATTACTAAGGGAATCTCATTTGCTTGATTATTGTTTAAAAAATCTTCAAGGTCATTATCATTAACAAATATCTTCCCCTTTCCTTTTAAAAAATCAATTAACTCAGTATACCTATTTTTTTCTATTAAAGATAAACTTTGGACGGAGTTAACAGTAACTATAAGATTGTTTTCCAAAAATAGATTGTTTATTTCTTCATTAAATGATGTCGAATCTCCCACCAAATCACCGTAGAATTAATGGGATTAATTGTCGTAAATTAGATCTTCTTCAAGGCTATCCTCAAAGGTTTCTTCCTCTTCGTACCATCCCAATATCTCTTCTTTCTCAATGAGCTCCCACTCATCTTCAAAATTTATTAGTATGAGCTCTTCGCCACAAAATGGGC
>CAZFRW010000006.1:0-46462 GCA_964521515.1 uncultured Thermococci archaeon
TAAGCTTTAAGCCCCACCATTTTTCATATTCTTTGGAAAGAACTTTGTAACATCCGGCACAAGCAGTAACAACTGTCTTGAATCCTTGGTCGTTGATGTAATCAACGTTGTGTTCAGCAAGCTTCTGTGGTTCTTCTCTTAGGCCTGCCCTTAGAAGTGGAGATCCACAGCAGTATTCGTTCTCTCCCATTACTCCCCAGTCTTCTCCAAGTTTTGTCAATACACTGGCTGTCGATTTAGCTATTTGGGTTCTTCTGTAGGATGCTGTACATCCAGCGAAGTAAACCATGTTACCGTCTGTCTTAAGATTTTTTACATCTTTTAACCAGTTGAATCTTGAAGAGTGGGTTTCACCATATGGGTTGTGGTTTTTTATGACTTTTTCTTGGTATCCTTTCTCTGCTTTTGTAGGTCCAATTCCCTTGTTGACTAAGTAATGTCTCATTTCTTCAATGTAGTCACAAATCCAAGGCTTGTAATCAACTAGACACTGGCTTTGACATCCACCACATACGGTACAAGAGAAAACTGTCTTTACCAAATCCTCTTGTATAGATGGATCAGTTAAATCGAATTTATTTTCTAAAAGTGCATGTCCAAGGAATGACTTTGATCTTGATCCATAGTAGGAGTCAAGCTTAAAGTATTCTCCCTGAGGACATATAGTTGCGTTTGTGGGTGGAGGTCCGTAAGAATATGCAGACTTACATGTTCCACACTTACTGCATTTTCTGAAGAATTGGGAATACCACTTCATATCTTTAAAGTTTTCTGGCATTTGTATCACCTTACTCCCCATTTACCTGGGTTCATAATTCCGTTCGGGTCTAGCATGTCTTTAATATCGCAGATAAGGTCTATCCATCCTGGATCTGCTCTCTTGTTAATTTCTCTAGCGAAGTCTGTTGGTGGCTTGTATGGAATACCTCCAGCATCAATTAGAACTTTTGCAGCTTCTCTGACACACCAAGCAGCGTTTGCCTCTTCTTCAGGTCTGTCTCTTGGGAATGGTGTCATAATCCTTAGCATACCATAGTGACATCCACGGTACATTGTTACCCTTGTTGATGGTGATAGTTTAATCTTAGCCTTCTTTGTGTAAATTTCCTTCCACAAGTTGTAAACACCTACCCATCTGTTTGAGGGTGTAAATGTCCCGGGCCATGCTATTCCTCCACCACCTTGCTTACAGTAGTTCTTTGTTGAACCTACGATCTGGGAGGGTAGTTGAGTCCTTCCTCTCTTTGATTCTTCAGGAACATCTGTTGCGTTTATTGTGTTTCCTGCCTTTCTTTCAGCCGCAATAACTTTATTGAAAACTTCAATTTTGTTTTCCAATTCTTTTTCTGTAAATGCGTATAAGACAGTGTATCCAGACCATTCTGGGGCACCTTTTGGTTTTTCAATGTATGGATAAGGAATTGGTACTTGGCTTAACCACCATGAGATTGCAGTAAGGTCATCTGCATACTCGTATTTACTGAATACTCTCATGAATTTTTCCATATCTGTTAAGTTATCTGCAGTAAAAGTTCCAATATGTACATAATCAGGTACTGGGGGTATAAATAATCCTAGCTTTGTTACAACACCTGTTGTTCCAAGAGTTCCTGTGAAAAGACCGTCAAATCTTGGAAGAGGCATACAGCTTTGCCATGAGTCTCTTCTTATTGCTGGAGATCCACACATGCATATCTCTCCAGTTGGTCTTACTACTTCCATACCGGTAATGTGGTTACTGTTGAGTCCGTATCTGCCACTCATTCCACCGATTCCGTGGTGTATTGCGCAGGCCAATACTGATGCAGATGGTGGACCTACTGGCCATCCAAATCTGTATCCTCTCTTGAAAAGCTCTTGCGCAAACTGAGCCTGACTTACACCTGGCTCTATAACAGCAAATCTTACTTCTTCGTTGATTTCGAGAATTTGATCCATTCTCTTAAGATCCATCAAGATACCGCCTTGTTCTGGAACGCAAAGTCCACCAATGTTTGTACCGGCTGTAAATGGTACTACTGGTATTTTCTCAGAGTTTGCAAGTCTGAGAATGGACTGTATTTCTTCTGGCGTTTTTGGTAGAACAACATAATTTGGCATCTGTGGTCTTTTGTATGTCATATCGTAGGAATAAGCCCAACAGTCAACAGGACTGTTAGAGACCCATTTTTCATCGCCTACGATTTGGCTTAATGTCTTATATATTCTTTCTTTTCTGTCCAAAAAGATTCCTCCTGGATTAATTAGACAAGGTTTAAAATTAGGTTACCTTATCCGATTGTCATTTAAAAAGACCATTTATATATTTTTCGGTGTTATATGTTAGAACGTTAAATCTTTTATTTGTAATAAATTTAAATAATGAATGACTATTTAATATAAAAGAAAAATTATAATATTATTTTTTGAAAATTGTTCATTATAAAATATATCTTATTTTTAAAATAAATAAATTTATAAGAATTCATATATATTATTTATTTTCCGAAAGATTAAAAAGGGGATATCTAGTTTATGAGATTTGAATTATAATAATCTGAGAGGATAATATGTCTAAAGGCATTGCATTTGATATAGGCACAAGTGGATTTAGAATTCAACTTGTTGATTTAAAAACTAAAAAAGTTTTGAGAACTGCTATTACATTAAGACACCCGATACCAGGTGCAAATGTGATGGATCACCTTAACTTTGCGATTAAGGTCAGCGAAGATATAGCACATAAATTAATGATTGATGCATTTCAAAGGATTCTAAGTCAGATGGATATTAACCTTGCTAGCATCGAGAAGATTGCCGTCTGCGGTAATCCAATCCAACTTTCTTTATTTGAAGGGATTAGCATCAAAGATTTGGCGTATGCTGACCCGAAGTACCTCGAAGCTGAAAAGATAGAAATTCAGTCAAGAAATGCAAAAGTAGTTTCATCGCAAGATTTGGGCATAAAAGGAATGAATGCCGTTGTTTTCATACCACCTGCCATAAAACACGAGATTGGTGCCGATGCACTTGCAATGATGTTGAAAAGTAATTTTTTAGATAATAAGGAAATATCTTTGGTAACAGATTATGGAACAAATGCTGAAATGGCTTTGAAAGTTGGGGATAAGATATTTACTGGCTCTGCAGCATCCGGTCCAGCTTTAGAGGGTCAAGAGATCTCTTGTGGGATGTTGGCTTCCCCTGGGGCTATTTCTGATGTTGTTCTTGACTTTGGATGGCATACATTAGTGCTTGATGAGAACATGATCCCACAAAGCTTTAGAGTTTTAGATTTATGGAAAGAAGAGTTTAGGGGAAACAAATTATCTAATGTCCAGCCTATTGGGATTACTGGTACAGGTGTTGTTTCAGTAATTTATGTGGGACTTGAAACTGGAGTAATTGAACTTCCTTATATTTACACAAAAACTAGGCGGTTGAGACTAGATGAAAACATATACTTTACAGAAGATGATCTAAAAGAAGCAGGAAAAGCAATTGGTGCTATAAGAGCAGGTCACCTTACTCTTGCACAAGAAGCAGGGATTAATCTTGAAGAAGTTAAAACTATGTATATGTGTGGGGCATCAGGAACTTATGTCGACGCAATGAAATCGAGAAAGATTGGACTTATCCCTCCAACTATACAGAAAGTATACCAAGTAGGGAATACCTCATTACTTTTAGCTTATGACGTTTTAGTTGAGAATTACACTTTAGAAGAATTGCAAAAGCTTGCTGATAAAATAAGAAGTAAACATATCATGTTTGCCACCTCAAGAATATTTACTGATATATATGTTCAAGAACTTGCATATTGGGAGCAGGGAATGTCAACTCAAAAATATAATGAGATGCTTGCACTACATAATATTCAACCGTTGCCTGCCGTAAAGGGTGATTTAGAGATAAATAAAATTGTTAAGAGGGATATACCTGACATCGGTGAAGAATTAAAAGTAATAGATCACATTGGCGTCGAATTAATAGCTGAATTCGAAAATTGTCAAGGCTGCGGAAAATGTGAAAGAGTCTGCCCCGAAAGAGCTTTAAAGGTAGAAGATATAGGAGATGGGAATTTCAAAATAAGAATACTCTCTGAAAGATGTAATGGTGAGGCATGTTTAAGATGTCAATCATCATGTCCCTATAAAGTATTTAAATTTGAAAAGCTTACAGAATCACTCGATAGGTGAGTTATTGGATACATGGGAAAAAGTCAAGGGACTATCAGGAAAACAACTGGAGAATACGCTTAATGCGTGGAGAGTTGACATTACGACGCCTAAAGAACAGGCTATTAGAATCCTAGCGGAAGCAATGGAGAACGAAGATAATATTGAACATGTTTTTAATTCATTGTCTCTTAAAGAAAAGGAATTCTTAGGCATCTTGCTCATGGCCGGTGGAATAAAAAAACAGCAAGACGCTCAGAATATTTTTATAGAAAAATACAGTTTCTGGACATTTGAAGAAGTTATTAAAACTCTTGAAACTAATTTATTAGTTTTGGAGGGAATGAATGGAATAATTAAGACTTATGTTGTCAATCCCATATTAAAAGAAAAATTAATTAATATTTTCAAGAAGATTCCTGAGGAAATACCTCTTGATAATTTGCAGATAAGAAAAGACAAAAATATGCTGATATCTGATCTTATTATCTTCTTGTCATTTGTTGCAAAGGAAGAGTTAAAACTTACGGCAAAAAAGGAGATTTCCAAAAAAGATCAAGAGATGCTTATTGAAAAGCTCCATATAAAAAATGAAGCAAGATCCCAGTTCATTGAAAGTCTAGCTTTGGATTTTGGCCTAATAAAAGTATCCGGAGACCAATATATCCTTACAGATAAAATCAATGAAATTCTTCCGATTACTGACGAAGACTTAATAAGATTATTTTTTAAGTATATTTTCTTTGGATTAGAAAGTATTGAAGGATTCAAGAGGAAAGAAATTTTTCTAAGCAGGGTAAATGAACTCAACATCAGAATTGTCCTTGATTCTATAAAAAAAGTAGAAGTTGGTAAAAATATCTACATTAAATCTTTCATCAAAAAATTGCAGAATTCTCTATTTGATGAAAAGGATGAAAATCGCTGGATTTATTTTGATGATAAATTCTTTGAGAAAGTAATATCGGATTATTTATTGTGGTTAGGGATAGTTGATGGTGGGTTTAAAGATGGAAAAATGATTTCTTTCTCCCTTACTGTATTTGGGAAGGAGCTTTTAACTTCTGAAAGAAAACCATCAAAAGAACCTACAATTTACTTTGATAAAAGTAGTAGGGTAGAACAGAAAAAGATTCTTTTCATGACCCCAAACTTTGAAATCTCAGTTTTATCAGAAGAGATTGATAAAATCGCGCTCTTTGATTTAAACAGATTTGCAAATATTGAGAAAGCCGACATTTTAAGCCTATACCAAATAACGTCTGAAACAATAATGAAAGGAATTGAGTCAGGCTTTTCTCTTGATAAGATAATAAACTTTTTGAAAAAATATTCTTCTAATGATATACCCCAAAATGTTATATACCAACTGAGAGACTGGGCCTCAAAATACGGCAAAGTTAGAGCTTTCAAAGGTGCATTTCTTGTGATAAACGACATGCCGCTATTCTTAGAAATTAACAAGAGACTACAAAATCACATTGAACAGTCCATAGAGCCAAATATTATTTTGATAAAAGAAGAAGATATCCCTAAGATAAGAGAGATTCTAGAGAAGAATGGAATATTTATCCAAATACATATCGAGGGTTACGATGAAAAGAAAGAATCTTTTTTAGAAAAATCCTCCGAAAACATCGACTTAAAATCTGAGATTAAATCAATTAAGGAAGGATACCTAACTGGTCTGAAAAAGGAGGATACTGAATATTTCTTTAGGGAAGAGGGATTTGAGAGGAGTATGGATATAAGGCCAAACATAACGAGAGACTTAATTGAAGCATCAAAAAGAAAAAAATCAGTTTTACTCTCTTATTTTGACCTTGATGATAAAGTTTCGAGGACCTCAAGGATTAATCCATTGGGGGTTGTTTTATCCCAAAAGAGGTACCTCATTGGATATGATACAGCAGAAAAATGTATCAAAGCTTTAAGGATTGATGTTATATCAGATATTTCAATAGAAAATAACGAGTTTTTAAGACCGGATAACTTTACAGTTAAGAATTGGTGGAAAAAATATGGAAGAGCTTATTCAGAATCTAAAAAAGAGGATGTTGTCATTTCTCAATAAAGATTTCAAAATATATTTTGTTAATTCTGCCACATTTGGTCTTTTTTCTATTCTTTTTGATTCTAATATAAACAAAATTGGGATACCAGACCAGGGTGGATTTAAAGGTTTCATCGAGATACCAAATCTTCTAAAAAAAAATTATGTCGAAATTCCTACAGACAATGGCGTGATTTTGCCAAAATTTAAAAAAGAGTTTGATGTATTCTTGTTTACTTCTCTTTCTGGCCATCTAAGAACAAATCCTTCTAGACAGATATGTAAAGAATTGATGGACAAAGGAATTGTCTCAATTGAAGATATTTCCGGAGTATTCCCGGATAAAGATTTTGGCTGGGCTGATGTCGTATACTGTTCAACAGGAAGTCCAAAAATTTTGGAATGTGGATATGGGGGATTTGTTGGTATTTGTCCTGATGTTAATCTCGAAGAATCAGAAAAAATAATGTCCTTTTCGAATCTCCCAGAAAGCTATTTCGTTAAGCTAAAAGATGAGATTGAAAATTCTCAAGAAAAATTAGATACCTTAAGAAAGATGGCGCAGATATTCCAAAAATCCTCACTTGAGATACCTTATAAGGATCCTAAATCGATATCAGTATTCGTTAGAGATGAGAATCCGAATAAATCTCTTGAACTTCTGAACAAGCAAATAAGGCCAAAAACAGGAAAATCGCTTTTTACTAAATGCCCAAGATACGATAGAACTAAAGAGAAAGGATTTGTAATTGAAACTATCAAGCTATATGGCATGAAAAAAGAAGAAGTAAAAGAAATCTCTGAAAAGATTGAAAATATTATTTTATAATTTTATATATGATCAATCCTATTGGTATCAATAAGAAAGCTAGATAATAATAGGTATAATCTATTCCAAACTTATTTTCTAAGAGGATTTTAAGATTTGAGATGTTTTCGGAGGGGGAATTGAAGATATATACTTTATTTTTATCTTTTAGGATATATCCTTTTCCCCAAGTGGATGAAAAAGAATAACCTTTGATGCCTTTGTGAGAAAAGCTATTATGCTCTTGAATTTTATACCCCGCTTTTGAGTTTAAGAATTCATTTAGGAGTAGCGAAGCTGAATTTTCATCATAACATATAAACTCAATGAGATTTTCTTCAAAGTCTTGAAAATAGATCCTGTAACCCTCTTTTACCAGAGGTTTTATCTCTTTTGGGATATCGCTATCATTTAAAGGAACGATAAGTGAGGTGAGTTCACCTGAAATCGGCGAAATAGCTATTAAGCCTAGAATTAGTATGGCGGCCATTATTTTCATGAAGGATATCTAGGCGATTAGTTTAAAAACTATTTGACCCAAATAATTTTTCTTTTAGTTTAGGGTAATTAGAGTATATCAATTTTTCACTAAAGGAGCTATGAGGATATTCGTTAAATTGATTTTGAATTATTCGGATAATCATAGACAATCCATAAAAAGTTTTAAATATCTAAAATTCATAAGTAAATAGGTGATATAATGGTTGTTGCTTTTGCCCTCATCGTAGGGGATGCCGGAAAAGAAAAGAAGATTCTTGAAAGTCTAAAAAGTATGAAAGAAGTTGAAGAAGCGTATATTGTATACGGCGAATATGACATTGTTGTCAAAGTTAATGTGGAGCAATTAAAAGATCTAGATCCGTTCCTTACAGAAAAAATAAGGAACATTGATGGGGTCCAAATGACTTCAACAATGATCGCTCTATAAAAAAGTTACCAATAAAGAACTGGTCTAACTTAGATTTTAATTTTTGTTAAGTAGAGCCGAATATAAAATTTGTTGGTAGCTCTAAATGATTTTATACGAGACCGGTTCTAAAAATGTCAATCTTACTTAAGTTTGCGCACTTACCTTTGATTAAAATAAAAATTTATTTTTTCTTTTATTCCAAAATTGTCATTTATAATAATATTCTATTTTAATAACATTATTTATCTAAAACCTTATATATAATTTTGGCCCAAAAAAACTTATATTTTAATTAATCCTAAAAATTATATAAGAATTAAATATATATTTTAGCATCGGGTATTATCATGGCAAAAGAATTTAAAAAATCATTTAATTTTTTATTTATAGCTTTAATCTCTCTTTTTGTAATGTTTTCCATGTCTTTAGTCCCTATACTATCAGATACTGAAGTTGAAATCACATACCTCAAAATAGATGTTGAAATAATGGAAGATCATTCAGTGAAAGAATCAATTGATATTATTTTATATCCAAAAGATGGAATTGATTTTGATCTTTATCTGCCAAAAGGCTACAAAAATTTGGAAATTATATGTAACGATGAAAAGCTCGATTCTTCTATAAATCAGGTAATAGGATTGACTCCAAACGAATTAAACAGCATTAAGATTGTTTATGTTGTCCCAGACGCCGTAGAAGTAAAGAAAAATGATTTTATCTATACAAGGGAATTAGTTTATTCAAATGTCAAAAATCTAATTTTTAGGATAAAACTTCCACCAGCTTACGGCATTAATAATGAGGACGTATCTTCAATTATTCCAGAAGCTACATATCTACAAAGTGACGGAAAAAGAATTATCGTTCTCTGGGAGATGAAATCTCCATCAACCCCTATGATATTCAAAATTAAATATAATTCACTTGTAACAGGTAATGGATTTAATAAAAATATTGTGGCCTCTCTGGCAATTGTTCCAATACTTTTAATTTCCTTGGGGCTATTTTTCTTTTATAGATATTCAAAAAAAAGAAATCTGGATGTTAAAATTCCCCCTTCTCTTCTTTCAGAGGACGAAATGACTATATGCGGTATAATAAAAAATGAAGGCGGGAAGATAAAACAGAAAAAATTATCAAGCATAACGGGATTCTCAAAGGCAAAGATAACTAAAATTCTCACAAATCTCGAAAAGAAGCAGCTAATCGAAAGAGAACCTGTTGGAAGGACATTTGTAATTACTTTAAAAAAGAAAATTGACCATTAGTTTTTTATAAGAAAATCAATGTTTTAAGTTAGGTGTTTGTATGGTCTTAGACTCCCTTTCAGGCGCTTTAAGCGGTGCATTGAGAAAATTGACAAAAGCTGGGGTAGTTGATGAATCCCTTATTAAAGAGCTTGTGAAGGATATTCAAAAGGCGCTTATAATTTCTGATGTTAACGTTAAGCTAGTTTTTGAATTATCAAAAAGTATTGAATCAAGAGCGCTGGAAGAAAAATTGCCGAAGGGTGTGTCTAGAAAAGAGCACATAATAAAAATAGTTTATGAAGAGCTTTCGAGATTTATGGGCTCTGATACCAAAAAAGAGCATCTTCCGGATAAAAAAGGAAAAGTAGTCCTAATGATAGGTATCCAAGGGAGCGGAAAGACTACAACTACTGGAAAACTTGCTAGATTCTATCAAAAACGAGGATTTAAGGTGGGTGTCGTTGGAGCGGATACATGGAGACCCGGGGCATTCGAGCAGTTAAAACAGTTCTGTGCAGAAAACAATATACCGGTCTTTGGCGATCCTAAGGAAAAAGACAGTATCAAACTAGCAAGAGAAGGTGTAAAATTCTTTAAGGAAAAGGCTTCGGACATAATTATTGTTGATACAGCTGGAAGGCACAGAGAAGAAAAAGGACTAATAGACGAGATGACGGAAATCTCAGATACAATAACCCCTGATGAAGTAACACTTGTTATAGATGGTACAATAGGCCAGCAGGCTTTTGTCCAGGCAGAAGGATTTGCAAATGCAACTGCGGTAGGTTCTATAATCGTAACAAAATTAGATGGCTCAGCAAAAGGAGGGGGGGCACTCTCTGCAGCGGCGGCCACAGGTGCACCTATTAAATTTATAGGAACTGGGGAAAGAATTGATTCTATTGAACCATTTGATCCAAAAAGATTTGTTTCTCGTTTGTTGGGCCTAGGGGATCTTGAAACTCTGTTAGAGAAGGTAAAAGAAGCTTCTGAAGCTGAAGATTACTCAAAACTTGACAAGGATAAGATACTTACTGGGAAGTTTGATCTCTTTGATATGTATAGTCAACTTGAAATGGTAAGTAAGATGGGCCCATTGAAGCAGGTACTTTCCATGATACCCGGGATGGGTGCAAATCTTCCAACGGACATGGTTGAAGTCGGAGAAGAAAAGCTTACTAAGTTTAGAATAATTATGGATTCAATGACTATGCAAGAAAAGAAAAATCCTAAGATACTAAATCATGAGCGTATAAAAAGAATTTCAAGAGGGTCAGGTACGAATCAGGGTGATGTAAAGGAGCTATTAAATCAGTATGGGATGATTAAAAAGTTCTTAAAAGGCATGAACAAAAGACAACTTAGAGGCCTCAAGGGGAAAATGCCCGCTATGCCACCTGGTTTTGAAATTTAATTTATTTGTAAACACTTTCTAAAAATGAAGAGGCCCATGAAGGGGCACCTCCAATATGTATATGCAAATAAGACCCAATACATTTATTTTTTATTAATCCATCCATGCCATTATTAATGCCCTTCCCCCTTAAAATTTTGTAGGCAAAACCCTGTTTTTGTGGCAACGGCTCCATTTTGGAATAATGAAATTCGTGGCCTTTTACAACGTCCTTTAAGAAGAAATGCTTTTCTGTGGGCTTTGCAATAACATAGCTTAAACCCTGCTTATTTTTTTTCATTAATGTCCCTTGGTCAAATATTCCGGCCATGGGATACTTTTTACTATCCACTTCTATGTATTTGGACAATATCATTAGGCCGCCACATTCACCATATATTGGTTTAGACTCTTCAAAAGCTGATTTCAGACCTTCTAAGAAGTCAACATTTTTTGATATCTGTGCGGGATAGATCTCAGGATATCCCCCTCCAAGGTAATAACAGTCAGCTTCAGGCAGCTCTTCAGCTTCAGTGGGCTTAAAATACCTTATTTTTGCACCATTTTCTTCTAAGGCTTCTAGGTTTTCCCTATAATAAAAGCTAAAAGCCTTATCGAATGGTATGCCGACAGTTATTTTATTATTCTTTAATTCTGGATTAATTTTAAATAAGAATCCTTCTTTTTTTTCTAAATCTTCCGCTTCATTTGCTATGTCTTTTATTTTATTAATGTCAATGGAATTCTCAATCTCTTTTCCTAAATCCTCCATAACTTCTTCTCTATCTTCTCTTTCAATCAATGGTACAAGTCCGAGGTGCCTAGAGCTCAATGATATTGCACCCCGCTCAATACTGCCGACAATCTCAACTTCTGTAAAAGTTTCTATAGCTTTTTTTAATTTTTGATAGTGGAGATTATCTCTAACTTGATTAAGAATTACCCCTCTTATTTTGACATTTGGGTCCAGGGCTTGAAATCCCTTGATATATGCAGCTGCACTTTTTGTCAATGAACGGGTGTTCATAACTAGAATTACAGGAGAATCTAAAATCTTTGAAACATGTGATGTTGAACCTATTTCTTCAATAGGATCAATTCCTTCATAGAGACCCCTTACGCCTTCTATAATTGCTATATCCTTCTTATTTGCTCCTCTAGTAAAATTCTCAATTAGCGCTTCTTTTTCCATAAAAAAAGTATCAAGGTTTCTTGAGAAGTTTCCTGTGGCAAATCTGTGATATATTGGATCAATAAAATCTGGCCCTACTTTGAATGGGGCAACATCTTTCTTCTTAGACAGCGCTTTCATTATCCCGCAAGAAATTGAAGTCTTGCCAACGCCAGACGCAGTTCCAGCAATCACAACTCTTGGTATATTCAATAGAGTCCCCCAATTATCGACCTTATCTTTTCATCTGTTGTGGGATTTGGAATTTTAGATTTTTTATTTTCAAGTATTTTATTTCCAATATCTTTGAACTTTAAATTTAAAGGATCATTTGGATATTTCTCAAGTACAGTTTTTCCCTCAATTTCACTTTCATATATTTTGGGGTTTCTTTCAACTACGTTAATTAATTGTGAGCATATTTCTTCGGCGTAAGATTTTATTTTCTCTTCTTCATTTGGTATACCCCTCATATTCCCTATTATTCCACCCATCTTTACATTAAGATTGAATAGGCCCTTTACAATATTGTTTGCTGCATAGACTGAAAGATATTCCCCACTAGTAACAATATATATCTCATCTGCGTATCCTTCTCTCGCAGGACCAGCAAACCCTCCGCAAACAACATCTCCTGGAACATCGTAGATTATTATGTCAAATCCTTTTTCAAGGTAATAATTTTTGTTGAGAGTTTTTAATGCAACAAGAATTCCCCTTCCTGCGCATCCAACTCCTGCAGAAGGCCCACCTACCTCAACACCTTTTACGCCGTTATATCCTTCAAAAATTAGTTTATCTGGTTCGGTAATGCCTTTTTTGTATAAATCTAAGACTGTATCTATTCTTTTACCTCCAAAGAGGTTAATGGTGCTATCGCTCTTTGGATCACAACCAATAAGCAAAACTTCAAATCCTTCAGAAGCCAAATTCACCGAAAGGTTTGAAGATATAGATGATTTTCCTATGCCACCTTTTCCATATATTGCAATTTGTTTCATTGAATCCCCGCAGCCTGTCTTATTGCTTCACCTAGCTCACTAAGAACTATTTCTCTTGTGCCCATTACAGTTGAGTGTGAAGCTATTTCAACTGTTACATATTTGTATCCCGCATCTTCAAGTGGGTGTACTTCCCTTGGGCCGTTTGTAACCGCTATTGACTCTTTAGATATAATGGGTAGCGCTTGAGGTATTCCAACTACGACAAGAAGATCAAAGTCTTTGTCTTTCAGGTACTCTATGGCATTTTTACCTGCTATTGGGTACTCGTCCATTCCTCCAGAGATATAATCTATAGAAATCCCATTAGCCTCAAAATTATTTCTTATATCCTTTGCATATCTCTTAATTCTTAAGAGGCCAACATCTGTAGAAAGATTACCCACATTTATAATAGATCCTCCAAGTTTTTTTGAGGCTAAATTTATTGCTAAGGGTATATCAGCAAAAAGGTATCCAGTCTCCTTTTTTGCATTCAGAACAACGGCTATTTTTTTGTCTTGTTTTAGTAGATTGACTATATGGTCTGCAACTATTTTAAGTTCAGTCCCCCGCGAGGGCTTAGTGTATTTTGACTTTGCCATACCACTATTTGACTCAACTTCAGTTGCCAAAAGAAGCATATTTTCTTGTCTATGAAACTCCTTTTCATCTATTATTCCAAATTCCATTGCAGCCTTCAAAGTTTCTATGGCACCTCTTGTGTTAGCCCCCATACAACCATGGATTTCTACAAAGAATGCTTTGTCTTTAAATCCTGAATCAATTATGGCTTTTTTCACATTTTCACCTATTATCATGCTCACACATGATCCGACAACACCTATTGTCTTTGGTGAAAAAAGTTCTTCAACTTCATTTAATACTTCAATTAGCTTATCACTTGCTCCAAAAATTAAATCTTCTTCTGACATTGAAGTTGTTACGACTTTCATTCCATCCTCTTCTAGTAGCCTAGCTGCTCTGAAACCACACCCAGATGGCCCATGTAGTACTGCAACATCGACATCAAGGTCTCTTAGTGTGTATAAGGCCGCAACTATTGGATTGGGCCTTGGAGTTAAAATATTCATGTTATCACTTACCGCATTCTATTAAAAGATCCCCTTTTTCTATATTAAGCTCAGCGCTGTTTTTTAGGTATTTAAATCTTTCAAAATCATGATTGCCTGTTAAAAAGGCATTATCTACCAGATTGCCAAATTCTCCAATCACTTTATCTAAAGCGTAAATATCTATTTTTTGACAATGTGATACATTATCTAAATCAATCAATAAATTAATTTTTTTATAAAACATGTCATAGTTCCTTTTTAGGAGAGATAATAAATATCTCAAGCTGTCTTCAGAAAAACCCCCAGATTTATCAATAATTCTAGTATAACTAATTTCATTTACAACAGACATCCTATTTTCCACACCATTAAATGTTGATAAATTCTCTGGGATTTTTCTTAGATCTCTATTTAGTATCTTTAAAGCCATACTACCAAATAAAATAGAATTTGCATAACCGGCTAGAAGATATTTTCCGCTGAATTTTGTTTGTAATTCTAAATCTTTAAAATAGATGTTAGAATATATATCCTTACCAATTTCTAGATAATCAGGTATTTCAATTCTTACATCTTCCCATATACGAAATACTTCTTTCTGATATTTTTCTACGAGATTAGTTGCAATTTTATCTTTTCCATCAATTATAATGTTTCTTTCAGATAATTCAAAAAGATTCTTTTTTGCTTCTAATGAATTGCCTTTCCCACCTTTTATGGTATAAACTGGGTCCATACTTGTCAAAATAGATATATTTCCTATACCGCACACACCAAGACTTTCTTCAAAAACATAAAAGTTGTTATTTTGTTGAAACAGTATTTTTGCCGTATACCCAGGGGATATTGAATTGTTTTCGTCAATCAATTTAGATTTTCCATTTAGAATAGTTTCAAGTCCCGTAGAAGAGTTAAGAATAACGTTATCTTCAAATGAAAGAAGATGAGCCAAAACATGGGCCGTTGTAGTTTTACCTTTTGACCCTGTTATTTCAATTACATTATTCTTTCCATTAAACAGAAATTTTACTAGCTCATGATGAGTCAATTTTTTATTTTTAGAAAAAGAAGAAAGAAAATGATCGGGGCAATGAGCAGGATACACAACAGTGTATTCTTTATACTCTGTATCTACCGACTCAATAATCCCAATATTTTTCTTATTAAGCTCTTGTCTTTTTTCGCCATTTGTTTGATATATGTCGTAGATAATTACTTCGTAGCCTCTTGATTTTAAGATGGCTGCTAAGTAATCGCCTCCATGATTTATATCAAGTACAATAAACTTATTCATTAATATTTTTCCTTTACTCTGTCCCAAAGGATCTCAGCAATTCTTCTGTCAGGCCCAATAGGTTCGCAATAAATTAGTTTTATTTTTCTACCATCTATATCAATTGTACTTTTACCATTTTGGAATCCACCGACTTCATTTGGGATATCCTCTGTTGTGTGAATGCCTTTTGCGAGAAATACTGGAATTATATAAATTTCATCCGCGCCTTTCTTAACTGCGCTTCTGACGCCATCCATAATCTTTGGGGTATTCATTTCCATGAATCCAATTTCTATTATTCCTCCATCGAAATACTCTTTAAAAATTTCCGATAGTTTTGTTAGAAGCTCTTTGTTATAACTGAGCCTACTACCATGTCCAACTAATACTGCACCTTTCATTCATTACACCTCATTATATATCGTGTTACTTTAATTATATTTTGTGTTACTTTGAATACTTTCTTTCACTTTTAAATGTTTTGTTCAAAGTATAATTTCCAATTGGGCTAAATTAGTATCAAATAAAAATCTATCGTTTATAACAATGTTTTTATATGGTAGATAAATAAAAAAATTTAGCTATTTTAATAATATAATAATGTGATTTTATGTCTAAAATCTTGATAGTAGAGGATTATAAGGATCTATCAGAATTCTATCAAGAATTCTTAGAAAAAGATAATTTATTTACCGCTTCAGATGGAAATGCAGCCATAGCTCTTTACAAACAGCATAGGCCAGATATTGTCCTTATGGATCTAAAACTTCCAAAGAAAAGCGGGGTAGACGTCATTAAAGAAATTATCCAAATCGATTCCAAGGCAAAGATAATTGCTATAACAGCTTATGGCACTACCATGGGATCCAAGGCTTTAGAAGCTGGAGCCAAAGAAGTTTTGAGAAAACCTATAAGACTTAATGAATTAAAGGAGATAATAGAGAAATATAAATTTATTTAGATTAATATTTAGTTAGATATAGGGGTAATTGTGTGATTTCTAGAAATCAGGTAAAATCTTTAGATGTACTTTGGGACAATACTACCTATAAAGCAATAATTTATTACCGGGAAGGAAAATATAGCGAAGCGGCAGAACTTGCAAAACTGTCTATTGACATTGCAAAAAAAGTTTATAGAAATGATGACATTAAAGTTGCCATTTCAATGAATAATCTATCATTGATTTATGAAGCTCAGGGAAAGTTAGCTGAAGCTGAATCTCTCTCTGTAAACGCATTAGAAATATGGAAAAATAAATTGGCCCCCGATGATCCCGATGTTGCCATCTCTTTGAACAATCTTGCGGGTATTTATGTATCTAGGGGTAAATACAAAGAGGCTGAATCGTTGTATAAAAAATCTTTAGAGATTAAACAAAACGCTTTAGACCAAGATACTCTAGGAGTTGCCATAAGCTATAACAACTTGGCAGATCTTTACCGTTTAGAGAAGCGATTTAATGAAGCGGAGTTTCTTTACCGAAGGGCCATAGAAATTTTTGAGCATAATAAAGAGCCTAATAGTACTAACTTTGGATCAGCTTTGAATAATTTAGCGGAAATTCATAAAATAAAGGGGCAATACGACGAAGCATTAAAGCTATACAAAAAGGTATTTGAGATATGGAGAAGTACCTATTGCTCAGATCACCCGGATATAGCCACAGTAATTAATAATATTGCAGGAGTTTATTATCTTGAAGGAAATTACGCGGAAGCTGAGAAACTATATCATGAGGTGTTAAAGATTGATGAAAAGAGTTATGGTAAGAACCATCATTATAGTTCAACGACATTTAATAATATAGCCTTAGTTAAAGAGGCCACGGGAAAATATGAAGATGCTGAACGTTACTTTAAACAAGCTTTTCAGTTATCCCAAATTACTCTAGGTGAATCTCATCCAGCTCTTGTCCCTTTATTAAATAATCTAGCAGGCCTATACTGGGCAAGAGAAAGATATGAAGAAGCAGAACTTTATTTTAAGAAAGGAATTATAATTTTAGAAAAAGTATGTGGCATCAATAATCCGGACCTAGCAATGGCAATGTTAAATCTCGCTGAGATGTATGAATCTCAAGGAAGAACTGCCGAGTCAAAAAGATATTCTGAAAGCGCAAAAAGCATTTATAAAAAAGTATTTAATCGGCATTAAAATAATTCTATATTAAAAAATTACATTTTGAATTAAGAGGGCACTCTAAACAATTTGGATTTTTTTTCTTGCATATGTTTTTTCCTAGTAGAACTATCAGCCCATGAAACTCTTGATAAACTAATAGTTCTTCGGGTATTTCATTTATTATGTATTTTTTTAAGTCATCATAGTTAATGTTTTCTTCAACTAGTTTTAGTCTTGAATATATCCTCTTTGTATAAGCATCAACGACAAATTCAGTTTTCTCTGCGCCATAGAGAATAATACTGTCTGCAGTTTCTTTACCGACACCTTTTAGTTCTAAAAGCTCTTCTCGTAGATTTTTTTTATCCTTGCCAAATAATAATTCAATATTGCCCCCATAAAAATCTAGAATATACTTCGATAATCTTCTCAAGTTTTCTGCTTTCTGATTAAAGAAACCGCTTGGCTTTATTATTTGCTTTAAATTATTTAGAGGTAATGATACTATGTCATTTGGGGTTAGAATATTTGCTTCTTTTAGATTACTCAAGGCCTTTTCAACGTTTGTCCAAGTTGATTGCTGCGTGAGTATGGCACCGATTACAACTTCAAAAGGGCTATCTTTTGGCCACCAGCTACCAACTTCTCCAAAATACTTTTTCAAAATTTTGTATATCTCGAAGCTATTCATAAGGACGCGTACTCCAAAGCAAAGTACGATATAATAAAGTCAGCTCCGGCACGCTTTATAGATAGAAGTAGCTCTTCCATTACCTTATTTTCATCAATCCAACCCATCTTTGAGGCAGCTTTTACCATCGAATATTCGCCACTAACATTATATGCTGCGGTCGGTAATCCAAATCTCTCTTTTACTCTAAATATAACATCTAGATACGACAGCGCAGGTTTCACCATGACTATATCTGCGCCTTCATTAATGTCGAGTTCAACTTCCCTTAAAGCTTCCAAGATATTTGCAGGCTCCATTTGGTAGGTTCTCCTATCACCAAAAACAGGTGCAGAATGAGCAGCTTCTCTAAAAGGTCCATAGAAAGATGACAAAAATTTTGCAGCGTAAGACATAATCAAAATTTCTTCGAAAGAATTATTGTCCAACTCAGTTCTTATAGCATTGACTCTTCCATCCATCATATCCGACGGAGCTACTATGTCTGCGCCTGCTTTTGCATGTGACAACGCTGTTTTAGCTAATAATTTTAGTGTATCATCATTTTTTATAATTCCATCACTAACTAATCCGCAGTGACCATGTGATGTGTATTGGCAAAGACAAATATCTGTAATCACAAGGAGGTCAGTACTATTCTTAATAGCTGTTATAGCCTTTTGGACAATTCCTTTCTCACTATATGCTTCACTCCCAAATTCATCTTTTTTTTCAGGCATGCCAAAAAGCAAAATCCCAGGTATACCAAGATCTTCAGCTTTTTTTGTAATTTTCTTTAACTCTGAAACTGGGTATCTAAATTGGCCAGGCATGGAGGGTATCTCTTCCATTTTATTTTTTTCATGAACAAAAATGGGATAAATTAAATCGTTTGGAGTTACATTATGTTCTTTGAGTAAACTTCTAATTTTTTCATTTTTTCTTAGTCTTCTCAATCTAACTTCTGGAAAGATTCTACCGCCTCCAAGTTTTTGTATACTTTTTCCCTTAAATCTCTGACTGGTTTATGCAAGACTTTAGACACTATGGACTTTGTCAAATCCTCTAAAATCATTATATCTTTTTCATTATTTAAGTTGAGCATTCTTAAAGCCCTATCTAGTTCCGTTTTTCTTATATCTTCAGCCTTCAGCCAAACATCTGCTATATACGGTTCTACAAACATCCCCTTAAGATTAGTTTCAAGTTTCTTTAATTCTTCTTCAACGATTAATGAAGCCTTTTCAGCTTCTTCTCTTCTTATCTCCATATTCTCTTTTGCTATCTCTGAAAGTGAGTCAATATTGTAAAGGTGGACACTTTCTATTTTTCCAACAGATTCATCCACATCTTTTGGAATTGCAATGTCTATTATAACTAAATCTTTATTTCTTTCCTTTACTAATTCTTTGATGTCACATTCGTGAATTATTGTGTGCGGAGCAGAAGTTGCGGTGATAACAAGGTCGGAAACTTTGATATGGTCTATCAGATAGTCAAATTTCAATGCTTGGCCTCCGATAGTTTCTGCTATATTTTTCGCTGTTTCGTAGTTTCTGTTCGAAACATATACGCCATTGATTCCCTTAGAAGAAAGTGATTTAGCGATGAGACAACTCATTTCACCTGCACCAACAATCAATATTTTTTTATCAACTAAAGAACCAAATATGTTCTCGGCAAGCTTGACTGCGGCACTTCCAATTGAAACCCCTCCTTTTGAGATATCCGTCTTTGTCCTTACAAGTTTTCCAACTCTGATTGCCTGGTTAAAAATTATATCTAACAATGAATCTGTTGAGCATTCACCTTTGCATTCAAAATAATTATTTTTAACTTGAGATAAAATCTGATTTTCTCCTATAATGAGGGATTCTAAACCTGAAGCAACTCTAAACAAATGCCTTATCGCTTCATTTCCACTAGCCACCTCTAAATAATTCTCAACGTCTGGGCTGATATCTTTTAAAAGAAGAATAATGCCTTCTATAGATTCTCCCCTATCTGCAACAGTATATATTTCCGTCCTGTTGCATGTATTTAATATGACACACCCTTTTACCCCAGTTTCACAACATATTTGCTGCATAATCTCGTTTCTAAGTTTTTTAGAAAAGGAAAATTTCTCCCTTACATGTATTGGAGCGTTTTGATAGGTGATCTTAAAATTTAAAAGAAACATTTATAATCCTCTTTTAATTTTTTCATAAGCATTATCTAGTTTATCCCCTTTCTTTCTAGCATTAATCAATATTTTTGCTTCTTTATCCTTACCATCGATAAATTCAGCTATCTCTTCTTTAAGTTTTTTGGAATAATAGGGACATTCCCCTTTAGTGGAAATCGCAACTAATAGATTCTCTCTTTCTATAACGGCAGGAAATATTATGTCCGATAATTCTTTATCATCAACTACATTTACCATTATCTTATTCTTTTTGCAAATGCTACAAAGTTTTCTGTTAAGTTCCTTGTTATCTAGTGAAAGAATAACAAAACTTAGTTCTCCACTGAGTAAAGTGGGAAAATTCTCTTCATTTATATCCATCTTAATTTTTTTAATATTTAAATTATTAAAATCACTATGGAAATCAGAAGAAACAACTTTTATCTTATCTGTGAATTCTAGAAGCTTTTTTGTTTTTCGGAGAGATACATTACCCGCACCGATGATTAAAACTTCTTTATTTGTGTTAAGAATGATTGGAAAGTACAATTGACCACGAACAAACAATGCACACATATTATAAATCTTTTCCCAAAAATCTTTATAAGACAACATCAGAAATTTGTCCAATGGATGTCAAGTTAAATCAAATTATTTCTAATGTAGCTATAAACTTGGGATTTAGATACAAAGTATTCGCTGATTATTATTCTTATAAAAGTATAAAGAATACTGCCCGAGTAAAAAAAGGAGTTTTGTATGTTAGGGTATCGGATAAATTAAAAGAGGCGCCCCAGGAGGTAAAAGAAGCTCTTGCGTATGTTCTTTTATCAAAAATTAAGGGTATCAGGGTGGCGCCGAGGTATAAACGAGTATATAATGATTATATTCATAATATTCTACTTAACGAATCTTTTGATAATGCAAAGGGCATACATGATCCAACTGGGAGTTATTTTGATCTTGATGAAATATTCTATAACATTAATACTAAATTTTTTTCTAATGAGATATCTAAACCATCTTTAAGATGGTCTAAAAGGAGAGCTTACAGGATATTTGGGAGATATGACCGCTCAAAAAACGAGATAGTAGTCTCGAGTCTTTTGGACGATAAAAAAACTCCTAAGTTTGTAGTTGAATATATAATGTATCATGAAATGCTGCATATTAAATTTGGGTTTACTTATAAGAGGGGTAGAAGAAAAATACACACGGGGCCATTTAAAAAAGAAGAACAAAAATTTCCATTTTACAAGGAATCTATCGATTATTTGAAAAAGATATCTGGAAGAGAGAGGAAATTTCTTTTTTAGAAAGTCTTTTAAGTAGATTTCTGGCCTAAATAACATATTTGGTGGTCTTTGATGAGAATTGTTATGAAATATGGGGGGACCTCTGTCGGCAATGCTGAAAGATTCCTTAACACTGCAAATATAGCTATAGATACTTACAATAAAGGAAACGAAGTCGTAGTTGTAGTTTCTGCAATGTCTGGAGTTACAGATATGCTTCTAGGGGCGGCTGACAAATCTCTTAAAGGAGAAGATATTGCCCCAATTCTAAATGAGCTTAGATCTAAGCATTTTGATGCCTGTAAAAATATAAAAAATGAAGAATTATTAAAAATTACCAAAGAAGGAATTGATACTCTTTTAATTGATCTTGAAAAAAGTCTGATTGGAGTACACTATTTAGGTGAACTTTCTTTACGTTCAAAAGATAGAATAGTCTCCTTTGGAGAAAGGCTTTCGAGTTTAATATTATCTAAAACAATAGAGGCACACGGTACACCATCTGACAAAGTTGATGCTTTTTCCTTGGTTGTCACAGATAATAACTTTGGAGAGGCGGCAGTATTATTCAATGAAAGTTACAAGAAAATCTCTGATAATCTGTTACCCGTAATAAATAAAAGAATGATTCCTGTAGTCACAGGATTTATTGCTAAAAGTAAAGACGGAGACATAACTACTCTTGGCAGGGGGGGTTCTGATTACACAGCTTCAATAATTGGCGCCGGAATTTGTGCGGATGAAATATGGATAATGACCGATGTAGATGGAATAATGACTACAAATCCAAAAATATGTAGTAAAGCTTATACCATCCCAGAAATGTCCTACCTTGAAGCAATGGAACTAGCATATTTTGGTGCCAAAGTTCTTCATCCAAGAACTATAGAGCCTGCAGTTTCTAAAAGTATTCCTGTTAGGGTGAAAAATAGTATGTCTAATTCTCAGGGTACTTTAATCCTGAAAGATACAAATGCAAATCACAAAGTTGTAAAAGCAATAAGCATCATTGAAAATGCTGCAATTGTCTACGTTTCTGGGGCAGGAATGATAGGAGTTCCAGGGGTAGCCGCAAAGGTTTTCAAAGCTTTAGGAGATCACAATATAAATGTATACATGATTTCTCAAGGTTCATCAGAAGCAAATATATCCTTTGTTATATCGGAGAAGGACACAGAAAAATCTGAAAATGCATTGAGAAAAACATTCCCTACAAAAGATCTAGTAAGGGATATATCCCATATCAAAGGAGTAAATATAATAAGTGTAGTGGGCAAAGGGATGAAAGGTGCAGTGGGTACAGCGGCTGGATTATTTTCTGCTATAGCAAAAGATAAGATTAACATATTAATGATTTCACAAGGGTCTTCAGAAGTTTCAATTTCTTTTGTTGTTTCTAAAGAAGATGGTCACAACGCTATTAGGGCGATACACAAAGCATATCTCGAGTAGAAATATTCTAATTTTTCTTTTCAATTTCTTTTAATCTTAATTCAATCGCATTTTTACCTTTTTCACTGGGCGCATATATTGGTATTCTTGTTTTTGTCTTGTAAATATTTTTTTTATCGCCTATATCTTTTATCTCTTCAGACATGCACGCAGTTATTATATCGCCATATTCCATAAATAAGACGGCATCTTTTTCTGAAATACCAGTTGTATGTACTCCAAATATTAAAACATTACAAGAATTATCTTTTTCGATTTTTCTTATTTCGATTATATCTTTGGGATTGGAAAGTGTAATAGCTATATTTTTATATCCTTTTGATATGGCCATTTTTAACCCTTTAACTTGATTTATCTCACAACTCTCTGGATCTAATACATTTGATTCTTCTACAAATTTAATTACATTATTAATAGGCGAAGTTTTAATTATACCAGATATCCTTCCAGCTAAACCTTCAACTTTCTTAGGGTCGGTCACAACAACAGTTCCACAACCGTCCGCTACAATTACAGTCGCATTCAAGATTCCTTTTTCTAATAAAGTACACATAATCTCACTTGCACCAATAGAAAGAAAATCCTGTGAAGGAAATTTTCTATCATCGGTACACATTCCAAAATCTTTAATTCTAAATTCAATATTTTCTTTAATTGATTCTTTAGTTAGTTTTTTTATCCCCCTATACTTATCAAAAAGGGGACAATAATCAACAATAGGATCTTCAACACTTATCACTTTTCCATTTCTTATAATTACTTTTGATTTACCTAAAGCCTCAATTACATGTTCATCCATAATAAAGATTGAGAAATAAAACTTAAAAAGATTATTGGAAGAATTATAATAATGATGAGCGACCCCTTCTGAGCATATGCTATGATGAAGATTTTGAGTTCTGAACTCGAATCTAAATGGTCGCAATCATATTAATATATTTTTTCAAGTGAAAGGCACTTTGGGCACATATATATAGTCACTATGTTTCCTTTTCTTTCAGGGAATTTATCCATATCAATGTGCAAGACCCCAAAATGCCCCTTGTATTCACAACTGCTACATTTTAATTCTTCTCGAGACACAAGACGTTTCTCACTTATCCGATAAAAATTTTTTATATCTCCCATCTTAATTGGTTCAGAAAGTAATATTTCTATGGATTCTTCAAGTGTTTCGGCTTTAACAGTCTTAAATATATTGAATACATACTCTTTCATAAATATCATTAATATTAATTTTAAGTTCTATATAATAATTGCCCCATATTGGTTAAATTTTGAAATCCCCGGAGATAATAAAATTATAAGAAATCTAGATACAAGAACTTTTACAAAGAGAATAAATTGATAATTGTTCGTTATTAAGAGTTTATTCTAGTAATATAAAATGACAGAGGTATAAGGAGTAGAATTAAGGGGTAAGGACTTATTTCTATTGAAACTAAAAATATTGATAATATTAGCCCATAATAAGGTATTAATAAGCTATTGTTTTTCGTTGCTTTATATAATTTAAATAAGGACATCGAAACAAATAAGCTAAATATAGAGACTTCAATAATCCCCCCATCAAAGATCGGTGGACCAAATATAGTTGATGTAATATTATGCGAATAATTTAATATTTTTTGACTTATTATATACCCTGTTGTAGTTTCTGTTAATAAAGAATAATTTCCCAATAAATTAAATCTTACTGTATTACATATTTTGTCAAATACATCAAATGTAAATGTGAATCTGTACCACAATAATTCAAATGGATTTAGTTTCCAGTTTTGAGGTAACAATAACACGGTGATATACCCGAGGATTATTGTTGATATTAGGCCGATTAATCCAAAATACACTGTTTTCTCTTTATCCCCAGTTAGGTACAAAGTAACTATGCTTGAGATTATTAATATTAGTATATAGGTCCTAAATCCATATAGCGCAAATAAAATTAAGGAGATTAGGGGAAAGATAAGATTAAGAGGGTATTTTTGTTTTAGAAGGCCAAAGTTATTCGATATTAAAACAAAAGAGTAACCTAGAACAAATAAAGGCGAAAGAGATAATTCCCGAATCTCTGGGGTTATAAGTGGGAGTTTTCCTATAATCACTATATTAAGAATACAAAATGTGATGCCTACAATATAAATTTCCTTGTAATATGTTGAAAAAACATTTTTCTTGATCATAAAAATAATCAATAGGGCCAATATGGATAAAATAATTGAAAAATAGCTAAATCTCTTGAAACTAAACAATAATACCAGAAAAACTATTGCCCCTATTAGTATATTTTCTTTTATATTGAGATTAAATTTGCTACCAATTACAAAAACTAGGCTTATCAAGAAAATATATATTATGGTATACAGAGAAATACTACTAGAGTAATACTCGTTAAAGTAAGGTCTACCTATAAGCCCTATTATACAAAATATAATAAAACCAATTAAAAAAATATATGGAGAAAATAATTCATCTTTAAATTTCAAAGTAGTCCCCGGGGTCTAAGATCTTAACCTCTGCATCTAATTGAAACTCGTTGATAAACATCCTTAATTCACTTGGATTTTGCCTTATCAAGGGTGTTGTATTATAATGCATTGGAACAATAATTTTTGACTTTAAGTATTTGGCAGCATAAGCGGCTTCCCTCGGCCCCATTGTATACCTAGACCCTATTGGGAGTAAAGCCACATCAGGTTTGTAAAGTTCTCCAATTAATTTCATATCTTTAAAAAGTCCAGTATCTCCGGCATGATATACTGCTATATTCCCATCCCTTACTACAAAACCAATAGGATTGCCCCCAGAATAGCCTCCTTTATCTGTGACGTTAATACAACTAGAGTGGTCCGCCCTTACAGCAGTTATCTGGATACCTTCAATTTCAATAGTACCACCCATATTCATACCCTCTGTCTTTGAGATCCCGTTTTCTTGAGCATATAGTATTAATTCGTGTATTGATACAAATGCTGCCCCCGTATTTTTACATATCTCTATAGAATCACCAAGGTGATCCCCATGTCCATGTGTCACTAAAACAATGTCTGCTTTTTTAATATCGCTAGCTTTTAAGCAAGCTTTAGGGTTTTTGTTTAGAAATGGATCAATTATTATAGTCTTTGAACCCGTTAATCTAAAAGCCGAATGACCTAAATATTCAATTTTCATATTGAACACCATATTAATATACTTTTAAGGGTATAAAAATTTTGTTACTGGCACAGATTGAATAAATAAAAAAGTTATAAAATTCCAACTTCTACACAAGTTCCTTTTTCTGCAACTTGTATATCTACTAATTACTTTATTATGATTTTATGCTATTCAAGAGGTAATGATTCTAGTAATGCTATTTCTATCATCTTTTCCAATATTTTACCTATTTCAAAGTTTCTAATTTCTAGAAATTTTATTTCATCTGCATCTGAATTATAATTTTCTGAAAGAGGAAGAACTATAATTATATCCTTTCCATCAAATAGAAACAATAGAACCTTAGGCGTAAAAGGAAGAATTCTAATATGAAAGATTTGGGATATTTCCCATAAATACTTTTTAAAATCATAGTTTAGTATGTCACTTTTTACAAATAGATTTTTTTGATAAAATTTGTTCATAAATATCATATTTATTTTCTCAAATGCATCTTTATGGTAGAAACCAAAAACACAAGTCAGTTTATTTGAAGTATTGCTTAGCTCCTCAATTTTTCTAAATAAGTTTCTCCAAGTTCTTTCAACATTGATTGTAGGCAGTAGTTCATATCGACTCTTTTCAGATAAGTTTTCTAAATTCAATTTAATTTTTTCAGCCATTATTTTGTTCTCGTTTAGGTAATCGTTAATTTTTTGATCTATGTCTCCGGCACAAAACAAAGAGGGCCTACCTCCTTTTTTCTTTATCCAATCTTTTTTTACTAAATCATTAATAGTATCGTATATTCTTGAGTAAGGTACCCCAGAATTCAAAGAGATTTCTTTTGCTGAAGTTTCACCGTATTTAATAGTAGAAACAATTACCTTAGATTCATATTCTGTTAGCCCTAGTCTCATTAGCTGTTCTTCAATTTCCATGTATTTTAGAAACACTTTTAATATATTAAAGTTATGGAAATATTTATATCTTATCTACGGATTTTGAACAACATGAATAATAGAAGAATAATTCAAACTCTAACTTTAGCCATTTCTATAATAGCATTTGTATTTTTTATCAAGAACAAAAATGAATCTATTTTACTTATATGGATGTTAAGTTTTTCTTTTGCATCAATAATTTTTGGAAAAGTGTTTTGCGGATATTTCTGCCCATTCCATGCTTTTGACAAGGGCTGGGGATATTTACTAGACAAAATGAAAATTAACAGAATAAGTTATCCAAATTTTTTAAAAAGAAAATATATTTACTTACCTTTAAGTCTAATTTTACTTTCTTTAGTTGTAATTAAGATAGCAAGTCTATATCTGCCAATTAAAATTAAAATACCATTTTTGATAGTTGCATTTCCAATATTGGCTATTTTTGTTCCTGAACTATGGCATAATTATCTATGTCCTTTTGGGCTTGTGATGAAATTACCTGCTTTAAGGAGATTATTTTTACCTGAGATAGATCAGTCTAGCTGTACAAATTGTAATCTATGTAAGAAGATATGCCCAACTGGAGCAATAGAATTAAATAATAAAAATCTGTATATCAATGGCAGCAAATGTATTTTATGTTATCAATGTGAAAAAGAATGTAAAAGCGATTCAATAAAAATGAAATAATAGGTGATATAATGAAGGTTGTTAAAGTAAGTGAACAAAAAATTAATGAAACACCCCATAAGGTCGATGTAAGAAAGTTATATGACACAGAAAAAGCCCAGGCCATACACATCACATTAAAACCTGGCGAATCTTTGTTGAAACATATAACTCCAGTAGATGTATTCTTTTATGTCCTTGAAGGAAAAGGAATTGTTGAGATAGGTGATGAAAGAGAAGAAGTATCCCAAGATTTCTTAATAGAAAGCCCAGCAAAGATCCCACATAGATTACTTAATCAAAGCGATAAACTATTTAGATTCCTTGTAGTTAAAGTACCAAGACCAACCGAACAAACAAAAGTTTTATGAATAAATTTTAGTTAGGGCAAGGGATATTATGATCGGAAAACTAGACGGTAAGATTCTAGAGTCTATATTGGATACTATTCCAATTGAATTTTCAGTCCTTGATGAAGACGATAAGGTATTAGCATGGAACAAGCATGAAACAAGGATATTCAAAAGACCTGAAGCGGCTCTAGGCAGAGATGTTAAACAATGCCATCCGGAAAGAAGCTTAGATAAAGTAGAAAAAATAATTGGTGAAATGAAGGAAGGGATAAGGGATAAAGCCCGATTTTGGATAGACTTACCATTGGGTAAAAATGGACAAAAGGAAAAGGTCATGATAGAATATTATGCAATAAGGGACAAAGAAGGAAATTACCTTGGATGCCTTGAAGCAAGTCAAAATATTGCAGAAATTCAAAAACTAGAAGGTCAGAAGAGACTGCTCGATTAAAAATTTTCTGGGGATTTCAATATATTTTTTATTTATCTTTATGTTTTGACTCAAGCATTCGTTAAGAACATCTATTATAAGAATTACTTTTTTCTATAGGTATAAAAATAATTGTACGTTTATGATTTGTTGATATTTTTTATAATAACATATTTATACTGCCAATCCTAGCTATTTTTATGTTTCTCTTAGATTCTGATTACAAAACATTTAATGAAAAAGCATATGTTCGATTAATACTTAAGAATGATTCAAAAACAGAAGCTTTTTACAAAGACTTTGAACCATATATTTGGGCCGTTTGTGATGAGAGTGAAATCGAATCTAAAAAGGAACTAATCGAAAATATAAAAAAAGAAGAGCAGAGTAAATTCTTAGCTGTAAAAAATTGTGTTGTTGAACAGAGATACCTTTTTGGCAATAAGATCTCAGCCATAAAAGTAATTTTTAATCATCCCTCAGACGTCCCCAACTTGAGGAAAGAAATTGAAGATATTGCAGATATTTACGAATACGACATCCCTTTTGCAAGAAGATTTCTCATTGACAAAACTCTTGTTCCTGCAATATACTACGATTTTGAAATAGAAAAAGAAGGAGATCATCCGATTATAAGAAATTTTCAGATTACTGACAATCTTAATCTATCAATTAAAGTTCTAGCCTTCGATATCGAAGTATATTGTAAGGCAAAACCTGATCCTCAAAATGACCCAATAATAATGATGGGGATTTCTACCAATGATTTTGATAAAGTTATTACTTATAAAAAAGTCACAGCTGACTATATAGATATTGTAGATAATGAAATATTGATGTTAAGAAAATTTTTAGATATAATATTGGAATACAATCCGGACATAATTTATACTTATAATGGTGATACTTTTGATTTTCCTTACATATATGAAAGAGCGAAAAAACTTAAAATAAATCATCCCCTCCTAAATGAAATAAGAATTGACAAAAGAGGAATAAATGATAGTAGTAAGATACCTGGAATGGTGCATATTGATCTTTATCCCTTGAGCAGAAAACTTCTTAGTCTAAATAAATATACGCTTGAAAATGTCTATCTTCATTTTTTGGGAAAAGAAAAAAGTAAAATTCAACTAGCTGAAATGGATAAGTTCTGGGAAGATGGAACACAAGAAGGGCTATTAACTGTGGCATTATATAACATGGAGGACGCTATAGCTGCAAAAGAGATTGGTGCTGCAATAGGTCCACTTGAAATAGAACTTTCAAGAATAGTTGGGCAAAATATTTTTGATATATCAAGAATGGCGTCTTCAAACATGGTTGAATATCTTTTAATGAAAAGAGCATTTGAAGAAAAGACAATAGTTCCAAATAAACCAAAGGGCAGTGAATACCTTGAAAGGGCATCTTATACTTATGAGGGTGGTTTTGTTTTGGATCCACAAAAAGGGCTTCATGAACACATAGCTGTTTTTGACTTTAGGTCTCTATATCCCTCGATAATTATAGCCCATAACATAGATCCCAATACTATCGGATGTGATTGTTGCGATAATACCTCTCCTGAAGGAGTAAATTTCTGCCTCAACAAACAAGGATTTATCCCCGAGATATTGAAAGAACTTATAGAAAGGAGAGTTGAAATCAAGAGAAAATTAAAAGAGGCGTCTGATAAAAATGAAAAAACTATCTACCAATCCCAGCAATGGGCTCTTAAGATTCTTGCTAACTCTTTTTATGGTTATATGGGGTATCCACGTTCAAGATGGTACTCTAAAGAGGCGGCTTCTAGCATTGCTTCGTGGGGTAGAGAGTATATTCATAAAGCAATAAAGATTGCCGAAGAAATGGGATTAAATGTTCTTTACGGAGATACCGATAGTTTATTTGTAGGATTAGGGTCTGAGGACATGACAAAATCAAAAGAGTTTCGGGATAAAGTGAATTCTACACTGCCTGACTTCATGGAACTTGAATTCCAAGGGTATTATAGGCGAGGTTTTTTTGTTTCAAAGAAAAGATATGCTATTATAGACAAAGAAAATAATATAGTGACTAAAGGCTTAGAAGTAGTAAGAAGGGATTGGGCTGAAATTGCAAAAAAAACACAAGAAGCTGTCTTAAAGACTATATTAGAAGGGAAAGGTCCAGAAAAAGCAGCTGAAATTGTCAGAAAAACTACCCAAGAGCTCGTAGAAGGTAAGGCGCCCGTAGATTCCCTTATTATTTATACTCAGCTAACTATGCCAATTTCTAGTTACAAACAGATAGGACCTCACGTAATTGTTGCAAAACGTATGAAAGAGAGAGGAGAAGATGTTAGAGCGGGGTCAATGATTTCTTTTATTGTTAAAAGTGGAGACGGAATGGTTAGGGATCGGTCTTACGATGTTGAATCTTTTAAGAAAGCAGGCTATAAATATGACGCTGAGTATTATATGGACAATCAGGTTTTACCGGCAGTTATGAGGATCTTAAAAGGATTTGGATATACTGAAGAAAGTCTTAAGTTTTCTAAAAATAAACAGATGACGCTTGGGGATTACTTTTAGTATTTTATTAATTGTTATAATGTTTAAGAACCATATCCATTATTGAGGCTAATTTACATATAACTAATATTTTCTTGACTTCCTTTTATTGAAGCATTCTCTACAATAAACGGGTCTTATGCCATCTGGTTTAAACGGTACTTTTGTCATATTGCCACACTCTGAACAGACGGCTTCATGCATTTCTCTTGATTCCCCTCGAAAACCCTCTACTATCTTTTCACTCATTATCTTACTCCTTTTATTTTTTATATTCGCCTATTACTATAGTGAAAAAATATATTTAAAATTTACTGATAATCCTTAGATCCAAAAAGAGTAATTTAGGTATAAGATTTATTTTTATTAAGCTCGTGTAAAATTATTCTTTTCAATATCTTTTTTGTTTTGTAGTCGTGAATTACTTCTACTTTTTCCATTGTCATAGGATTGAATCCAGCCCAATACATACAAGTTGAATTGGTCATTGGAGTGGGAGTGAAAACCTGAAAACTTTCTACATTTGATAGATTTTTAATCTTATTCTTTAATTTCATTATTTCTTTTTCATTATCTCCTGGATGACCTACCATTAGGTAGTACTTGAGTGATTGTTTTTTATCTCGATTAATACTTTCAAAAAAGGAAACAAATTCATCAAATCTTGAGTTGTCCTTATTCATTGAGGTTAACACGACGTCTGAAAAATGTTCAGGTGCAATTTTAAGACACCCTGATATATGGTGATCGGATAATTCTTTGATATATTCCTTGCTTTCAATAGCTAAATCGTACCTTATTCCGCTTCGGACAAAAATCTTCTTAATCCCTTTTATGCCCCTAGCTTTTTGTAGAAGCCTAATCAATTTTTTATGGCTTTTATCTAGTTTATCACAATTCAAGCATTCTGAGTTGCATTTATCTTTACAATCCATACCGTACATATTTGCCGATGGACCGCCAAGATCGTCAATGTATCCTTTAAATTCCTTGTTTGATGTTAACGCCTCAATCTCTTTTAGTATAGATAACTCGCTCCTAGAAATGATTTTATCTCCTTGGTGTAGTTTTAAGGAACAGAAGTTACAGTTTCCAATACACCCTCTATGTGTAACAACAGAAAACTTTGCCATCTTCAAAAGGGATTCAGGGTGAAGTTTTCTTGAATATGGAAGAGAATATATCCAATCTAAATCTTCAGATGTATACTCTGGATACGAATATTGGAGTAAATAATTATTATCGTAAGGCTGGGCAAGATTCTTATTGTTAGAAAGAGCCTTTTGCATTTCACAGAATTTTGACGGATCTTCTTTTACTTCTTTGAAAGAGGGTAGAATCTCAAAATCTTTATCTAGTTCTTTGCTTATTATACATGTCCCTTGAATTCCTTTAAGGCTCTGATTGTTTTCAATTCTATTGGCTATCTCGAGAATTTGTTTCTCACCATTCCCATAAACTAGAATATTTGCTCTGGTATCAAAGATAATACTTCTTCGAATATCGTTGTTCCAGTAGTCATAATGAGCGAACCTCCTCATTGAGGCTTCAATTCCCCCTATCACTATCAAAGAGGATTTATATAATTCTTTTATTTTGTTACAGTAAACTATTAATGCTCTATCGGGAATCAAAGATACATTAGAATGTGGATCTTCTGATCTTACCTTTTTAAGAGGTGTATAATTATGCACCATACTGTCTATCGAGCCCGATGTTACTGCAAAGAACAATTTTGGGGCACCAAGTTTTAGATAATCTTCTTTGTTTAGAGGTTTTTCTATAATCCCTACTTTGTAACCTTTACTATCTAAGACTCTTGCGATAACCCCGGAAGGGGACAATGGATGGTCATCGTAGTACTCCGCTGTAATCAGTATTATGTCAAAATCTTTTTCTGATTTAGATATCAAAAAATCCCTTCCAAACGCTTGACTTGTTTAAGTATGATATATATTTAAGCTCTCTTGAAGATAATATAAATTAGTAAAATCATTTTAGTTTAACTTAAGAAACTTTAATCTTATAATTATGAATTAAAAATTAGATTAAATCTTAGAATTTTCTTTGAACTTTTAGCCATACTATGGCTAGTTTGTCTGTATCGTTAAATGCTACAAAATACCATTGCCCATTGTGCGGTGTTTCTAATATAATAGGAAGCTCTTTAGCACTTTGAAGGTCCGAATATTCATATCTTTCATATAAACTAATTTTGTTATAGTTTATGCTGTCTATCATCATCACTTTTGGAGTGCCCGTTACAGTAAAATCAATCTTGAATAAATCTCCTTTGTCTGCGTTATAATAAAATCCCTTAATCTCCCCTGGTTGAAGTGTATATGTTTCCTCCTTTCCTTGAAGTTCATATATTGTGTCAAATATAATGGAGAGGATATCAAAAATATCGATATGATGATTCCTACAACCAAAATCTTTTTTATAATTCCCATGCTTTCTAGAGGATTTCAATATTTATAAGGATATGGAAAAAATTAGGGAAATATTTATCTAATATAAAGTTTTTAATATAAGAAAGATTTGCCAATTCTAGATTATATTACAATGAGTTATAACATTAGTAAAATTATTAAGTTAATTTATTCCTTATATTTTATACGCTTTATTCTATTTTCTTAATTTAAAAAAATAGTATCATAGTTTTAATATGTGCATTACAATCAAAATCTTTTTATTTGAGAGATTTTTAATAATACTATATTTTTCAGTGATTTAAATGAAATACAAACTGATTGAAGTAGAGAATCTTTCGTTCATTGTTGATAATACAACTATATTAGATAATATTTCTTTAGATATTTATGAAGGGGATTCATTGGGATTCTATGGCCCCACAGGCAGCGGGAAATCTGTTCTATTAAACATCTTAAGAGGAACAAAAGGTTACAAACCATCTAAAGGTAAAGTATTCTATAATTTCTCATACTGCCCAAAATGTAATATTATTGCCCTTCCGAGTAACGTTGGAAAAAAATGTCCAAAATGTGATTCAGACTATATATCGAAAAGAGTGGATTTTTGGGAAGATGAAGAATTTTTCAACATGATAAAGCGAAGGACTGCAATTATGTTCCAAAGGACATTTGCCCTATTTGGTCAGAGATCTGTCCTAGAAAATATGTATGAGGTCTTTTCAGAGATGCAGCTTCCTGAAAAAGAGATAAACTCGAAAATAATAGAGATCCTTCAAAAAGTCAATTTGATGCATAGAATGACCCATGTTGCAAGGGATTTATCTGGCGGGGAAAAACAAAGACTCGTTTTAGCTAGACAGCTTGCATTGGATCTAATTGTATTATTTGCTGATGAGCCGACAGAAACTTTGGACCCGGTAACATCTGGTATAATAGAAAAAACACTAATTAGCATATTCAAAAACGATAAAAAGGGTTTAGTGGTGTCCTCACAAAAATCATCTATAATTGGCAGGGTAACTGAACGAGCACTTGTTCTTGATAAAGGTAAAGTAATCGATGAATTGGATTCAAAGGAACTGATATCTGAAGATAAATCCGATTCTTCAAAAGAAGTTAAATCTATCTTCGTTGATACAGGTAACGAGATTATTTCACTCAATAATGTTAAGAAATATTATTATTCAATATCCAAGGGTGTAATAAAAGCGGTCGATAATTTATCACTTTCAGTCAATGAAAAGGAGATATTTGGGATAGTTGGAAAGAGTGGTGCTGGGAAGACCACGGTGTCTAGGATTATCGGGGGTTTAATGCCTTTCAAGGAAGGGGAGTTTAAACTGAGAATTGGTGATGAATGGATTAACATGAAAGAAGATGGCTCTTCGGGTAGGATAAGGGCGGCACCTTATATCGGAATTCTTCATCAGGAATATTCCCTATACCCTGGTAAAACTGTTCTAGAAAATCTAACTGAGTCTATTGGATTAAGGCTTCCCCAAGACATAGCTAGGAAAAAAGCTTCTGATGTTTTATACGCAGTTGGGTTTGATAAGGATGTTATAGAAGAGCTGCTTACAAAAACTCCCGAATCATTATCGGAAGGTGAAAGACATACGGTCGCACTAGCTCAGGTATTGGTAAAGGAGCCAAATCTAGTTATTCTTGACGAGCCAAGAGGGACAAAAGAGATAGCTAACGCAATTAGGAGAACAAGAGAGTATCTTGATGAAACTTTCATTATAATTACTCATGATTCAGATTTTGTCGTCGATGCATGCGATAGATCCTGCTTCTTACTTGAGGGCAAGATAATAGAAATTGGACCTCCGGAAGAAATCAAAAATAGGATGATATCAAAGGAAATGGAAGAGTTCAAAAAAGAAAGTATGAAGATATCAGAATCGATTAAGAGGGAGCAACAAAGCTTTGACACAACTGAAAGACAAGATTCAGGTTACTAAATTAGTTTCTCTCCCATTTTTCTTTATATTCTTTAAATATTGGATTTTTTGTATATTCATAAAGAGAATTTAATTGAGCTATATGCATCTCGTGATAGTGATCATTAGCCATATTTCCAAGAGCATCGTAGTAGCTTCTCTTATTTCCGGCATCATAGTCTGGCAAGTAATGCTCAAGTGAAACTAATCCTTCTTGGTACAATCTTTCTGCTTTCTTGTCAGTAGTGATTAGGTAGTACTCTCTCAAACGAATTATGACTGTAATAAATCCATTGAGGACATACGGAGGATTCTCTTTTGCATACTCGGGGTACCATACATATATTTTTCCTTCATCTGCCCTCAAAACTTTAAGTCCACCATCTTTAACTTCAACATCAAATGCATTTAGGGCCTTATCTATCATTTCAGTATATTTCTTGTCCCCCGAATAGAGGTGAGCAAAAGTCAATGCCTTTATTATAGTTGCTTGATTTAATGAACCCGTCCATCCAGGTTTCAAGTCATAAGATGGCCAGGGATAAGAGTACTCCCAGACGACAAAATTTCCGTTATTCCTAGATTTTGCATTATCTAAAAGCCAATCTGCTAAGTATAAGCCTCTGGCCTTATATGATTCATTTCCGGTATCATGGAATTTATAGAAAGCTTCTAGAGATTTCATAGCTACATTATGAGGGGCAATCTGGTACCCAAGCTCCACCCCATCAATATTTCCATAATAAGTAAGAGGAATATCTGCCTCAACTACAGAATATTTTGCCGGATGGACAATACCATCATTTTTTTCTTTGGTCTGATTAGAATTCAAATTGATGCAGGCGGAAAACAATATCATTGGAATCAGTAAAAATACTATTTTCATCATTAGAGCCACTCTAGAATTTACTTTAAACAATACTTTATAAAATATTATGGTTACCCGTAAAGTCTTTAATCTGAATTAATCTACTGAATATGATTGAATGGACAAGAGAAGATTTTACGATTCACTTTCACAGGATTATGATGCTAGGTACTCAGATAGATTAAATAGAGAAATGAGGACGGAAGAAGAAAAAATTATTAAAAATTTGTGTACCGGATTGACTCTTGACATAGGTTGTGGGACCGGGTACCATTCAAAGATCTTAAAATCAGGTGGACATGTAGTCATTGCTGCAGATATCTCCTACGGGATGGTCAAAAAGGCTAGATCAAATCAAGCTGGAGACTATTACATAGTCGCAGATATAGAAAAACTTCCATTTAAAAAAGACACGTTTGACAATGTAGTTTCGATATTTGGTGCATTGAACCACGCAAATATCTCTAATTTTAGGGAATCTGTTGATTCCTGTCTTAAAAAAGATGGGCGATTGATTTTTACCGTAGGTAATATATACAACATTTCTTGGATATCAAAATCATTAAAAAACGGTAAAAATCCATTCAAGGCAATAAAAAAAAGAAAAGGGAAGATATCTGTATTTTCAGGAGGGAAGAAGATATCAGTAAGGATAAGATACTATTCTAAAGGTGAGATTGACAATATTTTTTCAAAATATGATAAAAAACTTGGGTCTTTGTATCCTAAATTAATATTCTTTCCTCTCTTTAACCGATTTGGGCGATATATAGTTTTTATCGGAAGAAAGTCTTTTTAATTAATAAATTAAAATGTATTCATGAAAGTATGTTTTGTCCAGATGCAAATTGAAATACTGGATATTAAAAAGAATGTTGAAAATGCAATAAAATTAATGAGAAAGAGCGATGCAGATCTAATTGTATTGCCTGAGCTTTTCAATACTGGATACAATTTCAAGAGCAATAAGGAAGTATTAGAAGTCTCAGAAGAAATACCAGAGGGATATACTACTTCAAAGCTAAAAGAATTCTCAAAAGAGAAGAATGTAACCATAGTTTTTGGACTTGCAGAAAAAACGGAAAAAGATCTTTTTAATTCACTTGCTATAGTGAGCAAAGGTAATTACATAGGCAAATATCGCAAGATACATCTTTTCTATGAAGAGAAGGATTTCTTTCTCCCAGGGGATCTAGGATTTAAATTATTTGAGGTAGACGGGGTAAAATTGGGTGTAATGATATGCTTCGACTGGTTCTTTCCAGAATCAACAAGGACTCTATCCTTAATGGGTGCAGATATTATATGCCATCCTGCAAATCTAGTCATGCCATACTGTCCAGAGGCAATGAAAACAATATGCTTACAAAATAGAGTTTTTGTGATTACTTCAAATAGGGTAGGTGATGAAAGAGGTCTAAGATTTATAGGTCAAAGCCAGATAACTGGGCCCGATGGTAAAATTATCTTCAGAGCCTCTGAGGAAAAAGAAGAGATTATAGAAATAGATATAGATCCGTTTAAGGCACGTGATAAAAACCTTAATCTAAAAAATAATATATTTGAGGATAGAAAACCTGAGTATTATCAAATACTTACAAAATAAAATATTAATAGTATACAAAAAGTTTAAAAATATGTCTACTTTAAAAAAGAAGGGATAAGATGATAGCATTTATACTCTGTGTTGTGCAACCTGGAACGGAAGAGGATGCAATTGAAAAGATTTCTAATATGAAGAACGTCATTGAAGTGCATGAACTCTATGGCGAATATGATATGATTGCCAAGGTTAACGTAAAAGAATTAGGAGAACTTGATATTCTCACGAGCTCAATTAGAAGAGTTCCCGGTGTACAAATGTCTTCTACAATGATTAAAAAATGAGCATTACAGTTCTTAGGATTGGTCACAGGCCCGAAAGGGATCATCGTATTACGACTCACGTAGCATTAGTTTCAAGAACTTTCGGAGCAGATTCAATTTCAATATGGGAAAAAGATGAAAAAATAAAACGCAGTTTAGATAGTGTTTCTAAGAGGTGGGGCGGAGACTTTTCTGTTTATTTTGAAACATATAAGCAGGCCTTCAAAAAATTTGGCGGAATATCAGTGCACTTGACTATGTATGGAACTCCCTTCGAAGATAAGATTGATGAAATTAGAGATTTTGTTTTTAAGGAAAATAGAAATCTAATGATAGTAGTTGGGGCTGAAAAAGTTCCAAAAGAAATTTATGAGCTATCTAGCTATAATCTTTCTGTTACAAATCAACCTCATTCAGAAATATCGGCACTAGCTCTTTTTTTAGATAGACTTTATGAAGGAAAAGAGATTAAAAAAGAATTTAAAAATGCAAAATTAAAAATTGTTCCCTCTGAAAAAGGAAAAAATATTATCACTGAGGAGCTGTACTAGAAGTTTCGGTAGATTCTGTCATTTTTTGTTCGTATTTCCATACGCCGTTTTCTTTCCTATAAGTCTGAGCAAATTGAGCGGTTTGGGTCCCTTGATTATCTTTTATTGAAACGACTCCTGCGACTTGGGCAATATCTCCTTGTATTGTTATCTGGCTTATGTTGACCAAAGTGATAGTTCTTCCGTCATATTGGACTTTGTTTAATAAATTCGCAATATCTTCTAGTTTGATATTATACTGGGCCTTTGAATTTTGGGATACAAGATCGTAGTATGCATCGATGTTTCTAGTATTATAATATTCAATATTTAGTTTTACTGCCTCTTCAACTTTATCTGTTTCATTTTCCCGAGTTAGCATAAATCCGGTTATCCCAGCAATTACTAACAGTAGTGCAACTGCACCGACTATAGTCATCTTTTTCTTGTCTTTCAGGAATGATTCTTCTTTTTTTGTTGCGCTTGCTTTAATTTTTGAATCGTTATAAATCTGGGTTTTCTGCTCTTCTAAAACATTTTTATTGGCCTTATCGATCTTTGTCTTTTGGGCCTTAGCCTTACTTTTAGGCGCTACCATGGATTCAGTTAATTTTGTTTTAGTAGAAACGGCTTTTTTAGATGAAGTCTTACTAGTCTTAGTTATTTTTTTCTCGGTAACACTCTTCTTTTTCTTTGTAGCTATTTTATCACCTAACTTGAAAAAATTAAGTAAGTATAAAAGACTTTTGTCAATTATTTAATTACTTAACGCATTCTAGAGTCTATAAATTTTTGTATTTTATCCTGCTCTCTTTCTCTGAAGCATAACGGATCTTTTTTCTCATCGTATAGCCCAATATTTTCTTCAAATGATTTTTTATTGTTTATATAAAAAATACCAAGCGGTAACTTTTCTGTTTCAATAGATCGCTTAAAGGCCTCAATCCTGTCGTAGGGGTCGTGTTTATCGTCAAGGTAATATGTATTATGTTTAAACCATTCGAATGTGTTTATTTTGTTAAATGAAGGGCATTGTTGAAATATATCTACTATGGCATATCCTTTATGGGAAATTGCTTTTTTTAGTATTTCTTTTGTTTTCTCGATATCTCCAACGAAAGCACGGGCCACAAATGAAGCGTTTAGTGCAATCGCAATAGCAATAGGATTGAAAGGTTCAAGGATAACGCCATCTACTTGAAGTGTAGTCTTAACTCCTAGCATTGTAGTGGGGGACGCCTGTCCTTTAGTTAGACCATAAACCATGTTATTATGAATTATATTTGTAATATTTGGATTTCTCCTTATTGCATGAATTATATGATTTCCACCTTCTCCGTACATATCTCCATCTCCACCTTCCGCTATCACAGTGAGATTTGGATTAATTGCTTTTACTGAAGTTGCTATAGGTACGGCTCTTCCATGTAAAGTGTGGAAAGTGTTTGTCTTAAAATAGTGAGGAGTTTTTGAGGACTGACCAATTCCAGAAATAACTGCAAGATTTTCAGGTTTTATTTGAAGTTCTGCAAATGTTTCTTTTAATATTCTCAATAGGGTAAAGTTACCACATCCGGGGCACCACGAAATATCAATATTTTGCAAATCAAAATCTTTAGCTTCCATTTTATTCCTCCAGAATATCTTTTATTCTTGCTCTAACTTCTTCAACAGAAAATGGTCTACCATCATATTTTAATATCTTATATTTGATATCAAAGCCTGTTTCTCTTTTTACGAGATTTGCAAATTGTCCTGAAGCGTTATTCTCTATTGCAATAACTTTCTGGGCGTTAATTAGATATCCCATAATTTCCCTTGGCAGCGGATACAACTGTTTAAAATATAAAAATCCGAGTCTAGGCTCTTTCAATTGTTTTAACGCTTCTTCAATAACGTTTCTAGTGGACCCCCAGCCTATTAGCAGAAACTTGTATGCCTTTCCGCCAAGAAGTTCTGGGTAAATAACTTCATTTTTCAATAGATTAAGTTTTTCATTGAATCTTTTTTCAACCATCTTCTTCCTTAGAGTTGCATTTTCAGTTGTATGTCCAATTTCATCATGTTCATTGCCTGTTTGTATGACAAGACCCTCCCCAAAGCCGGGGATACCTCTAGGAGATATACTTGTCTTTGTAAACTGATATCTTTGATAATCTTTTTCTGTTTTTACTACATACTTTTTTATCCCATATTTGTTGTGATCTAAAGAAGGTATATTATACTGACAATCTAATAGGTACTGATCTGTTAAAACAAAAACAGGTATCTGAAATCTATCCGCTACAGAAAAAGCATATTTTGTTAAATAATAACAGTCTTCAATACTGCCTGGAGATAATAACACTCGTGCAAAATCACCATGGCCTGCATATAACGCCAGATCAAGATCGCCTTGTTCCGTTCTTGTTGGGAGCCCTGTAGCAGGACCGGGTCTTTGGCCTATATGGATAACTACTGGAGTTTCAGTCATACCTGCTAGACTTACTCCTTCTTCCATTAAAGCAAATCCCCCGCCAGACGTTGTAGTCATTCCTCTACCGCCTGCATACCAAGATCCAATGGCCATATTAATTGCACTTATTTCATCTTCTGATTGTTCAGCAATAACTTCGAATTCTTTTGAATGAACAGACATAAAAGAAAGAACTCCAGTTGCAGGCGACATTGGATACCCAGAAATAAAGTTACACCCTCCCGCAAGAGCCCCAAGTGCAACTGCATCTTTACCGGAAATTAAGATATCTTTATCTATATACTTTCCTATTTCATCACTCTTTTTGACTTTTACAATATCTCGGGATTCTATTATTTTTTTAGCTAATTCATATCCTTCACCAATAGCTTCAAGATTTTTATTTATTACAACTTCTCCTTTATTTTCGAAGAATTTTGTTATAAAATTTCTTAAATCGTACTCAGAGATTTCAAGTAGCCCACATATTACTCCAGCTGTCAACGTATTAGTATAAAGAATATTGCCTATCTTCTTAGCAGTTTTTGATAGTGGAAGGTCTACTACATTTTGTATATCGCCTATAATCTCTTTATCACCAAATATTACTGTATTTTCTGAGATTCTATTTTCTAAGTGATCGAGTGATTTGTCACTTAAAGCAAATAATAAATCAATTCTATTGACATAAGCTCTAATCGGTTTTGTGGACACTCTTATCTCCGTAGAGTTTATCCCACCTCTTACTCTAGACATGTATTCTCTTGTAGCAAATATATTGTATCTTGAAGCCTTCAGTATTCTAGTTAAAATCTCTTCTATAGTTTCGATGCCTTGTCCTGCTTCCCCACAAAGAACAATAGAAATATCTTCCATTTGATAACCCCCTTCTTTTATAAATATTTTTGGATACCATCAATCTCTTTTTTATCTTCTGGTCGTTATAATTTTTGCATATATATAAGTTTACTTGGTCTTTATTATTTCGATATTTGGGAATTTTAAAGACTTAATTTCTTCAAGTTTTACTCTAATTGATTTTATAATTCTTAAAAGATAGGGGATTTTCACTATGAATTTATATGTTTTTATTATCGTATCTATTCATAAAAACAAATTTATCCAAGGTCAACCTTTGAGGTCTTTCTTTTTCGACTTCTTTTTGTTTTTCACTCATTAAAGGATTCATTTGAGGTGAATGTTTTCCCACTATAACGAGGGTAATAACATTCATTTCATCAGGTATTCCTAAAATCTCTCTTGTTTTCTTGGGACTGTAGCCAGCTATTGGATGCGCAACTAATCCAAGTTCAGTTGCCCTTAAAATAATGAAAGCAGTTGCCATCCCAGTGTCAAATAAGTAATATTCCCTATCTTTTATTAAACAGTCATTCTCTTTTTTAGAAAAGACAACGATTATCATCGAGGCTGCTTTTGCCCAATCATTCCCTATTGAAAGAGCAGATTGCATGTTTTTAAGTACCTCCGGTTTTGTGATGAATATATACCTCCATGGTTGATTGTTGAAGCAAGAAGGAGAGAGTCTTGCACTTTCTGCTAGAGAATTAACGATATCTGGTACTATTTCTACAGGTCCTAATGACCTATAAGCCCTTCTTTTTGATATAGCTTCTTTAACATCCATAATATCCCTTTTATGTTTATGATTAATAATATATTACTTTTAAAGGTATAAGGTAAGGATATAGTGTAAAAACATAGTTTAATTAGACAAGAGATTATTATTCGCCTTTCTCTATAATATTAATCTCTTTTTCTCTATCATTACCAGAATTTAAATTATAAAAATCCTCGTTATCCGGCGCAGTCATATAAAAGCAATTAGTGTAGTCAATATATACCTCTTGGTCATGGATCCTTAATTCAATAACATGGCCTCCGGCTTTTTTGTCTTCTGTTAAGAAATGAAAATGGTATTTAGGCACATTCATAGCTCCAATGTAATCTGGTATCCTAAATCCTACTAAGGTTCCTTTCACATTATTAAATTCAAAAAATCTTTGCTCTTCTATTGCGTTGATTAGTGGGGCATAGGGTTTTTCTTGCCTAGGGACGCTTCTAGTTTTTATGAAATCAAAATTACCTTCGACTATGATTAGGTAGAATAAATTATTTGTAGGAAGGTTATTGTCAATATAATCTGTGAATTGATTATAATCTAAAGCATCATTTATTTTAATTGACTTATCTATATCAAAAAAGGTAACTATCGCAAAAGGAGTTTTTTCATTATCTGCAACTGGGTACGCTATCCCATCGACTTTAACTTGATAGAATTTTCCATTAACCTGTATCATTTCTCCATCTAGGGAATTTATCGTCCCAAGGCCATAATCCCCATGTTCTCTAAGTTCGCCAAAAGTCATGTCACCATCATAAATTCCTTCTAAAAGTGCTTCAAGCGTAGAGTATTGATACAATATATCTTTATTTTCTAAATTATTTTTTTTTCCTTGATTTACACAACATAAAGTTGAGATTATAATAATTAATGTTAAGCTTAATATTAATGATTTATTTTTCATAATCCCTCAAAAAATAAATTAATTATAATATTTTTGAGATAAAAGCCTGAGTTCTTGGATTTTGAGGATTTTCAAATATTTCTTTTGGTTCATTTTCTTCAACAATGTACCCTTCATCCATAAAAATAACTCTATCCGCAACTTCTTTTGCAAATCCCATTTCATGTGTAACAACTATCATAGTCATACCCATTTTTGCAAGCTCTTTCATAGTTTCAAGAACGCCTTTTACAAGTTCTGGGTCTAAAGCAGAAGTTACTTCATCAAATAGCATCACATCAGGATTCATAGCAAGAGCTCTTGCAATTGCAACTCGTTGTTGTTGGCCACCAGAAAGTTCGTGAGGATAAGAGTTATATTTATCATCAAGGCCTACTTTTGTTAATAACTCTAAAGCTTGTTTCTTTGCCTTACTTTTAGAAACTTTTTTGACTAGGGTGGGAGAGAGTGTTATGTTATCTATGACTCTCATATGGGGAAAAAGATTGAATTGTTGGAAGACCATACCAACTTTTGTCCTAAGTTTATGAACATCCATTTCTGGGGAGTAAATATCCATTCCCTCTAATATAATTTCGCCTTGATCTATTTTCTCCAATCTGTTAATGCATCGAATCAAGGTGCTCTTTCCAGAACCAGAAGGTCCGAGAAGGACTAGCACTTCACCTTTTTTTATCTCAAGATTTATATCTTTTAAAACTACTAAATCTCCAAATGATTTTTTGACATGAGTCATTTTTATCATTATATTTCCATTTGAGGTGTTTTTCAATGTTTCTGATTTTTTTCTTCTAATAGGATCCTTTTTAATCATGGATTTCCCACCTCTTCTCTATATATTGAACTGCTCTTGACAATGGTATAGTTATTAAAAGATATATTAAAGCAACACCTAAAAGAGGTGTCCACGCATCATAAGTTCTTGAATACACTATCATACCTCTCCTTAAAAGTTCGGATATAGCTATGACTGAAACAAGTGACGAATCCTTTAATAATGCAATAAATTCATTACCTAAAGCAGGAAGTATATTCCTAGTCGCTTGAGGTAATATAACGTATCTCATCGTCTGCATATAGTTTAATCCCAACGAAATTGAGGCTTCAGTCTGTCCCTTTTTAATTGATTTAATGCCTGCTTTGAATATCTCAGCAATATATGCGCCGCTATTAATAGATAAAGCCAGTATACCCGAACTATACTGATCAAGATTTGCACCTAAGGCAGGTAATCCATAGTATATTATCATTATTTGGACCAAAAGTGGCGTTCCTCGGATAATTTCTACATAAAGCGCAGAAGGCACACTGAAAATCTTGTATTGGGATATCCTTGCAATACCTACAAAAAGCCCAATTAAAGTTCCTATGCCCACAGAGAATGCAGTTAGTTGTATAGTTATTGATGCGCCTCTCAGTAATTCAGGTAGTATTGTTAAAAATAAATCAAAATTAAATCCAAGTCCCGCCACTTTGGTCACCTTTTTTTTGTTTATTCTTCAGACCAGTTAACTATGTACTGCTCATAGATCTGATCATATGTTCCATTTTCTTTGAGCTTTTTAAGTGCTGCATTTATTTTCAAAAGTAAATCTTCATTTTCTTTAGGAACTGCAATCCCATACTGCTCTACTGTTAATAGATCACCGACGACCTTGAATGATGTAGGGTCACTTGCAATAATAGGCTTGTTAACAACGTCATCATTAATTACGGCGTCTACTTTTTGATTTTTCATGTCTAGAAAAGCGTCTGGTGCGTGAGCATATCTTTTAATTTCTTTTATATTTTTGAGCTCAGATGCATATAGGTCACCTGTAGTTCCAAGTTGGACTCCAACGACGGCCCCATTTAAATCATTAACAGTTTGTTTTGTACTGTTAATTGGAACAGCCATACTAAGTCCTGCATCAAAGTACGGATCTGAGAAGTTGACAGATTTCTTTCTATCTTCAGTAATGGTCATTGCTGACATTGCAACATCAAATTTACCTGCATTTAATGATGCGATAATTGATGCAAAATCAGTATCTACAAACTTTGGTTTAAGTCCTAGTTCTTTAGCCAATGCTTCACCTAAAGCAATATCAAAACCGTAGAAACTATCGTCAGCCTTTCTTATTTCAAAAGGCGGGTACTGTGCTTCAGTTCCAATAGTAAGGTATCCTTCTTCTATTAATTTTTTACTTTTTGTACCAGTGCATCCACTGGCCGCAACAACAGCGAATATCAAGAGTATTACAATGCTTATTTGTCCTATTCTCTTCATTTTTAATACCTCCGTTTTCGTACTTCCGTGTGGAAGTATGTTAAAAAGAAATAGCAATAACTAATAAATGTTTCCCTTCGTGGGGATAATATGTATCATTTTACGAAATTCGTAAATCAAATAATTAAAAATATATAAATAAAAAAAGAACAAAATTATAATCTATTCCCACAATTAGTACAAAATAAAGTGTCACTCTTGTTTTGAGACCCACATTTATTACAAAACTTAATGTCGGAAGTATTTTGTGTTGAGCTTATGGGTGTGCCAGTAGTTGTAACATTCTGCTGCTGATTAACAGAAACATTAATTTTGTTTTTATCTTTATCAGGAGAAATTGCACCACCAATTATACATAGGATGGCGCCCACCCAACCCAAATAAAATCCTATTCCTAGAAGTCCAAATATTAATGCACCGGCATAAAGAAAACCAGCTATTGTTAGTACTATCATTCCTCCAGGTCCTGCAACAGAGCCTCCAGATTTTTTTATGATTGCCAGTAATCCACCAATCACAAGCAAGAAGAATCCTGCAACTATTAAAGCCAAAATCATAGCGGCCATACCGTAAGAAGGATTAACTTGTAATAACAAATCCTGCATTGTTGCATTACTTGTAAAATTCATAAGTACGGCATAGGTAATCTCAAAGCTTGAATAAAAACCATCAACAAAATAAAACAATGGTAAAAAAG